>JAAYCB010000492.1 GCA_012744395.1 Pirellulaceae bacterium
ACGACGCCGGAGCCTTCTCTTGGGTATACTGCTTCAGTTCGGCGGCATGAATCGTCAGGTTCGTGCCGTCGCTCAGCACGTCGATCCGCTGGCCTTCGTTCTTCACGTGCCACGCGAGCCGGTTCGGCCGTTGGATGGCCAACGTCATCTGCTCGCTGAGGTTCTCAACCTGTCCCTGCAAGTCGGCTCGCATCGTCCGACAGATATCCACCTGGAATCGTTGAACGCCCCTATAGAAGTCGGCCATCCGGCGCAAGATCTGCTCGGGAGTTGGAGGCAAGTCATTCGGCCCCGAGGCACGCTCCGCGGCCTGGACACCGGTGTCCGCTGGAACCACCTGATTGACAGGCTCGGCAATCGCGCGCTCGCGGGCGCCAACCACGCCGGTCAGGAAGACCGCCAAGGCCAGGGCTGAAGTCGTTCGCTGCATCCAAGAGACCTTCTGAACGGGAAGAAGGGACCATGATTGGCAGACCTTTCGGGTCATTCCCTGCTTATGAAACGCACGGACCGCCCCAAGGTTTCGCCTATTGATGTCTGCGTTTTGAATGATCGGTTGGCCAGGCCGATATCCGGAAGACCGGGCCGAGTCGATCGATTTGCTGGCCAGCAGTTTTTCGCTGGGCAAATACCGGCTGCTGAAGCGAGGTCGCAAGGCAGGTCAACCAAAGGTTGACAACAAGTGTCGCGGAGAGAATAGCCGGTACGGGTCTCATGACCCTCTTTGCATCGGTTGTCGAACAGCCACAAGTGATCGGGCCTCGAAGACGATCGCCTGCCTCTTGCGACAAGCCGACAATCGAGCCATGCTCACCACGGGTGTTCCCGACGCGCAACGGGATCAGCGACCTCCACCTGCAGAGTGCGGCATCGGAGGCCGACCCTTTTCGGCGTGCTCATCGAATCTGTGGCGGCTGCGGCCGCGGAGTAGCCTTGTTGACCCCGTTGCGTTGACTGGACTGTCCACAAGGGACCCAGCGTTTTGTTGTTCCCTGTGAGCACCCTTGCATGTCAACCCGAACACCGGAGAACCGGCGCACGATTATGGTTGCAGGGTCACGGCCACGAACACCACTTCCCCCGGCTTTAACTCGGTGGAAAAGTCCATCGGCAGACGTTGGCCATGCCACAGGGGACGGAACCCGCCATCGTCGGTGGACCGCCACACCTGGCCGTCGTACGACGCCCCGGCCGGCGCGTTGCGGGTGTCAAGGTCTACGCTCAGTGGCTGCGGCGTTTCCGCGACGTTCACAAACAAGTGGCCGATCCGCTCGTCCGGCGATTGCCAGGAACTGGTCAGGATGGCCGGCGTCGGCATGGATTCACTGACCCATTGGTCCCCTCGGCGCACGGAGATCGCGACTTCCACCTGCGGCACCGTCAATTCGTAGGGATGCAGCATCGTTCCGAGCATCAGGAAGTCCTTTGCCCGAGTCTTCAACAGGCGGCAGTGGCTGCGGATCATCGCAATCTGGTCCGGGTGGGCGTCGAGCATGTTCTGCGGTGCGGACCAGACCGCGCCGCCCGGCGTGCGCCCGGCGGCCAGATTCATCGCGTGACAGCGCACGTTCCAGCGGCTGTCGCCCGCGCTCAGACCTGCGCTGTCGCCCCCATAGCCGACGGCGAACTCGTGGTAGAGGTAAGAGAACAGCGGGATGCCGACCGCGCCGGGATAGCCGCGGTACCATCGTTTCTCATAATACTCGCGGACGTGAAAGCCGTCGAGATGCTGTATCAACTGCTCGTGCGGTTCTTCATGAAACAGAACGAAGTCGGGCGACAGTCCCTTGCCGTGGCGGCGCATCGTGTCGAGCAAGTCCCAGAAGGCGAGGCTCTGATAGACTCCCTCCCCCGGTGCGTGACCGTGCCCGGCGGACCAACAGGCGCCGCCCGCACCGCTGACCGTCTGATCCATTTGCAGCACATCGACTCCGAGCGCATGCGCCTGGTCGATCACGTTGCAGAAGAACTCGGCGGTCTGCGGGGCGGCGGGGCAGAATTGGTAGGAATGGCGCCGCCACTCGCCCGACGGGCTGGATTCGTTGAGCACATACTCCTTCGGTTTTCCGGATTGCTCGTCGACGACGTAGGACGAGCCGTATTGCTCGGCGGCCGGAATCTCGGCGGCGTCGCGTCCCTCGTTCCAGTACGTGTAAAACATGCCGGAGAGGAAGAAGAAGGGACGGATACCGTCCTCGCGGAGTTGCCGGAGGACCTGCTGTGCGCGGTCCTCATCGAAGATCGGGAAATAAGCGCCGGCGGTCCAGCGGCGGTGGTTCTCCCACCCGGCGAGCATGGCAACGACCGGCCCGTCGATCTTGTCGCGCAAGGTGTGGAGATATTCGCGGAGCTTCGGGTAGTAGGAGCCGGAGCAGGTCCGCTCGCGATCGTAGGTACGGACCTCGCAGACATGCACGTCCGGCCCCTCCTTCCACCACGCCGGCACGTCGTCTCGCTGAACAAGGGTCTTCTCGCACCACGGTTGCAGTACGGCCCATTGTTTGTATCGATCGGCCGTGTCATACCAGCGGCCTTGGGTCACGCCCACCGCCACGGGGTAGGGGCTCTCCCAAGTGCCGTCGCGGTCGCTTCCGTCGTCGGGCACGACGGTATACGCGTGCCAGCAGAGAAAGCCTTCGACGCGTTTCGACACGCCCAGCGACATCGGGCGGCCCTCCGTGTCGCGCCCCGCCAGGTAGAGGCCCGCCGACCGGTCCTGGTAGGCCAGGAACTGGGCCGAGAGGTTGCCGGGATACCCCAACGTCACGCCGAACCCGTCGCGCCAGTTCTTCGCCGGGTTCTCAATGAGCGTGCCGGACAGTGCGGGCAGCACCAGGCAATCGTCGTCGCCCTCGCTGATGGTTGGCACGGCGAGGACCTGCGGGAAGCGGACGGCCTTCACCCGGCAACCGGCCGGGCACTTCACGCGTATCGTCCACAACGTCAACGGGTCCTGTTCGTCGCACAGCACCGCGACTTCCACGCTGACGCCGGGCGCCGGGAAGGCGCCATACGCGATGACGGCCTTGCTCGTTGCGCCGGTCTTCGTCACGGCCACATTCGACGTTCCTGCCGTCGTGCTATCGAGCGTCACGCGGTCGCCGTCTTGGTTGGTCAAGGCGATCGAGAAGAGGCTTTTCGAGGTCGGGGACGCAACCAACGCCTGCCCACTCGCCTTGTGGACGAGCCGCTCGATGAAGGGTGCGGGCGCCTGCTCGACTACCAGACGCAGGACCCGGTTTTCCAATGCAACCGTATCCGCGGCATCGGTCGCCGCCGTGGCAGACTGCAGGACAGAAACCGCAACGGCCAGCAGAATTGCAGGGGCTTTCATCTCTGGGGTGCTTCCTTTCCAAAGGAGACACGGCTCCTTTGCTGGCAGCATGCCAGTCTGGTAGGAGTTAAATCGGCTGGAAGGACGGCGTCGGTGCAGGATGCCCGGCGGGGCCGTTCAATATACACCCCGGCTCGGGTGCCCGCAAACGGACGGTCCCGGAGAAGCGTGCCGTGTTCGGCCCGTCGTTCAGCTTTGGCCGATTGGATGCCCAAGAGGCAGGGAAACAGGATGGTGGCACAGCCGATCGCAGTGTGGTCCAACAGGTCACGATTGGATCGGAGCTTGAAGTAAGCGACGTGAGCATACGATCGAACAGTGTCTGTGCTTATTCTCTTCATGTTCCACGGCGATAAGTCGTGGCGAGGGGAAATCGTCATGCGAAGACTACCGGCGTGTGTTGTGTCTCTCCTACTGGTCGGCGCAACGTACGCTGCGCCCGCACTTGATCCTGAACCGAAAGATGGGCGGAAACTCTTCGGCCCTGCTGTGAACAAGACGGTTTCGGTGACCGCCGGCTGAGACTCCGCGGCTTGCGGACCGCGGCGAGGTCCGCTGCCTTGGTGGCGAATCCGGCAGATCGGTTGCCGCTGCGGCAGGAAGACGGAGTCCTGGAGATCACCGTCCCGGAGAGCCCGCTCGACCCGGTGAACACGGTCGTCGCGGCGATGGAAGGGGCGCTACGCGTCGAACCGCGCATCGCGCCACCAGGCCAGGTTCGCGAGAGAGGCGCTCCTTGATGGCGACTTCCTCCCGTTTTCCTGCGTTCTGCCCGCACCGCTTGCATGCATGGACGGCAGTTCTGCCCATAATCCAGGGCAGTCGGACGGACGGGCCCAGCCATGCGGACGCTTACCGAGCTAGTCAAGGACTGAAGACAGCCAGCAGCGCCAATGATGCACACCAGGATCCGGCACGCGTTGTTCTGCCTCTATGGCGGTGAGCCGCCGAATTGGCTGCACAACCGCCGGAACATCTGGGACGACGGCAACCGCCTTACTGCCAGTTTCTATCCGAAGAAGGGGCAGGAACGCGTCACGCTGGAGACCAAGACGGCAGTCGGCGACGGACTGTGGTACCCTATCGCCTGGACATGGCGCGGCGTCAACAGCGATCAGGACAATGCCGAACTGGTCCTGTACGTGGACGGGATGCCGGTCGGACACTAGGGAGCGCAGGCCTTTCACCGCGACTATTGGGGCGTGGCCGGTAAGACGGCCCGGCAGATCGACGCAACGGACCGAAGCGATGCAGAGTTCTGGCAGCACATCGACCCCTGAACCCTGTCGCAAGAATGGCGACAAACCAATGATGCACATGTCATCTATGGCAATTATCCGGATGGCGGAAGAGCAAGCGGCGCGGGATCAGTCTGGGCGGCCTGGTCGGACAGCCACGGGCTGTGCGCCAAGGTGGATCACAGGGACGCGGCACGCGCCGAGCAGATCCTTCTGGAAGGGCTGGCGTCGCCCGACGTTGACGACAGGGAGTTCTTGCTGGACCGTCTACTGCTTCTTTATGAGGAGACCGGCAAGGACGAAGAAGCCGGACGTGTGCGCGAACAGCTTGAGCAGATCCAGAAGCCGAAGACCACGACGGCAGTCCGGTTCGGTTCGGACTCAATCCAAGTCAGGCAGAAGCACGATTCCGGCCGGCCGGACTCCCGCTGGAGGACTTGCCGCATCTCGCCGAGGCTTTGCCGCCTGGCCACCGCACGAACGGCGATTCTTCGGAGGGAACACACAAAGTGGGACGGAACGATCCTTGTCCGTGCGGTAGCGGCAAGAAATACAAGAGATGTTGTGCTCAGAAGGGTCGGTAACGGGTATCCGCAAGGCAAGGATCCTCGAAAGAACCTCGATCGCCGGATCGGCATAGCGGAACAGAAGGGGCAATAGGCCGCCTCCTCTTTCTTCCTGATGGCTGGCAAGAACAGACTACTGAAGATCCTGGGATGGCCAGGTCAAAACATAACGTCGATTGTGCCAAACGCAACCAAAAAGGCATCTCGAAAGGTATCACCAAGGGCCAAAAGCAAAACAAGGGACCGCGCCGCATGCGACGCAATCCCTTGTTAAAGCATAGCTTACATCAAATCGGGGCGACTAGATTTGAACTAGCGACCTCTGCGTCCCGAACGCAGCGCTCTATCCAGGCTGAGCTACGCCCCGCCGATGTGAAACTCCCATTGTAATCCCGCAACGGTGCGGGTCAATGGGGGCTCGGGCGCCCGGGACAGCCGCGCCAAGCCGCAATCCATGCCGAACAGCCCCGCCGCTGACGATCAGGGGCCCCCCCCCTGCGGCTGGTCGCGCAGGGACGCGGCCGGCGAAGCAAACGCCGGCCCTTGAGGTCTGCCAGCGGCGGATCGATCCAGTCCATTGAAATGTCCATACGCTGTAACTCCATGCGTGAAAATGTGTTATAACCGGAGGTCGCGTCTTGGGAAAACTTTTTTTTCAGCCCGCGTAACAAGCGGGCCCCTCGCGGCAACCATCTTCCTAGTCATGAAGTCCACCAAAGGCGTCCGTGTGGCTCCAACCGGCACCCCCCGAACCGTCGACTGGCCAGCCGCACTGGCGGAACACGATCGCTGGCTGCGAACGGTGATTTATGCGCGGGTGGGGGAGCCCCAGGCGGTCGACGAGGTATTTCAGGAGGTCTCGCTGGCGGCCATCCGGCAGAAGAGTCCACTGAAGGACCCCACCAAGGTGGCTCCGTGGCTTTACCGCACTGCGGTTACGCAGTCGCTGCTCTACCGCCGCAAGGCCGGCAGGCGGCGCAAGTTGGCGGGCAACTATGCCCGGGCCACGCAACCGGACGAGGCCGACGTTCGCACTCCCGACCCGCTCGACTGGCTGCTGGCCGATGAACGCCGCAAGCTGGTTCGCACGGCCCTGGACCGGCTGCCGCGGCGCGATGCGGAAATACTCTGGCTGAAATACACGGAAGACTGGAGCTACCAACAGATCGCCGAGCATTTGGGGATCAGTCAGAGCGCCGTCCAGGCCCGGCTGCATCGCGCCAGGGGGCGGCTGAGAAGGGAATTGGCGAACGTTGAACGGACGACCGAATCTCGGCAGGATTTCAACCCGTGATCGCCGGCACGCCCCGGCGGCAAGTGAGCCATGAATGCACCGGAATTCCCAAAGATCGACGATGCCACGCTGGATATGTTGGTCGATGGCGAGTTGAACGAGCAGGAGCGGCGAGAACTGCTCTTGAGCCTGGACGCGACGCGCGACGGCTGGCGGCGCTGCGCACTGGCCTTTCTGGAGGCTGGCAGTTGGAGGGAGTTGCTCGCGAAGACTCCCGAGCAGGCTCCGCGGCCGGCGACGCGGCGGGAGCGCGGCCGCCGCGCCGCGCGGCGGCTTGGCACGCCCCTGGCGATGGCCGCCAGCTTTCTGCTCGCCCTGCTGTTGGGCCTCGGCATCGACAATCTGCTCAAGACGCCCGCCCCGCACGCCTCGCCCAATCAGTTCGCCGGCACGGGCGCGGTGCAGCCGCCCAGGAAGACCGGCCCCGCAGCGAACTCGGGCGGAGAGGCCGCCCCGCGGAAAGCAGCCCCCTACCAATATGTCACGCTTCCGGTGCCCGAGGCGGCGGCCGGCGATTCTGCGTTGCTCGAATTGCCCGTGTCGTCTCGTTCCAAACTCGACAAAGGTTGGCTCAGCAGCGTCCCCTTTGCCGTCCCGGAGAGCGTCGTTCAATCGCTCCAGCAACGGGGACACGAAGTCCGGCGGCAGCGGCACGTGATTCCCTACATCACGGAAGACGGCAGGCCGGTGGTGTTCCCGGTCGATGAAGTCCAACTACAGTACGTCGGCAACCGCGACTATCAATAGGAGAGCGGAAAGCGGAGAGCGGAGGGGTTCGAATTTCAGTCTCTCAACAGCGTTTCGGTAGGCATGTAAGGAGGTGTTTCTTATGAGCGGTGTCGTTTCTCGATGGTTCGCAGTCGTTTTGGGCTGCGTGTTGACTCTGCTGGCTGCCGGCGTCGCCCTGGGGCAGGAGGCTGGCCAAGCGCCGCCGCCCGAGCCGGGACAGATGCCCCCGCCGACTTTCCTGACGCCGTTTGGCGGAATCGGCGGCGACGGCGCGATGATGCCTCCGCCGGCGGTCCCGGCAGCCGGCAGTTTCCCGCCGGGGGGGTGGCAGGTGGCCGGCGAGCGGATGCCGGTCAAGCCGAGCGAGTATTGGATCGGCCTTCAGTGCACCGTTGTGCGGCCGGAACTGCGGTTTCACCTCGGGCTGGCCGACGACGTGGGTATTCTGGTCGAGGCGCTTGTCGACAAGAGTCCCGCGGCCAAGGCGGGGATTGAGAAGTACGACGTACTGACGCAGGCGGGCGAGAAGAAGCTGACCAAGGTCCAGGACCTGATCGACGCGGTCGACGCGGTCAAGGAGGGCGCGCTCAAGGTGGAACTGGTCCGCGGCAAAGAGCAGAAGAGCGTCGAGGTGACGCCCGAGAAGCGGCCGCCCGTCGAGGCGCCGGGGCCTGACGCCGCCTTCTCGCCCTCCGGAGACTGGCAGAAGTTCTACGACTTCATGAAGCAGTGGGAGCCGGGCAAGGGGGGCCGCCCCTCGATGCGCTTGCGATTCTGGCACCCCGGCGCGATCATCACCGGCGACGGGCCGGGCGACGCGGGCGCGGCCAAGCTGCCGAAGAACGTGACAATCAAGATTCAGAAGGAAGGGGAGCAACCGGCCGAGATCGCCGTCACCCGCGGCGATCAGACGTGGAACGTCAAGGAAGACGACCTGTCCGCATTGCCCGACGATCTTCGCCCCTATGTGGAACGGATGCTGGGCAAGGCCGGCGCGATCGGCCGGCTGCCGCTGGGCGGCGAGGCGTTCGCTCCTTTTTCGCTGGAGCGCGACGGCCGACTGGAGAAACGGCTGGACGAGCTGAAGGGGCGGGTCGACGAACTCCGCCAGACGGTCGAGGAATTGCGGAAGAATCGCGAGGACAAGCCGCGCGGTCAGAAATAGCGGTCACGATCCCCGCCGGATTGCGGATGATGCGGATGAGCGATTATCTTCAAGTGGTCACGACGGTTTCAGGCCAGGCAGACGCGCGGCGGATCGCCGATCGGCTGGTCGAGAAGCGGCTGGCCGCCTGCGTGCAGATTGCCGGCCCGATCACGAGCGTCTACCGCTGGCGGGGCAAGATCGAATCGGCCGAGGAGTGGCAATTGAGTGCGAAGACGCGCAGCGCGCTCTACGAAGCGGTCGAGCGGGAGATCCGCGCAAGCCATCCCTACGAGGTGCCGGAGATCGTCGCGCTGCCGATCGCCGCCGGCAGCGGCGACTATCTGGCGTGGATCGGGGACGAGACGTCCGGCAAGTGAGCGAGGCAAGAGTCGATGGAATTCCCGTTTCGATTGGCCGCTATCTTGTCGGTCTGCGGTCTTCCCGCCGCCACGTCGGCCGCCACGTGGACGCCGGTCTGCTGCCCCGAGGCGGCGCGGCTGCTGGCCGGACAGTTTGAATTGGTGCGGATCGTCGAGGGCTTCGAAGATGGCCCGGGCGGCTGGGCGTGCCGCCGGGGCATCCAGCAGGCGGAAGCGGCCGCGGCGGTCGACGCGGTGGCGCGCGAGGGCCGGCAGGCGCTGCGCGTGGATTACCGTTTCGCCGGCAAGCCGGACTTCGAATACGTCGAGTTCGGCCCCGGAGTGAAAATCAGCCAGCCCGGCGCGGTTTTGGGGTTCTGGTACCGCTTCGACGCTCGCCCGCTGGCGCTGCGACTCCGCATCCGAGACAGGAGCGGCGAAACGCACCAGCTCAACCTGCCCCGATCCGGCGGCGATGGCTGGTCGTTCACCGCGGCAGCGCTCGAGCCGCAAGGATTGTCGTGGGGCGGCGATGGGAACGGAAAGCTCGATTACCCCGTTGAACTGTATTCGATTGTGGCGGATCGGCCCGAGCGGGGATACGTCGGCTCGGGCGCGCTGTGGATCGACGGCGTGGGTCTTTTCAAGCCGATCGAGAAGTCGCACGTGCTGGCGATCGAAACATCCGGCGCCCGACTCGGCAGGGTCTACCTGCCGGGAGAGACGATCCGCATCCGGGCCAAGGGGGAGGGCGACGGCATCCGCTGGCAGATTTGCGACTATTTCGGGCGCACGATCGCCAACGGGCAAGGGGCGGCCGAGGAGACGTTGATCTCGCGGACAAGCCCCGAGCAGGGCTACTTCGAATGCCGCATCGAGCTTGTCCGCGGCGGTCGCGATGCCGACGCCCGGTTGTTCTCCTGGGCCGTCTTGCCGCATGCCGCGCAGCGCAACCCGTTCGTGGGCATGGGCTGCCACTTCCGCGGCGCGGCCTATCCCCTGGAGTGTATGGACCTGCTCGCCCGTTACGGGCTGACCGAGTTTCGCGACGAGATTCCCTGGTCAAGCGTCGAGCAAGAGCCGGGCCGTTACGCGCTTCCCCCCGACGGCGCCGAGTTCGTTGCCAGGGCGGAGAAGCTGGGGCTCAACCCGCTGCTGATCCTCGACTATGGCAATCGTCTCTATGATGACGGTGGTTTCCCCAATTCCAGCGCGGCGGTGGCCGCCTATGCGGAGTACTCCGCGGCAATGGCGCGGATGCTCCGCGGCAAAGTCCGCGACTTCGAGGTCTGGAACGAGTGGACGATCGGCTGCGGCATGCGCGGCAGGCCGGGCGAAAACACGCCCGAGCGCTATGGCCGGCTGCTCCGGGCGGCGTATCGGGCGATCCATGCGAGCGGCGGCGGGGAGGTCACCGTCGTCGGCCTCGGCGGCGAGCATAGCGGCCACCACTTCGAGCAGATTCGCGGGATGGTGCGCTCCGCCGGCGCCGGGTCCATGGACGCCTATTCCGTCCACGGCTACCGCTATCCCCGCGCGCCGGAGGAGACCGACCTGGTGGGCGAGATTCGCACCGTCGCCGCGATGGTCGAGGCGGAAGGGGGGCCGGCCCGGCTCTGGGTCACCGAGATCGGCTGGCCGACACACGCGGACGAGCGGGGCGTGGACGAGCGGACGCAGGCGCGTTACCTGGTCCGCACCCTGGCCCTGCTGCGGTCGATCGAAGTCGTGGAGAAGGTGTACTGGTACGACTTCAAAAACGACGGTCTCGACACGCAATACAACGAGGACAATTTCGGCCTGATTCGCCACCAGAAGCACGGTCTCGCCCCGAAACGCGGGGTGGTGGCCGCGGCCGTGTTTTCACGCTTGACCGCGGGGGCGGAGCCGCGCGCGGTCTGGCAGCGCGACGGGGCCTGGGCCGTGCTCCTCGCTGCGCCCGAAGGCCAACTGGCGATCGCCTGGGACACCGGCCGCGGCCAGGAGATCAAGCTCCAACAGGCCGATGCCGAGGTCTTCGACACGATGGGCAACCGGCTGGCCGGCCTGGGGGCGCTGGAACTGACGGAAGACCCGCTCTACGTTGTGGGGCGGGACTTGTCGGGCTTGTTTCCAGCAAGCGGCCAGCGGCGCTGAACACCGGCGAGTCGACCGCGCTGGGCAATGCGGGATGCTCCGAGCGCCTGCAACACGCTCCGCAGACCGGCATTTCCGCTTGTCCTCCCGGGGACGGGTCGCTCCGAGACGTTTTCGATCCCAGCAGCGATCGAGGCTGCCGGGACTGTCACGGGGCGCCTGAAAACCGGCCAGTGGGGGGCGCGGGGCTGGGAGGCGAATTCCCGGCCGTCGGTGCCGGCAGCACGGATACGAGGATCGCCGTGTCCGGGGCCTTGCCGGAGTAGAACGCGACGTAGTGGGTGCCGCTGATCGCGGTGGCGTTCGCGTTGCCCCCATCAATCGTGATCCGACGGCCCGTGGCGACTGCCTGGGGAGCAGGCCAGTTGAGCGGGTCGCCGAAGACGCTGTCTGGATCAACGACTCGACGCCAGAGAATTCCCTTGCCGCGCTGATAGTAATCTCGGAACTCGGGTGAGACCAGATTTTCCCCAAGATTTCAGACTTTTCACCTGCCCATCAGTCGCCTTCGTGACAAAGAACACACTTCCCGCTCACCGCCTATTACTCGGACTTGCCATTGCCCTTTCACCTGGCTGTGGCTGTGGCGTGCTAGGTCGTAGTTTCGCGCCGGGATCTTAAGCCTCATGTGGTGTGCAGTCCCAAGAGAAGATAGACGACCATCACCAACCCGATGAGCGAAAGGGCGAGGGCCACCATCACCCCAAACGACAGCGGACGGAAATGAAGCGGCTGGTTTCGATCCAAACGTCGAACGGTGTGCCAGTGTGTCGCGGCGGCAAACAGGTTCACGGCCATCCCCACGATTACCAGCGCGGCGCCGATCCAAAGCGACACTTCGCTCTCACGGGGCGAGGGCTCGGCGTGCGATCCGGCTATCTCGCGGAGGAACAGCCCGAACCGGGCAACGACAAATCCGAACCCCATCAGTGCCAGTCCCGTTCGCACCCATGCCAGCAACGTCCGCTCGGCGGCAAAGTAGACCCGCGGGTCGGCCGCGTCGTCCACTGTGCCAACGTTTGCCCCCTTGGCAATATCCTTGGAAACCATGCTTGACCCTGTCACGGCGCACAATGATCGAACCAGCAGCATCACTATAAATATACGGCTGCCGAGGATGGCGGGAAGAGACCGTTTCGGTGGTCAGTTCCGCCGGTATCGACTCGTCACGTCGGCAATTTGCCGTCCTTTTTGGCGGTACACTCGCGACTCGTCGCCTATCATTCGGGTGAACCAGGGGCCATCGAATCGCTGTAATCCGGGATCACAATTCCAGCAAATGCCTTCGCGGAGGACCGGGGCGAGATAAGCGACGTCCATGGCCCGCCATTTCCCGTCGACGAAAACCTCCGTCCATACATGATAGCTCCAGGAGACATAGCGATTTGGAGCTTGCGGGTGTTCGGTCACGTCGGGATCCATGACGCTCGCAGCGGCCGCGACGAGACCGACACTGCGCAGCAAAGCGACAGACAGGGCCGTATAATCGAAGCACTGTCCGCGGCGCTCGCCGTTGCGGAGACGCTGGGGAATGGAGCGGAACGAGGGCACTTCCGGCGCATCGGTCCTTTCCCGCCCGCCGCCCCCCGCGTGCCCGTCGGCCGCAGCCAACTCCGGCCAGAAGCCCTCGATGCGGCAAGCGGTTGCCGCCGCGACGCGTTGCACAGCCACTCGGGGATCGCGAGAGCCCGCCACCGTTCGAATCGCCAGACAAAACACCTGGTCCCTGAGAATTCCCAAATGCCAATCGTACAGGCGCGGCTCTCCTTCTTCCGATTTCTGAGCCATGTACATGGTGTCGGTCAGGTAAACTCCCGCCCGCCAGTGGTGGGCAGAACGATCCACCGGATCGAAAGCATTGAAAATGACAAAGAAAGGCTGCTCGGCAATCTGGCGAAAGATTCCCTCCTGCCAGTGGTAAATGACTACACAATAAGGTCCTACGGGCATTGGGCCGTGATCGGACTCCAGACCCAGCACCGCCTCGGCGCGATCGATGCTACAGCGGGTCATGCGGACTCGCGGCATTTCCGTACGGGCCGAATCCCGTTCCTGCCGCCCGGGCCACAACGGCTGGACCGTCACCACCAATCGGTCGGCATCTTCTGCCGGCAGACCGTCGAGTTGGATCGTCATCTGCGCGAAGCGGTGGTAGATCGGACCTGTGGCGCATCGCGCAGCCTGTTGTCCGCCCAGTTGCAGGATTGCGGGGAGGGAGACTCTTGGGATGGGCGGAGTATTCGGGGGGGACCGATCGCTCTTGCTGTCGCCCCGGCCAAGGACCAGGAAGACGCCCAAGACGCCGGTCCCGATGATTGCCACGGTCCAGATTCGCATTGTCCTCGGTAGCTCAAGTCACCAACTGAATAAGTGTCGAGCGTTGATATCCGACGGAAATGGCAAATGCCGCCTGCCCAAACACTCGTCTCCTTGCTTCCGTCTTGTTCGGCAACTGGGGGGCCATTCTGTCGCCACGGCCCGCACTATGTCAAGGGCAACCGCCCGAAACCCAAAAGCCTTGATATCAACTCGACCGTCTGAAATTGGCGGGACCTCCATCCTGACGCCGAAAAGCGACTCGACTGCCGACGATTGCTTCTACGTGAAGTTCTCGTCGCAGATCTGCAGCAACGGCAGCTTATTGCGCATGGGAACAGGTTGAAACGGGTCAACAACCGGGTTGCTTCCGGGACCAGCAGCGTTTTCGAACTGATCGTTTACGGGAAGGGGCAATCAATCCCCACTCCCCGACAGAAGAGCATTGACCGCTCCCCGAACTTGCGCTGCCAAAAACCGACTCGCTTTGTGGATGCCAGGGGACGGTCCTTCACTTTGATCAACATGCAGAACCCGGCTATCACCAACAGACTCGCCATGACAAGTTTCAAGGTGATCCCGCTGACGTAGGCCGAGAGATAACCAGCGACAAACGCCATGATGTCCGTTGGGGGATCGATGACCAGGGCCAGTATCCAATCAACCGTTCGATTCTTGTGAAACAGCAGCGTTGCTGCCGCTGCCGTCGCCAAGAGAATGAACTGCCCGCTGGCAGCAGCCTGGTGCATCGGGACGCCGCAGGCAACCAGGACCGGAAGGTAGAAATTGCCGCCCCCACGCCCCGTCATGGTCATCACGGCGGCCAGCCCCAGTATGACGACAAGACCGATTATCCACTTCATGTGGTTCAGTCCCTTCCGGAACCAGCATCGTTTTCGAACTCGCGGACAAAGTCGCCCTACAGCAGCCGCGTCTGCTCGATGGGCCGAGGGACTTTGACCACCAGGACGCGCAGTGTCTGGTCGCCCTCGTTGTACCAGCAGTGCGGGACCCGGGCCGGGCTGTCGATCAAGGAATCGGGGCCGACGGTCTGTTTCTCGTCGCCAACCTCAACGATTCCGGTGCCTTCCAGGACATAGAAGAACACGTCCACCGGCGTAAGGTGACGCTTCAGCGACTGCCCGGGCTCGAGCGTCAGGTGGACAACCATGGCGTGCTCGCTGTCATAAACCTGGGCAGCTTTGACATTGTGTGGATTGGGGCCGCCGGGGGCCTCTTTGGCGTTGACGATCTTCATCGTATGCCTCTCCGTTTCGTAATGTGCTGACCAACGGCATCTCCGGGCTGTCGCGGCATGCGGAAGCAGTGCCAGCCAGCGCCGTGATGGCACCTATCCCAACATGGCCGCGAGGTCTTCCTCAGGCGTCTTGATCGGCATGAGGTTGAACTGATCGACCAGCACCTTGAGGACGTTCGGGCCGACAAATGCGGGAAGCGTCGGTCCCAACCGCATGTTCTTGATTCCCAGGTGTAGCAGCGTCAGCAGGATGCAGACGGCCTTCTGCTCGTACCAGCTCAGCACCAGGCTCAGCGGAAGTTCGTTGACGCTGCAGTCGAAGGCCTTGCTCAGCGCCACGGCGATCTGGATCGCGCTATAAGCGTCGTTGCACTGCCCGCAGTCCAGCAGGCGCGGAATGCCGCCGATGTCGCCGAAAGGCAGCTTATTGAAACGATACTTGCCGCAGGCAAGGGTCAGGATCACACAGTCATCGGGCACCTGCTGGGCCAGTTCGGTGTAGTAATTCCGGCCGGGCTTGGCCCCATCGCAGCCGCCGATGAGGAAGAAGTGACGGATATTACCGGCCTTGACTGCGTCGATGACTCTGTCGGCTACACTCATGACGGTGTTACGTGCGAAGCCGATCGTGATGGTCTTCTCATCGGCATCCGATTCGAAGCCCGGGGCCGCCAGCGCCGCCTCGATCACCGGCGTGAAGTCTTTGTTTCCTTTGGCGTCGGCGCCGATGTGCGTGACGTTCGGCCACGCGACCAGGCCGGTGGTGAAGATGCGCCCGGCGTAGCTGTTCTTAGGCTTCTGGATGCAGTTGGTTGTCATCAGGATCGCGCCCGGGAAGGCATCAAACTCCTGTCGCTGGTCCTGCCAGGCCCCGCCGTAGTTGCCTACGAGGTGCTTGTGCTTCTTGAGCTCCGGGTACGCCAGGCATGGCAGCATCTCGCCATGTGTGTAGATGTTGACCCCCTTGCCCTCGGTCTGCTCCAAGAGCATCTTGAGGTCCTTGAGATCGTGTCCTGAGACCACGATGCACTTGCCCTTGACGGGGGTGACGCGAACCTCGGTCGGTTCGGGATGGCCGTACGTGCCAGTGTTGGCGGCATCGAGCATTTCCATGGCCTTGAGGTTCACCTCGCCGACCCGCAGTGCCATGCCAACCAGGGCGTCCACGTCGGAGGGATTACCGGCCAGGAAGTCCATCGCTTCATGGATGAAGGCGTATACGCCCTCGTCTTCCACACCAAGAATCTGCGCGTGGTCGACGTAGGCGGCCATGCCCTTCAGACCGTAGGTGATGAGCTCCTGGAGGCCCGCCACGTCCTCACCAAGGGCGTCGATTCGCTTCTGGATGGTGACCTGTTCGCCCTGACGGATCAGTTCGTCGAGATCATCGGCAGGCTCGATGGCCGCATCCTGTGCCAACGGTTCGGGCTGCCGCCCGGCTTTCTGGCATGCCGACGCGTACGCCTGCTTGATTTCGCTGCGGCTCGCCGCGCCGCGATGGATCAGCTCGGCAACGCGCTGGGGATCGAAGTCCACGTTGGTCACCGTGGCGAACAGGGCCTCGACGACAAACAGGTCGGCCGGGCGATGGGTCACGCCGAGTGGCCGCGCCCGGTGAGCGTACTGGCTAACGCCCTCGGCGACGTGAATCACCAGGTCCTGAAGCGCGGCGGTCTCCGGGTCCTTTCCACAGACGCCGTGGGCGGTGCAGCCGGCCCCTTTTGCGGTCTGCTCGCACTGGTAGCAAAACATGTTCATAGCGCATGAGTCCTCTCTTGTGTTGGCGGCATGTTTCCAGGCCGCTGGGTTCTGGTATCACTTGTTCTTCAATTGAAATCCCATCGACGGGGCAGGAGTCGGCGGCCTCTCGGCAACGGTCCTGCCGGTCCGCTGGCACGGGATCGGCCTTGACCTTGGCCACGTTGCCTTCCATCTGAAAGACCGCCGGGCACACCTGCTCGCACAACCCGCAACCGATACTTTATTCTCTGCGGAATAGCGGGCGACTCGCTGGCCCATAGCATCCGCCAGCATCTGCCGATGATCTTCGCCAGATCATCATCCGTTTCCTTGAAGTTCCGCAGCGCTGTGAGCTTCAGCGGCGGCTGGCCAGCGGCTTGAGTACCGCTGCTCGATTGTTCGTCCGACATTCAGATGCACTCCTGTGCCGTCTGTGTTGTCTTGTCGAGAATGTTGATCTCGCCGACAACCGTCCACTTCTGTCTATCCGGCTACCAATTCATCCTCGCCATGCGCCTTGGCCACTGCGGCGGCCAGGCCATCCAGTTGCCCAAAGGTCTCCCCTGCGGGGTATCCTTACTGGAGGGCCGTCCCCAGGACGTCGACCTTGAGCTTGGGGATCAACTCGGTGATCTGCTCGATAGCCTTGCTGCTCCACGCGTAGGAGCCGACGATTGCCGCATACCTGACCTTGGGCCGCAGCTGGTTCCATCGGGCAACCGGATGAGCGAGTCGAACAACCGCCGTTCCCAGTGCACCATCGCGATGTACTCAATGCCGTTTCGGATCTCCCGTGCGTGCATGTTGACGATTTCCTTTCGCCGGCTGGCTTGCAGCTCAGAACGTCAGAACCTGCTCGCTCTCGCGCACCCACTGTGACAACTCGGCCATTGTGGATTTCTGCGCGCCCTCGTAGTACGGTTCGCCCTTGCGAATGCCGCAACGGGCCTGGCACGTGCCGCAGACCTTCACCGTCACCCCGTCGGCGATCAGGTCCTTGACCATCTGAACCAGATCGGAAGAC
>JAAYCB010000493.1 GCA_012744395.1 Pirellulaceae bacterium
CTGATCACTGATAGCTGATCACTGATAGCTGATCACTGATAGCTGACGGCTGACGGCTACTCTTTCCCCCCGAAGCAATACAGTTTGCCGTCGTCCGTTCCGATCACGAGCCGTCCCTCGACGACGGCGGGCGACCCGATCAGCGAGCCGCCGGTCTCATAGTGCCAGAGTTCGCGGCCTGTCTTCAAGTCCAGGGCATACAGCCGCCCGTCGCCCGAGCCGATGAATACGCGCTGACCGACAACGACCGGCGAGCCCTCGATTCTGCCGCGGGTGGGGAACGTCCAGAGCAGTTTGCCGGTTTTCGGCTCCAGCGCGTAGAGATTCTTGTCCATCGAGCCGACAACGACAACTGCGGCTGTCGCGGCGGCCGAGCCGCGGAACGGCATGCGGCGGCGCTCGGCGGCGAACTGCCAGACGACCTTGGGGGTCTTCCAGTCAATCGCGTAGAAGATCGAGCCTTCGGTTCCGACGAACAGCAAGTCGGCGAGTACGGCGGGCGTCGATCCGGTGGGCGACTCGAGTTCGACGTTCGCCACCTGTTCGCCCCGATCGAGGTCGATCAGGTGGAGCCTTGCGTCGCATCCGGCCACAAAGGCGCGATTCTCGACGATCGTGGGAAAACAGCGGATCTGGTCTTCGCTCTCGTACTTCCAGGCGAGCCTGCCCGTCGCCGAGTCAAGGCAATACAACAGCCCGTCCTGCGAGCCGAAAAGGACCTTGTCTTTGTAGAAATTCGCGCCGGAATTGATCTCGGCCCCGGCGTCGAACTGCCAGCGTTTGCCGCCGTCGGCGGCGATGCAATAGAACCGGCCGTCGACGTCGCCGATGTAGACCAGCCCCTCGCGGACCGCCGGCGACGCGTTGAAACCGAGGTCCGTCTTGAACGCCCAGCGCTGCTTGCCGGAGTCGAGCTGCAATGCGTGGAGGTTGCCGTTGGTGGAACCGATGAAGACGCTCGCGTCGACGATCGCGGGGGTCGATTCGAACCACCCCCCCTCGCTGGAAAAAGTCCACAACACGTCGAGCTTCTGCGGCAGGCTCCCGGGGGCGACCCCGAGGGCCAGGGAACCTGCGCGAAACAGCGGCCAGGAGTGCCTGTCCGCCTCGACCGCCGAGCCGCGCGAGGCGGCGATCAGGAGAATCAACAGAACCGGTAGAATCCGAGGCAGCCTGCCAGATGACATCGATCGTATTTCCGGGCAAGGAATGGGACGTCCCTGTGACCAAGAACCGCTGATTTCCCGGCAGCCCCGCGATCGCCAATGCCAGCATATGCGGCAATCCAGCGGCTGCCTGGGCGGGTCGAACACTGGTCCCCATGCCCCCCGCGGCGATTTTCCGCGGACGGGCTCGGCTAGGGCCGGTTGGGCGAGTTCGACGGGTCGGGCGTGGCGCTCAGTTGGGAGAGGACCTGGAGCAGTCCGTTCAAGTGGGCAATTCGCGGACCGAAGCGGTCGACGAACTCGTTGAGCATGAACTCGCCGTCGCGCAAGGTCTCGAAGTTGTCGCCGATCTCCTCGGTCAGCGTCTCCAGGTACTCCGTCTGGATCCTGCTGAGGGCCTCGGCCGCCATGCGGCAGCTTCGCGCCAGGCCGGGATTGGCCTGCTTCCACTGACCCAATTCCACGGCGCGCTGCCGCTGAGCGGCGCCGAGTTGGTTGACCATCTCCTCGATGAGCTCATTCTGACGGTCCTGGGCGGCCAGCAGCGCTCGCAACAGGCCAGTCATCTCCGCGTACATCGCCATCCCGGATGGCACCATGGGCGTGGGGGAACCATGAGAAACGTCAATTTGGCTGAAATATGATGGGTGCGGGCCGTTCTTTTCACTCATAACACCTTTTCCTTTCAATCTTCCAGTATAGACACGAGCCGGCGGCAAAGTCGAGTCTTCGGCCAGCAAGTTGCGACGGAAGCCGACCATTTTGCGCGGCGAACATGCCCCGCAACCCCGACAAACCGCACCAATCCCCAATTCGCAACCTTCCGGTCTCCCGTGCCGGGCCGCACCTGTCTCACCCGGCTTATGGACAATCCGGGCCGGTTCGCGGCAAGCCGCCTTCCCCGCCAGGCGGTGCCGGCGCAAACCGTGTCCCGTCCTCCACCCGTTAAAGTCCGTGCCACCGGACGCCCGAAGTACGGAGAGGCGACCTGAATGCCGGGGAATCTTCCAGAGAAGACGTGCAACAGGCGAGTAGCAGGCAAGATAGAGAATTTTATGGCGCCCCCCCCACCTCAATCCGGACAATCACTTGGTTTCCTGACGGTAGTCGAAGATCAAAAGCACGGCCTGTTCGGCGGATATCTCGTCTTGAACGGGATGGGCCGGCCGTTGGAGTTCCACTGCACCGCGCCGGTCAAGGCAAACCGCGCGCAGGAGATTCTCTACGGGCCGACGCTCCGTCCGTACCTGTACGGCGAGCAGATTGGCCGGACTCTTTTTGAACAGTCAAAAACAATTCCCCTTGTCGTGTTGACCGACAGCGAGCCGATGCTCTCGGTTGGCGAATTCATCCCGCCGCCGGTCGCCCTGGTTGAACCCGGCGTGTGCGAGCCGTCGCCCGAAGCGGGCGATCCGCGGACCCCGATTTGGCGGACCGACAGCGGCCACGTCGCCGCCGGGCCGCATCGGGAGGCATTCACGATCGGCCAGCGGCACCTCGCCGTCGAGGCGGGGGGGACGCCGCTCGGCGGCCAGTTGGTCGAAGACCTCCAACGAATCGCCGCGTCGTGGGACCTGGCCGAGCCCTTCGATCGGATTCGCGCGGCGATCGACGAAGCCCGCCGCGGGGGGCAGTGACTCGCATGAACCATGGATTCGAGAGTCTGGAGACGACGGGTGGACGGCGGTGGATCAAGGATCAGCCGCCCGCGATCCACCACGAAGACCTCCAGTTGGCGCCCCAGCCGTTCGTAACCGGCTGGAATCGCGCCATCCAGCGCGACGTGCCCGTCCCGGCCCGTTCGCTGCCGCTTGGCATCGTGCGGCCGAAGACAATCTGCATCCCGATCCAGTCTCCGCGCGTGCCGGTACGGAGCTTCCTGTTCAGCGAGCCCGCCTCGCTGGCGGGCAGATTCGCGGCCGCCGGCGGCGAGCAGCCCACCGCCGGATCGAGCGCGGCGCGGCCGCCGGGCGCAACGCTGCGGAGCACGACTCGAGTTCGCCCGCCGACCGATGTGATCAAGCTTGAAGACCGGCTGGCGTATCTCCTGCAACCTTCGCTCGAGATGCTACTTGCCGAACGCTGGCTCGACTTTCCCTTCGCCCCCTTCCCGTATCAGATGGAGGGCATCGCCTTCCTCTACGCGCGGCAGGCCGCCGTACTGGCCGACGAGATGGGGCTGGGAAAGACGATGCAGGCGATCACGGCCATCCGGCTCCTGCTGCGGTGCGGGGAGATCCGCTCCGTGCTCCTGGTCTGCCCCAAGCCGCTCGTGTCGAACTGGAAGCGCGAGTTCGATCAGTGGGCGCCCGAGATCCCCGTGGCGATCGTCGAGGGCGATCAGCGCCGCCGCCACTGGCAGTGGCAACTGGCCGACGTTCCGGTCAAAATCGCCAACTACGAGCTGATGCTCCGCGATCGCGAGTTGTTCGAGGGCCGGGGCCCGGAGGCCGAGGGCCGGCTGAGATTCGACCTGGCCGTCCTCGACGAAGCCCAGCGGATCAAGAACCAGCGGAGCACGACCAGCCAGATCGTCCGGTCCGTGGCCCGCCGGCGGAATTGGGCGCTGACCGGGACCCCGGTGGAGAACAGCGCCGAGGACCTGGTGGGCATCTTCGAGTTTCTCGTGCCCGGCCACCTCTCGCCCGAGATGAAGCCGAGCACGATGGGCCGCAGCGTGAGCGACTACGTGCTGCGGCGGACCAAGGATAAGGTCCTCACCGAACTGCCTCCCAAGATGTTCCGCGACGCCGAGCTTTCCCTCTTGCCGGAGCAGCAGGAGACCTACCGCCTGGCCGAAGACGAAGGGGTGCTTCGGATCGGCGAGATGGGCGATCAGGCGACGATCCAGCATGTATTCGAGCTGATTCTGCGGCTCAAGCAGATCTGCAACTTCGATCCGGCGACCGGCGCCAGCGTCAAGTTCGAGCGCCTCGAAGCCGACCTCGAAGAGGTGGCCGCCAGCGGCCGCAAGGCACTCGTCTTCAGCCAGTGGGTGAGCACGCTGCGCCGGCTCTCCGGCCAGCTCGAGCGTTTCGGTCCGCTCGAGTTCCACGGCAAGATCCCGCCGGGGCAACGCGGCGAGGTCATCGAGAGGTTCCGGCATTCGCCCGACAAACACGTGCTGCTGATCAGCTACGGCGCCGGCGGCGTGGGCTTGAACCTGCAATTCTGCGAGTATGTCTTCCTCTTCGACCGCTGGTGGAACCCCGCCATCGAAGACCAGGCCGTCAACCGCGCCCACCGCATCGGGGCCGCCGGACCGGTCACCGTCACCCGCTTCCTCATGCTCGACACGATCGAAGAGCGGATCAATCTCGTCCTCGAGGAGAAGCGCGAACTGTTCGACACGATCTTCTCCGGCGCCGAGCAACGGCACAAGAAACTGGGGATGACCCAGGCGGAAATCTTCGGGCTGTTCGACCTCCGCTCGCCCGGTGGTCCGATCCGCTACGTGGCCTGACGCGTTCCGCTGACCGGCTGCCGGCATGCCGCCCCCGCCTGGCAACCTTGCTGGTTCCCAAGCTCCAGCCCGGGAACCGCGGCAACGCGCCGCAGCGCCGCCGCAGACCGCCCGGGTCCGCGCTGCAAATCAACGCATCGGCAATCCGCTTGACAAACGCCCCAGGGTCTCCGCTGAGCGGCGCACCCTGGGGCGTTGCCATGAATTGCCCTCCGCCTGAAGCCGATCACGGCCCTGGGGATCACGCAAACGGATTGTAGAGCCCTGGCTGGGCGATCGGGTATTGGCCGTCTTCGTCGGGCTGGACGGGCGCGGGGCTCTCGAACGTGAAGTTCTCGATGCCCGGGGCGAGGTCCGAACCCTTCTCGACCGCTTCGTCCCACTTGATGAGCTTGCCGCTGTAGGTGGCCATCCGGCCAAGCACGGCGGTGAAGCTGCTCGTGGCGCCGACGTGGCCTTCATTATAGGGCGTGCCCTTGCGGATCGCCTCGACCAGGGCGAAGTGCTCCTGATCGTAGTCGCCGAACTTGAAGGGCACTCCGCCGACGTCCGCCACGTCGCCCTTGTCGGTCATCCCGCCGTTGCCCTTCGTGCCGAAGGCGTATTCGGCAACGCGGTTGAAGACGTTGCTGACGTGGCGGCACTGGCTGTACATCTTCGTGCCGTCGGGATAGGTGAACTCGACGAAGTGATGGTCGAACAGTTGCGTCGGGCCGCCGGCCTGCTTGCGGCGCATCTCGCTGCCGCCCATGCCGTTGGCCTCGACCGGGTGGGCATTCTTGGCCCAGTTGCAGACGTCGATGTTGTGGACGTGCTGCTCGCAGATGTTGTCGCCGCTGAGCCAGACGAAGTGGTACCAGTTGTTGACCTGCTTCTGCATCTCGGTCCAGCCTTCCTGGCCCTTCCGCCACCAGATGCCTCCGCCGTTCCAATAGGCCTGGAGGCAAACGAGGTCGCCGTACTTGCCGTCGTGGATCTTCTTGATCCCGTTGACGTAGCCGGCGTTGTGGC
>JAAYCB010000494.1 GCA_012744395.1 Pirellulaceae bacterium
CGACGTCGGCTCGGTCCCCATGATGATCGAGGATGGCCGCAACGGCCGGATTGTGCCGCCCCGCGATGCCGACCAGTTGGCGAAAGCCGTGGGGGAAGTCCTCGACATGCAGCTTCCCGCGGAACAGGTCCGCGGCAGCCGGGCAGTCCGCTCCTGGGACGACGTGGCCGCCGAGGTCTGCGCCGTCTTCGAGGCGGCCGTGGGCCGCAGCGTGGCAAATCCGCCCGGAGAACGGTTCTCCCGAACCGTCGTCGAACACCCGTAGGACGGTTCTCCCGGACCGTCTTCCCCTGTGTCCACGTCTTTCCGAAACGCCTCGGTCAACTCGCCTCAACGGGCCTGGAGACCCGTTCTACGTACTGTCCACAAGATGTACCAATACCCAATCGTCCACGCCCTCGTACACCCTTACGCGCCACTGCTCATCATCCTCGGGCTTGTGATCGCTTGGATGTGGTTCAAA
Organism: Pirellulaceae bacterium; assembly: GCA_012744395.1. Taxonomy (GTDB): domain Bacteria; phylum Planctomycetota; class Planctomycetia; order Pirellulales; family Thermoguttaceae; genus JAAYCB01. The sequence goes on from JAAYCB010000494.1 coordinate 464, forward strand.
CGCCAGCTCAGCCGCGCGGCGCGGTTCGCCCTGACGATTCCATACCTCTTGCTCCTCTTCGTCTCGCTTCCCGCGGTCTCCCACCTCGCGTTCCTGACCCTCGAGTTGCCCTTTCCGCCGCTCGATTATCGCCCCAAGGACATCCAGGCGATTGTCGTTCTTGGCGGCTATGTCGATCCGCCCAAGCCACACCGAGACTACCCTGTCCTGGGGCAGGACTCGCTCTGCCGCTGCCTCCACGCGGCGGCCCTCTTTCGCAATGGTCAGCCGTGCCCCGTGATCCTTTCCGGCGGGAAAGCCGATTCGAGTTCAGCCGGCCCGACGGTCGCGGCGGCCATGCGGGATTTTCTCGTTTCCCAGGGAATCCCGCCGGAGTCCATCCTCCTTGAGGATCAATCGCGAACCACCTACGAAAACGCCCGCCAGTCAGCCCGACTGCTCCGCCAGCGCGGCCTCAACCGCGCAGTCCTCATCACCGACGCCGCCAGCCTGACGCGGGCGGAAAGATGCTTTCGCCGCCAGGGCACGAGAGTCCTCCCCTCCGGCTGCCGCTACCGCACCGCCGCCGAACACCCCTTCGCGCCCGCGGCCTTCATTCCCAGCGTCGAGGCGGCAAGCGATGTTTCCGACGCCTGGCACGAGTGGCTCGGCCTGGCCTGGTACTGGCTCACCGACCGGATTTGACCGAATTCGACCTCCCTCCAATCCTCTCAAGCGTTCAAACAAATCCTTCCAAAAAAACATCCATCCTCTATAATGCCCACTCCGCCGGGCAGCCGGGCAGCCATCATCCATCAGCAACTCAGAACACCGCCCCCAAATCCGCGTCTCCGCGTGACTGCGGTTCCCCCTTTCCCCTTTCCGCTTTCCAAGATGCTCCGCATCCGCCCTCCCACCCCCGCCCATCTCGCCACGCCCCGGCGCCGCAAAATCCTCGCCATCTGCGGCGACACCCAGGTCGGTCTCTCGATGCTCCGCAGCCTCGCCCGCGGCGGCCTTTCCGCCTTCGTTGTCTGCAACTCGCCGCAAGGCCAGTCGGCCCATAGCCGCCACGCGGCCGGCGCCTGGATGTTCGACCGCTCGCCCGATGCCCCGCCGCCGGTCGACCAGCTCGAAGCGCTCGCCAAGGAGCTCGACGTCGGCTCGATCATGCCGGTCGCCGAGGGACTGCACAAAGCGCTGATCGAGCACCGCCGCCGCTTCGAGCCGGAGGTTCACGTCTTCTCCCCAGGGGGCGAATGCTTTGAAAAGGCGACCGACAAGGCCTACCTGCACGCGTTGTGCCAGCAGCTCGGCATCCCCGTTGCCCGAGGCACGACGCTCGACCGCCTCGCGGCCGATCCCGGCGAGCCGCTCCGCTTCCCCCTCGTTCTCCGCACCGCCCGCCAGAACGATGCAAGCGCCGCCGGCCGAGCCCCATGGAAGGCCGGCTACGCCCGCGACCAGGCCGAGCTCGACAAGCTCCGCGCCAGCCTCGACGGATTCGCCGACAACATCATTGTCCAGGAGTATCACCCGGGCGTGGAGGACCACATCCACATCCTCATGCACCAGGGCGAACCGTTCATGGTCGGCGAATACATCGGCGAGCACCACGCGCCGCTCGCCGGCGGCGTGACCGTGCAGCGGGTATCCTGCCGCCACGAAGGGCTCGCCCGCGACGCCGTCCGCCTCCTCCAGGCGCTCAACTGGGAGGGGATCGCCACCTGCCAGTTCCATTACGACCCCAAGAGCGGCGAGTACATCTTCCTGGAGATCAATCCGCGGATGTGCGGCGGCCAGCCGACGGTGATCATGGCCGGCTTCGACTCGCCGTTCCTCCTCTGGCAGAGCCACTTCGAACCGGACGGGATGCGCACGGGCAATTACCGCCTCGGCCTCCGTACCCGCATCCTCGGCGGCGACGCCAACTGGCTGCTCGGCATGATCGGCGGCGAGCCGCTCCCGCCCGACCAGAAGCGGCTGAGCAAGCTCGGCGCGATCGCCCGCTTCGTTTGGAACTGCGGCCCCTGGACGAAAGACGACTCCTTCGCCTGGAGCGACCCCAAGCCGTTCTTCGTCGACCTCAAGCAGATGATCCTCAAGCGCCTGAAAAGATCCGAGCCCCGGGACCTCTTGGGAGTCAGATAGCCGTCAGCTATCAGCCATCAGCCGTCAGAAGAAGAATTCAGCCACCGATGAAACGCGGCCGAAGGGAGGATTTGACGTAATTGTCCGGACAATCGCGAAAGGGCGAAAGGGCGAAAGCGCGAAATCAGAGAAGATGAATGTCCAGCCCTTCCCCCCAAAGCACTACTTGTTTTTTTTCGCGCTTTCGCTCTTTCTCGCTTTCGCGATCCCTTCCCCCTTAAAGCGCCACCAATGACCCAACATTCACTTTTGCCCCCCTCCCTCTTATCCGTGATCCATCCGTGTTTCATCCGTGGCCGCCTCTCCCCTTCTTTCTGAAAACTGAAAACCGAAAACCTCCTATCCCCCCGTCCGCGTCTCCGCGTGAAATCCCCCATGCCTCCTTCCCTCTTCATCACCTTCGACGTTGAATGCAGCATGGGCGGCGCCTGGGGCAATCCGGCCTTTAGGCCGGTCCCTCCCGCCCGGGCGGTCTGGGGCCGCTATCGCAGCCGCGAGCTCGGACTCCCCTTGATCGTCAGCATCCTCGAACAGGCCGGGCTGGCCGCGACGTTTTTTGTCGAGGCATTTACCGACGAGCAGGGCTATCCGGGCGAGATGGAGCGGGTCTGCCATTACCTGCTCGAACATCAGCAGGACGTGCAATTGCACATCCACCCCAACCACAAGCATTATGGACTGGCCCAGGCCGGCAAGCCCCATCCGCGTTGCGACTACATCGCCGATCTTGCGCCCGAGGCCC
>JAAYCB010000495.1 GCA_012744395.1 Pirellulaceae bacterium
AGTCGAAACCAAACCAGTCGAAACCAAACCAGTCGAAACCAAACCAGCCGAAACCAAACCAGTCGAAACCAAACCAGTCGAAACCAAACCAGTCGAAACCAAACCAGTCGAAACCAAACCAGTCGAAACCAAGCCAGTCGAAGCGCCCTCAGAGAAACCCGGTCCGCCTGCGGAAGAGAGTCAACCGGTAAAACAGTAGGGTAGCCCGAAGACGCTACTTGAGCATGGATTCAGCAGCAGTCGGCCGCCCCCGCGCGTGGGGCCCGATCAGTCACATGGAGTGGATCGAGTGATTCGAGAGCAGGCGTTGGCACATCTGAAGGCCCTGGGCGCGCGGCCGGGGGAGACCGTCGAATTCAGTTGGTTCATTTTTCGCCTCACGGAGACCGCCGGTCAGCTCGACATCGAGGCGCTCGATTTCCAGCAAATCGCCTCATTCACCAAGGATTTCCGGCGCGTCGACCAGATCCATTCGGCCCAGATGCAGGTCCTCCGCGAGGAGCAGGCCGCGCCGGCGTTCTGCAATCTCCGCCAGGTGGCCGCCTGCTCGAAGTCCTACGCGCCGGGTTCGCCCCATGCCTTCATCAGCCGGGTGGCGGGCGCTGAGGGCGATCAGTCGGGGTGGTACGTGGGAGTCGTCGACGATCCGCTCGATGTCCACAACCCGGATAATGTGGGCATCAAATCGTTGTATGAAATCTCCATCAAAGACCGCCGGCTGTTGCCCTACTGGCTCCTGCCGCCCGGATATCGAGTTGTCTTCGAGGGCGGGCAGCCGGAGGTCTTTCGCTGCTGAGCCCCGGCGCCGGCGACGTGCGGCGGCAAATCGCCGCGCGAGTCATCCCTCCGTGGCCCATCGCGATCAGTTCCTCGGGGGATTCCCAAATGACGCACCGCCCCCCCGTCACACCGGCCCTGGCCGCGCTCCTGCCGTTTGCACTGCTGGGGCCGGCGGTCTTTGCCTATAATCCTCCCACCGACCAGGCCGGGCGGCTGTCGGTCCGCATCGAGGGGCCCGCGGAGGTGACGGAGACCGGCGTCGCGCTCCCCTTGGGGGTGGTCCTGCGAAACGGCGGCCAGTCGCAGCTCCGCGGAACCGTCCGCCTCCGCGTGATCGACCAGTGGAAGGCCGACCCGGACGGCGCGGTTCGGTTCCAGCTCGGGCCGGGTGAAACGGCCGTGCTGCCGTTTTCGATCACCGGCGGCGATCTGCACCGGCAGTGCGTCGCGTGGTCGGGCGGAGAACGCGTCTGGGTCAATCGCGGGCAGACGGACTGGCCCGTGGGCGAGACCCTGCTGCCCGAGTACGCCTTCCTCGCCGAAGCGCCCTGTGGCTCCGGCACGCTGCGGGCGGGCATCGTCCGCCGCCAGGGGGTGATTGTCGAATTCGCCCATTCCGCCGAGCAGTCCTATGTCAACGGCCGCCAGTGGGCCGATCCCTCGCCGCTCCGCTCAAATCCGGATCCCCGGCCGATCGATTTCGGCGGCGTGATCACGGCGGGCGGCTGCCGGATTCGCCCGCACGCCGGGCAACTGGAGATCGCGCCGCTGCCGGGTGAACACGCGCCGGCCTTCTGGCTGAAGATCGACTGGCCGCGGCTCCCCTGGCAGATGCCGCTCCCGCAGCATGTCGATGTGCTGGCCGAGGACGGATCGGTTCAAAGCGGCGATCCGCGGCGAGACGCTGGAACTGGAGTGTTCGGGCGGCGTGTTCGCATACCGCCTCCGATGAACGGCGGGCAGGTCGTCCGCCGTCTGGCCGGGAGCCGCCGGCGACGGCTTGGATTCGGCCAAACGCCGCCGGGCAAGCCCGCCCGGTGCTCGCGGCCTGCGGATTGTCCAAAACGGACGCCGCCGTTAGGATGGTAAGATTGGCGGTTGTGGCGAACCTGCGCTGTGCACAAACGTGCGCCGGCTGCGACCTGCCGCTGTTCGCCGCGGACCGATGGTTCTCTCGCTTGAGCCCATGCCGTGATGAAACTCCCGCCCGAGGGCGCTCGCTGGTTGATTTCGCTTCGCTGGATCGCCTGCGCGACGGTCGTCGTCGCCGCGCTGCTGGCGTCCGAGGTGCTCGGCGTGCTGCCCAACCCGATCCCGGTCTGCGCCGTGGCCGTGGTGATGCTCGGCTGCAACATCTGGTTCTGGGTCAGCCAGCGCGACTACGGGGCCGGCGAGGCGCACGTCGACCGATTCATCTTTTACCAGATTGTCCACGATCTCCTGGCCTTGTCGGCGCTGGTCTACCTTTCCGACGCCACGCGCAATCCGTTCCTCTTCTTCTTCGTCTTCCACATGATTGTCGGGAGCATGTATCTACACGGGCGAATGCCCTATGTGGTGGCCGCCCTGGCGAGCGGACTGACGGGGATCATCTTCCTTGTCGAATACGCGCGGGGCGCGCCCTCGTTCCCGATCCTCCTGCCGGCCGATCCGCCCGGCCCGCGCTCGCTCGACGGGGTCTACCTGCTGTGGATGTTCAGCGCATTGGCGAGCACGTTCTGGCTCGCCGTGTACTTGACGACGGCCATGCATCGCCACGTCGACCGGGCCCACGACGAGCTCCGCCAGAAGGAGAAGATGGTCGGGATCGGGCAGCTTGTGGCGGGGATCGCCCACCAGATCGCCAACCCGCTCGACGGGATGCAGAACTGCCTCAGCCGGATCGGCGAAAGCGTCCGCGGAGATCCGCAGCTCGCCGAATACGTGCGGATGATGGTCGACGCTCTGGAGCGGATCGAGCGGACCGCCAAGCGGGTCCAGGCGTTCGCCCAACCGCGCGGCGTCACGCTCCAGCGGACGGAGGTCAACACGGCGGTCGAATCCATGCTGCAAATGCTGGGCAGCGATCACGGCAAGAACATCCACATCGAGACGAAACTCGGCAAGGTGCCGGCCGTGGAGGGCGATCCGTACACGCTCCAAGAGGTGCTTTTCAACCTGGTGGCGAATGCCCTCGCCGCGATGCCCTCCGGCGGCAGTCTGACCCTGCGGACGGCGGTCGTCTCGCGGCCGAGCGACGGGGACCCGGGGACCGTGGCGGTGGAAATCTCCGACACCGGGGAAGGAATCCCGCTTGAACTGCAGGATCGCGTCTTCGAGCCGTTCTTCACCACGCGAGGCGATGCGGGAGGGACCGGCCTGGGATTGGCGCTTTCGCGGATGATGATTTCCGAGATGGGCGGCCGCATCCATGTCGAAAGCGCCCCCGGCCACGGCACCACGTTCAGCGTCATCCTCAAGGCCGCTCGCGACGAAGAGCCGAGAACCGACGGATAGGTTATGCCGCCAATGGAACGATTGCCCGGTTCCCAAACGCCGCTCCCCCCAGCGCCAGCCCTCCCCTGGTTCCCCAGCTCCAGCTTGGGAACCTCTCCCCCGACCCCATCACCGACCGACCCCCGGCCCCCGGCCGCCTGAATCATGCGCATCCTCGTAGTTGACGACGAAAAGATCAAACGCGTCACCCTGGCCGACGACCTGGCGACGCAGGGGCACGAGGTCGAGACCGCCTGCGACGGCCGGGATGCGCTCGGCAAATTGTCCGCGGCGCGATTCGACGTCGTGGTGACCGATCTGAAGATGCCCAACATCGACGGCATCGAGCTGCTCAAGCGGATCAAGCAGGGCCCGCTGGCCGATACGGTGGTCGTGATGATGACGGCTTACGGAAGCATCGAGGTCGCCGTGGAGGCCGTCAAGCTCGGGGCCTTCGACTTCGTCACCAAGCCGTTCCGCAACGACGACATCTTCCCGCTGCTCGCCCGCATCGAACGCGAGCGGAAGCAGGCCGCCGAGGCCGCGGCGGCGGACGAGCCGCCACGGCCCGACGCCTCGATCGCCGAATCGATCGTCACCGAGTCGCCGTCGATGGATCGCGTGATGCGGATGATCGAGATCGCCGCCCGAACCGACGCCAACGTCCTGCTCCTCGGGGAGACCGGCGTGGGCAAGGACCTGATCGCCTCGGTGATCCACCGCCACTCTTACCGCAGCGGGTTCCCCTACGTGAAGGTCGGCTGCACGCTCTTCCCGCCGCAGTTGATCGAGAGCGAGCTCTACGGGCACGAGAAGGGATCGTTCACCGGCGCGGAGGAGAAACGGAAGGGCCGCTTCGACCTCGCCCAGGGCGGCACCCTGTATCTCGACGACGTCGACGACATCCCGCTGGAGCATCAATCGAAGCTTTTGCGGGCGATCGAGGAAAAGGTCTTCGAACGCGTCGGCGGCACGACGCCGATCCAGGCCGACGTGCGGATCATCGCCTCGACGAAACAGAACCTGCTCGACAAGATCGACGACGGCTCCTTCCGCCGCGACCTCTACTACCGCCTCGATGTCCTGCGGATCAACATCCCGCCGCTCCGCGACCGGCTCGACGACCTGCCGATCCTGGTTGACCACCTGATGCAACGGATTGCCAAGGACGAGCCCTACGTGATCGATTCCGACGCCGTCGACGTCCTCCTCCGCCACGACTGGCCGGGCAATATCCGCGAACTGTACCACACGCTCGAACGGGCGTGGCTGGTCGGCGCCGACCACATCACCGCCCGGCTGCTGTCGGCGGAAATGGCCGGCATCGCGGCCAAGAAGAAGCCGGCCAGCGGCGGCTTCCGCGCCGCCATGGACCAGGCCGAACGCCAACTCCTGGCCGACGCCCTGGCGGCCGCCGGCGGCAACAAGTCGGCCGCCGCGGAAGCCCTCGGCATGAAAGCCTCAACCTTCCGCGACAAACTCGCCAAGCACGGACTGGGGTAGGCGGACGCGGCAAATCGTTCACGGCCAGACAGATCATCAATCTGCTCAAGCGCCATGCTGCTGGGACGATTCTGCGGCAGTTTCGCGCGGATAAACTCCACCACAAGACTGCGTCCGAGTACCAGGTATGGCAAGAGGGCAGTCAGCCGAAGCAAATCCAGACCGATGAAATGATGTGGCAGAAGCGGGAGCTTGGGAACGAGAGAAGAATAGCGACTTGCAGACAGCGCAAGCGGCTCCAAGGTTGCCAGGCCCTCTGGACGGGGGGGCCGCGGCGGCGTACAATCCTAGCATCTGCAAAACATCGGGACTGGCAAGCGATGACCAGAATTACGATTGAACTGCCGGACTGCCTCGCCAACCAGCTTGGGGCCGACGCGGACGAAATGGCTCGTCGCGTACTTGAGGCGGTCGTTCTCGAAGGTTACCGGAGCCAAAGGCTTTCTCGGGGAGAAGTCGGGCAACTGCTGGGCCTCAGTTGGCAGCAGGTGGAAGAATTCCTCGCCAGCCACGGCGTTCCGTATCATTACGCAATGGACGATCTCGATGAAGATCGTGGCAACCTGAAGAAGGCCCTTGGACCACCGTGACCGTTGTCGTATCCGATACGGGTCCGCTGAATTACCTAGTGCTCTGCGGCGCAATCGATATCTTGCCGCGATTGTTTGAGACAGTCGTTGTCCCAGCAGCGGTCTTGGCAGAACTGGAGCATGAGGACACGCCGGCGGCGGTGCGCCGTTGGGCCGGCGCGCTGCCTTCTTGGGTCGAAGTCCGAACGCCCCGTTGCCCGTCTGCGGCGACGAAGCTTGACTGGGGCGAACGTGAGGCGATCTTTCTTGCGCTGGAAGTCAAAGCGGATCTCGTTCTGATCGACGATCGTGCCGCGCGGCGCGCGACCGTGGGCTGAACGTGGCAGGGACACTGGGTGTGCTGGAGAGAGCGGCAGGGACTCTGGGACACGCTCAAGACACTGCTGAAGACGACGTTCAGGATCGATGCCGCCTCGAGCGAGGCGATGCTTGAGCGAGACGCACGGAGACGAGGTTAAGAAACCGGGACGGATCCCGCGCCAGGGGGAGGGCGGCCGCGGACCCATCAAACCACCTTCAGGGTGCATGAACGAGAGGTGAGGGGAACGAGGGAAACGCGTGCTTGTCTCGATGTCCGTCCCCCGGTATCCTGGCGGGCGCTGATTGACGTGTTCTTCCGGGGAGGATTCGTGCGATGAAACCATCCGTCTTGCTGCTCGCCGCCGCGATTGCCTCATCTGCCGCCCTTGCCGCGGGGGCCGATCGGCCCAACGTCCTGTGGATCACCAGCGAGGACAACGGTCCCCATCTCGGCTGCTACGGCGACAAGTACGCCGACACGCCGAATCTCGACCGTCTGGCCGCCCGCGGCGTGATCTATCGAAACGCCTGGTCGAACGCGCCGGTCTGCGCCCCCGCGCGGACAACGATCATCTCCGGCCTCTATCCGCCGTCGACCGGCTCGGAGCACATGCGGAGCAGCGCCCCGCTGCCACCGCACATGAAGATGTATCCACAATACCTCCGCGAGGCGGGCTACTACTGCACGAACAACTCCAAGGAAGACTACAACCTGGAGAAGCCGGGCCGGATCTGGGACGAATCGAGCGGCCAGGCCCACTGGCGAAACCGCCGGCCGGACCAGCCCTTCTTTGCGATCTTCAATTTCACCGTGACCCACGAGAGCCAGGTCCGCAAGCGGCCCCACAAGGCGGTCCACGATCCGGCCCGAGTCGCCCTTCCCGCCTACCATCCCGACACGCCCGAGGTCCGCCGGGATTGGGCCCAGTACCACGACAAGATCACCGAGATGGATCGGCTGGCCGGCAAGGTGCTGCAAGAACTGGACGACGACGGCCTGGCCGGCGAGACGATCGTCTTCTACTACGGCGACCATGGGCCGGGCATGCCGCGGAGCAAGCGCTGGCCCTACAACTCCGGCCTGCGGGTGCCGATGATCGTCTCGATTCCAGCCAAGTGGCGACACCTCGCCCCGCCCGACTACAACCCCGGCGGGTCGAGCGACCGGCTCGTCGGGTTCATCGACCTGGCGCCGACACTGCTGAGCCTCGCCGGCATCGAGCCGCCCGACTTCATGCAGGGGCACGCGTTCCTCGGCAAGTCTTGCCAGCCCGGCCCGCAGTACTTGTTCGGCTTCCGCGGCAGGATGGACGAGCGCTGCGACATGGTCCGCACCGTGGGCGACGGGCGCTACGTCTACCTCAAGCACTACATGCCGCACAAGATCTACGGGCAGCACATCGCCTACATGTTCGAGACCCCCACCACCCGGGTCTGGAAGCGGCTCTACGACGAGGGCAAGCTCAAGCCGCCGATGACGGGTTTCTGGCAGACCAAGCCGGCCGAGGAACTCTACGACCTCCAGAACGATCCCCACGAGGTGAAGAACCTGGCCGATTCGCCGCGGCACCAGGAGGTGCTCTCCAGGATGCGCGCAGCGCACCGCGACTGGGTCTTCCGCATCCGCGATCTCGGCTTCCTGCCGGAGGGCGAGATCCACGCCCGCGATCCCGGCGCAACGCCCTACGAGATGGGGCACGATCCGGCGAAATATCCGCTCACGAAGATCTTTGCGGCGGCGCAGGCCGCTAGTTCCCTGAAGAGCGAGGACCTGCCCAAGCTGCTCGAAGCCCTGGCCGACGGCGACAGCGCTGTCCGCTACTGGGGCGCGATGGGGCTTCTGATCCGCCAAGCCGACGGGGTTGCCGCGGGCAGGGCGGCGCTCGACAAGGCCCTGTCGGACAGTTCGCCCTACGTGCGGATCGTCACGGCCGAAGCCCTCGGCCGCTATGGAACCCAGCGCGAGGCTGCCCGAGCCCTCGGCGCGCTGATCACGCTGGCTTCCGTGGAAGAAAACAGCGTCTACGTCGCGCTCGCCGCGCTCAGCGCGATCGACGATCTCGACACGCGTGCGCGGAGTGCCCGGGCCGAAATCGCCGGGCTGCCGGTGAAGGCCAAAAACATGCCCAACCGCATGGGCGGCTACCTGGAGCGGCTGATTGGCAAGACGCTCGGCGACCTGGCGCCGTAAAGCGGCGGTGCGATGAGAGGGCTCTGCTTCATGTCGGCGCCGACCCCGACGGCATCCTGATCCGCCCCCCCCCGAGGGTCCGCGTCTTGACCGCGCAGACAACCGTCCGCGCGCCGTCGGGCGAGGCGGCTCTGGTCGGCGGGCTGGCTGACCAAGGAAGAGGACCAGACGGTCGAACTCTTCTCCTGGTTCCCAAGCTGGAGCTTGGGGGGCGGTGGCCGGGTCTGGGCGTTCCCAAGCTGGAGCTTGGGAACGAGTTGGCTCGCTTCACGCTGAGAGGCGGCGGTCCATCAGAGCAGTTCCACGGGCTCTTGGACAACGCGCTCGCCGACGATCTCCTGGGCGAGCTGGCGATAGTCGGCGGCCCCGTTGGAATGCGGGTCATACTCGAAGATCGACTGCCCGAAGCTGGGGGCCTCGGCCAGCCGCACATTGCGGCGGATTCGCGTCTGGAAGATCTGCGCGCCCGCCCAGGGCGTTTCGCCGTGGAAACTCTCCTGGAAGAACTCATCCACGTCCTGGCTCACTTCGGCGGCCAGCCGCGTGCCGGCGTCGTACATGCAGAGGACGATCCCACTGAGCTTCAGCCGGTTGTTCAGCCTGCGGGAGACAAGCTGGATCGTCTGGAGCAGTTTGCTCAGGCCGTGCAGCGCAAGAAAATGGGGTTGCAGCGGGATGAACACCTCTTCGACGGCGACCAGCGCGTTGATCGTCAACACGCCCAGCGATGGGGGACAGTCGATCAGCAGATAGTCGAACGATTCCGACTCCTCGTTGAGCTTGTCGCGGAGAATGAACTCGCGGCCAACGACCCCGGCCAGTTCGACCTCCGCGCCGGCCAGGTCCAGGTGCGAGGGAACGATCGAGAGACAACCGTTGACCGGTTGCCGGACATCGGCGAGCGAGGCCTCGCCGGTCAGGACGGTGTAGATCGACGTCATCTCGACCTGCGGTTCAATGCCGAAATGCAGGGTGGCATGGGCCTGGGGGTCCATGTCGATCAGGCAGACTCGCATCCCGCTATCGGCCAAGGCAGCGCTGATGTTGACCGCGGTTGTGGTTTTTCCCACGCCCCCCTTCTGGTTCATGATCGCAATGGAACGCATCCGCTTCCTTTCGGCTGGGTTCGTTCACTCTGTCCGGGCGCTCTGTGCCCGAATCTGAACGAGTGGGCTCGTCACTGGCAAAGCGCCGATTATACGCCTTCCAATGAAATGCTCCTACCCGGATTCGCGACCCGCAGACCACGTCTCGCCGAGACGCTTGTCCACGTTTTTTTCGGAGAGACCGAACCAAAGGCCTCGTTGCACCACGGTCTCGGCGCGATCGATCATGAGCCCGGATTTGAACCGGCATGTTCGACTATTTCTTTGACCGCCTCCGCAGATTTTGCCCAAGTTGCCTGGTAGGTCGTCTCCAGCGGAGCGGGGACGTACGTGCAAAAATCGAGAAAAATGGGCAAGGACGGGAGTCTGTCCCCCACGGCCATGGGCTCGACGTAGGCTGTCTGCGGCGGACCGGCGGAATAGGCCACCACCGTCAGCGGCTTATCGCCGGGCAGTTCGAACGGTTCTTCCCGGATTTCATCCCAGATCGCTTTATGAATGCCTTGAGGATCGCGCGGCGACGGGGGAAACAAGTCGACCACCAGCAAGTTGATCCCGTGCCGAACGAACTCCTCCGCCTTCAGGACGAACGACCGGAGGCTATGCCGGCTGCTCTTGTTGCCCGGCGAGACGATCTCGATTACCGCCACGACCTGCCCTAGCCGGTGCTTGATCAGGAGCCGATTGGCCTTGCCCACATACAGGTCGGGCTCCGCGGAAGTGATAAACCGCGCCCGCGGCGGCGTATCGGCGACCGCGATTCCTCCGCAGGCATCCGGCCGGTCAGGCGCAGTCGGCCTTCGCTTCAGCGTTACCACGTCGGGGATTGGGCCGCTGACGATCTGCTCGGCAAGCGCGAAGAAATCTGGCGGCAGAACGCCGGCGTTCAGCGCGTTTCGGATCTCAATCGTCCACGCCTGGTGGAAATCGTGGATGATGCCCGGCTCAACACCGCTCCAATCGTGAATGGGCATGCCCGTCTTCTCCATCAGGAATGAATCGCAAGGGTATGATCCTGATTATAGCGTCCATGCGGCGGATCGGGTGCGCCGGGAACCTGGAATCGGTCGCGCGATGGACCTCCTTCGGGCGGCACAGCCCGGCTCATCGGGGCAGTGTGAACCGTCTTCTTATAGCTCGGGACCGCCTCACGCCTGAAAGATGGACCTGGAAATGGGTCCTTTCGGGGGGCTAAACGCGGCGTATGGCTGCCTCGTGGGCCAAATCCAGCCCCTGCATTGGATTCCCGACGGCGGCTTGGGGCCTGCCGATTGGCCCGTTCTATGCGCAGGAAACCTGTTGAATTACCTCTTAAAGGGGGTGTAAGTCGCGGGATTTACCGGATAAGTTAGCGGTTCCGCTTGGTTTTTGATCGACCTGTGGTCACGTGCGGCAACGCCCCGACCGGCCGAGTTGGCTTCTTTCGGGTCGTCCGGAAACCGGCTTGGTGTGCCCTCTAGTCTGCGAATGTTGGTTTCCCCATGTGTTTGTTGGCATTGCAGTACAAGACCGCGCGTGACGCTCCGGTTCTGGTCGCTCAGAATCGGGAGGAGAGATACGATCGGCCCAGCCAGCCGCCCCGCATCCAGTCGGGGCGTCCGCGAGTCGTCTGCGGAATCGACCGGAAGGCGGGCGGCACCTGGTTTGGCGTGAACCAGCACGGCATGTTCGTCGCCGTGGCGAATCGGCCGAAACGTTGCGTGCCCGCCGAACCGCGTTCCCGCGGGCTGCTGTGCCGCGAGTTGCTCGGCACGCGGACGGCCACCGACGCGGCCGAACTGGCCGTCAAGGAGTTGGAGACCGGGCGCTACGACGGTGCCAGCTACATCTGCGCCGACGCCGACGCCGCGATCGTCGTCTACGGCGGGGATATCGTGGACGCCGTGACGTTGAAACCGGGGCTGCACCTGATCACCAACGGCAACGTCAACGACCGGTCCGATCCCCGCCAGGAGTTCGTCCGCCGGTTGCTGACCCTGCAACGGCTCGATTCCTCGGTCGCGTTTCTGGCGGTCGCCAGCCGGACCTTTTCACGCAAGCCGGACGCCCGGGGCAAGCGCGGCGTGGTCATCGTCGGAAACGAGCGGGGGACCGTCTCCTCTTCGCTCCTTTCGCTCGCCGATCGGAGCCAGAACTCCGTTTACCAATACGCCGCCGGTTCGCCCGGCGACAATCCCTACGACGACATCTCCGCACTGCTTCGCCAAGTCCTCTCGACCGATCGCTAAGCGGTCGGAGAGGACCTGGCGAAGCGATCAGCCGTCCTCCCGGAGTTGGTCCGCCTCGGCCGGCATCTGCTGGATCAGGGTGCGGATCCGTTCGTTCTTGACGTACTTCGCGTACAGCGGATGCCCTGGAGCCGCGATCGAGGGGAAGAGCAGGACCAGTGTGACGAGCACTGCCAGCGCGCGCCAGGCCCAGCGGCGGGCCGGCGCCAGCATCGCCAGCCCGTAGAGCACCCCAACCGCGCACCCCAACCCGTGCGCAACGTTGGCCACCAGCATGATCTTCAGGTAGGTCAGAACGATGCAGATGAAAAACCAGGCGACGAGCATCTGCACGACGTCCTGGCCGCACACGGCGTCGAAATCGCGGCGGTAGCGCCGCCCAACCCAGAGAATCCCAAACAGCCCGTAAACCACGCCCGAGAGCCCGACAATCGCCTGCTGCCCGTCGAGCGGAGCGTCCCAGTTGCTCACCAGGAACGACGGCACCATCGAGACGAAGGCCAACAGCACGATCACCAGCAGGTATCGGAACGAGCCGAAAAACGGTTCGAGAGCACGGCCGAACGTCATCAACCAGTAGATGTTGAATGCCGCGTGGATCACCGATCCGTGGAGCAGCGCGGTGGTGAATGGCCGCCACAGCTCCCCCGACCAGATCGTCGACAGCAAGCCCAGCTTCCACGTCATGTAATAGACTTCGCGCCGCTCCGGTTCGAAGGTGCAGACCAGTTCGAGGGCCGCCGCCACCGCCGCGAGGAGCAGCGTGACGGGAGTCCGTCGGAAATCGATTGCCGGGACGGGTAGCACGGGTGAGCTTTCTAAAAACCCTCGAATTGACTAGTTTTCATGCACGGTTCAGAGCAGGGGGGCGACGGAGCCGACCGCGCGGCTCTGCCAAGCCGAATACAACCTTTTTTACTCTATCACGGCAGAGACGCCAACGACCGTTGACAAATCGGCATCCGCGCGGGCCGCCATCGAGCCCCTCGCGAACCGTGGTCTTTAGCGGCAAACCCCTTCCACCGAGTGACTTGCGTCGGCATCCCCGTCGCTCGGGCCGGATCGTGCCGGCCTGCGGGTGATGCCATCGAAAGGCTCGCCGCAGACCGTCTCCCCCTCGGATTAGTGAGCTGCCGTATGGCGAATGGGCCTTGAGCGGCGGCGAAGAAAGCCGTAGTTTAGAGGTCTTTGTCTCTCGCTGCTGGCGGATGGCGCCGAGCGATCTTCCGCGGGCTTCAGCGGGAACCTAGACGAATCATCCTATGTCCAGCATATCCAGCCGAACAACAAAAGACGCGGAAATCACTGTCAGGCGTTCCCGGGTTGGCCGGCTGATGGGGGTGCAGGTGGTCGGCGTCGGCAGCTATGCCCCCGACAAGCTCGTGCGGAACGAGGATCTCGCCGCGCTGGGATGCGACCCCGACTGGATCGTACAGCGGACCGGGATTGTCGAGCGGCGGCACGCGCCGCCGGAGATCGCCACCAGCGACATGGCGGTGATCGCGGCCGAGGAGTGTATTGAGGACGCCGGGGTCGACCCCTCGGAGATCGACCTGGTGCTGCTGGGCACGTTCACGCCCGACCAGTTGCTGCCCGCCTCCGCTTGTCTTGTCCAGGACCGCCTGGGGCTGTCCGCCCCGGCGATGGACCTGCACGCGGCCTGCGCGAGCTTCGCCTTTGCGATGATCACCGGCGCCCAGTTCGTCGCCAGCGGCTCGAGCAAGCTGGTCCTGGTGATCGGCGCCGACTGCAATTCGCGCGTCGTCAATCCGGAGGACAAGCAGACCTACCCATTGTTCGGCGATGCGGCCGGGGCCGTGCTGCTGGCGCCCGGATCGGACAGGCAGGGGCTGCTGGGCTTTGCCTACGGCTGCGACGGATCGGGCGCTGAACTGCTCCACCGCGCGGTGGGCGGCACGCGCCGGCCGTTCTCCCACGACGCCCCGTCCAACGGCTCGCATTTCCTCGCCATGGAGGGGAGGCCCGTGTTCAAGTGGGCGGTCCGCGTCGTCACCCAGTCGATCGGCGAAATCCTCGAACTGACCGGAATGACGCTCGACCAGATCGACGTGTTCATCTTCCATCAGGCCAACCTGCGGATCATCCGCTCGGTCATCAAGGACGCCGGCATCGACCCCCGCAAAGTCTTCAACAACGTGCAGCGCTACGGCAACACGTCGGCCGGCAGCATCCCCATGGCGCTCGACGAGGCCTGTCGCGCGGGCCGCGTCCACCGCGGCGACCGGATTCTCGTCAGCGGCTTCGGGGCCGGCCTTGTTTGGGGCACGATTCTGATCCAGTGGTAGCCATGAGCAACGTTCGCCAACTTCCTCCCCGCAGTGCGGTCCGCGTGTCCGACACGTGGGACCTCTCCAGGCTCTACGCCAGCGACGACGCCTGGGAGCGGGATTTCAACCGCTGGGAGAAGCGGGTCGCCGGCTATGCCCGGTTTCAAGGCGGCCTCGCCGCCGGCGCGGAGGCCCTGGCCGCCTGCTTGAAGTTCGACCGCGATTTCGACCGCCTGGGGGAACGGCTCGGTACGTACGCCTTCCTCAAGACCGCGGAAGATGCGACCCGCGACGAATACCAGCGGATGTATGGACGCTACCTCAACGCCGCCAGCCGGGCGGCCCAGGCGTCGAGCTACATCCGGCCCGAAATCCTCGCCATCCGCGCCGCGCGGCTCAACGAGCTGGCCGGCGACAGACGCTTGGCGCCGTTCCGCCTCTGGCTGGAGAGGCTCGTCCGATACAAGCCGCACACGCTCTCGAAAAAAGAGGAACGCCTGCTGGCCATGCAGACCGAAATGGCCCAGACGGCGGGCCAGGTGTTTCGCAAGCTCAACGACGCCGACCTGAAATTCGGCACCGTCAAGAACGAACAGGGCCAATCGATCGAGCTGACCCACGCCTCGTTCACGGCGCTGCTCCATTCGCCCAAGCGGAGCGTCCGCCGCACCGCCTTTGAACAGCTCTACCGGCAGTACGACGCGCACCGCCATGCGCTCGCCGCGGCCCTCGAGGGCTCGATCCAGCGCGACGTCTATTACGCCCGGGCGAGGAACTTCCCCTCGGCCCTGGAGGCGGCGCTGTTTCCCGACCGCGTTCCGCCGGCGGTCTACGACAACCTGGTTGCCTCGGTCCACAAGCGGCTGCCCGCCCTCTACCGCTACTACGACGTGCGGCGGCGGAAGATGCGGCTGAAACAGCTCCATCACTACGACACCTACGTGCCGATCCTCAGCGAGCTGCGCCAGCGGCACACCTGGAACGAGGCGGTCAGCACCGTGCTGGCCGCCCTCGAACCCCTCGGCAGCGAGTACTGCGGAACCCTCCAGCGCGGCCTGCGGGGACGCTGGTGCGATCGCTACGAAAACCGCGGCAAGCAGAGCGGGGCCTTCAGTTGCGGTTGCTACGACGGCGAGCCGTATATCCTGATGAACTACCAGGAAGACGTCCTTGACCATGTGTTCACCCTGGCCCACGAGGCCGGCCATTCGATGCACAGCCACTACGCGGCCCGCTCCCAGCCTTACCAGTACTACAACTACGCGATCTTCGTCGCCGAGGTGGCCAGCACGTTCAACGAAGAGCTGCTCAGCCGCCACCTGCTCGCTCAAGCCGGCGACGACCAGCGGCGGGCGTATCTGGTCAACCGGCGGATCGATGCGATGCGGGCGACGATCTTCCGGCAAACGATGTTCGCTGAATTCGAGAAACAGGCGCACGCTTCGGCCGAGTCGGGCGAGCCGCTGACCGTCGACCGCTTCCGCTCCCTCTACCGCGAACTGCTCGAACGCTACTTCGGACCCGACTTCGCCATCGACGACGCCCTCTCGCTGGAATGCTTCCGGATTCCGCATTTCTACCGGGCATTCTACGTCTACAAGTACGCCACCGGCATGTCGGCGGCGATCGCGCTGGCGCAGCGCGTGGCCGGCGGCGGCAAACGCCAACTCGACGACTACCTGGGCTTCCTCAAGGCGGGCTGCTCGCAGGACCCGCTCGACTTGCTCCGCGACGCCGGGGTCGACATGCTCAAGCCCGACGCCATCGATGCCGCGCTCGAAGAGTTCGAGCAATTGGTCGACGAACTGGACCGGCTGGTTTGACGGTCCGCCGGAGCGGAGCAGAGCCCTTCCTGGTTCCCACGCTCCAGCTTGGGAACCGGCGGCAGACTTTCTGGCTTCCAAGCTGCCGCTTCGATCCGGTCACGGCCCGGCGGTTCCGCCTGCTGGTCCGCGAGGCCAAGGACAATGTCAGCCGAATCTGGGAAGTCGAACTCTAAGAGCCGGCGCCTTAGTGGTCCATTTCAGAAATGATGTCAGGGTTCCTTCAATGATGTAGGTTGGGCGTGCGGCGCCCGACAGAGAACGACGGGCAGGAATGCCCATCCTACCAATGAGCTTGCACGATCTTCAATCTCGC
>JAAYCB010000496.1 GCA_012744395.1 Pirellulaceae bacterium
AAGAAGGACGAAACGATGATCCACGATTCCCGTCAGCAGCGCCGCCAGTTCTTGCAGCAGGCGGTTGCGGCCGGCGCCGGCCTGGCGGCCGGTTCGGTGGCGCGAGGAGAAGACGGTTCACGACCCTTGGCGGATGCCAGTCGGGCGGCGCGCGGCGCGATCGAGACGAGCGCGGATGTTGTGGTTGTCGGCGGCGGCACGGCGGGCATAATCGCGGCGATTCAAGCCGCCCGCGCCGGGGCGTCGACCTTGCTCGTCGAGCGCGGCAGCGAGTTGGGCGGGACGATGACGGTCGGCGGCGTCTGCTTCCCCGGCCTGTTTCATGCCTGGGGCCGCCAGGTGATCGCCGGGATCGGCTGGGAACTGGTGCGGCTGTGCGTGGAGATGGACGGCGGCCAGTTGCCCGACTTTTCCACCCCCACCGGCCGCCAGCATTGGCGTCACCAAGTCGTGATCAACCCGTTTCTGTATTCGCTCCTGGCCGAGGAGGCGTGCCAGGCGGCGGGGGTGAAAATCTGTTACTACGAGTTTCCCCTGGCGATCGAAGAATCCGCGAAGGGTTGTTCCCTGGACGTTGTCGGACCGGGGACGACCCGCCGCGTCGCGTGCCGCCAGCTGATCGACTGCACGGGTGGCGCGGACGTGGTTGGCCTGGCCGGGTTCGAGCGGTTGCGCGAGGATGAAACTCAGCCCGGCTCAATGCTGTACAAGCTGGGCGCCGAGTTTCAGGCCGGCCGAGAGACGTTGCAGGCCGTCTATGTGCATGGGGCCGATTCCTCCAACTCGGTCACGCGGACCGAGGCGAATCTCACCGGACGCCGGTCGGTGCTCCAACGGATCCGGAAACAACGGGCCGACGGCAAACCGTCGCATCTTGCCAAACTCCAGCCGGAGGCCTCGTTCCGCGAGAGCTATCGAATTCTTGGCGAGACGGTCGTGACCGTAGAAGATTACGTCTCCGGGCGGGTGTTTGACGATGCGGTCTGCCACGCCTTCTATCCGGTCGATCTGCACACCTCCAGCGGCGTACGGCCCAAGCATCTGGACGAAGGGGTCGTTCCGACGGTGCCGCTCCGCGCCCTGGCGCCCAAGGGAAGCCGCCACCTGCTGGCGGCTGGACGCGGCGTGAGCAGCGACCGGCTGGCCAATTCGGCCCTCCGGGTGCAGGCCACGTGCATGGCGACGGGGCAGGCGGCCGGGGCCGCCGCGGCCCTGGCCGCCCGGGCGGACGCGGCGGCCCTCGACGTGCCGCTGGATGAAATCCGGGAATTGCTCAACGAGCATGGGGCGATTGTGCCTGGGAAGCAATAGACACTCTGGCACGCGTTGGCGGCCATTGCGCGCGGAAGCGCAGGCGGAAAAGGCGGTGCGGCTTCCCTCCCAAGGAAGCCGGCACCGCCTTGGCACGATTCCGGCGGGCTGCTCGCCGGGGGCGATTGGCTCTCAGACTTCTTCCGGGATGACGTACGGCGCGCGGTACACGTCGCGGCGGAGGTAGCGGTCGGCTTCGGGGTCGTTGACGAAGCGTTCCGTTTTGGGGTCGAAATGGACGCTGCGGCCGAGCTGGCAGGAAATCTTGGCCAGGTGGCAGACCGTCGTCGAAAGGTGGCCTTGTTCCACGTCGGCGTTGAGGTCCTCGTGCTTGCGGCTGCGGATCGCGTCGATCCAGTTCTTGAAGTGCGGGGCGCTCTCGGTCCGCCAGTCCGTCAACTGGCTGCTGGAGACCGCGTCGCGAACCTGGCCGGCGGTCTTGAACGGCCCCGGCTCGTTC
>JAAYCB010000497.1 GCA_012744395.1 Pirellulaceae bacterium
AGGCTCGCGGCGACCATCTTCGCCAGCCGATCCGGCGGCATCTCCGGCGGCGGCGACCAGGGCACGGTCCGCTGCATTCCCAGCCGCGACACCAGGTCCGCGTCCACCGGCCTGCTCGAATCATCAAGGTACCGATATCCCGCCGCCGGATTGCCCAGCCTCAGGAACCGCCGGTCTTCGAGCCAGCAACCGGCCAGGTGGATCGAACCGCCATCGACCGTGTAAGCCGGGAAGAGCCGCTCGGCAATTTCGTGAACGCTCGTAAGCTGGCCGGCGGGCGCGAGATGGATTGAGTTATCGGGATGATCCAATTTGAGACCCCCCAGAAGAGGCCGTGTGCCAGAACGCCGGTATTCTAGCACACGTGCCGCTCAGGGGGATAACGATTCCGGGCGACAATCCCGGTTTTTCGCAGCCGGGCCCTGCCCCCGTCACGCCTCCTCTTGCTCCATCGTCGACACCGGCAGGCCGTGCCCCGGCTTGTTGGCATACAAGAGCCAGTAGACCACCGGGATCACGAACAGCGTGAACAGCGTCGAGGCGAACAGGCCGAAGATCAGCGACCAGGCCAGGCCGGAGAAGATCGGGTCGATGATGATCGGCACGGCGCCGAGCATGGCGGAGCTGGCGGTCAGCAGGATCGGCCGCAGGCGCACCACCCGGCTCTCCATGATCGCGTCGAACAGCGTGCGGCCGCGGGCCAGGGAGAGGTGGATGAAGTCGACGAGGATGATCGAATCGCGCGTGACGATCCCGGCCAAGGCGATCATGCCGATCATCCCGGTGGCGGTGAAGTACACCGGATCGAGGAACCCGCCGACATGTTCGGCATGGATCGCGTTCAATAGCCAGAAGCCGGGCATCACGCCGAGGACGGTCAGCGGAATCGCCAGCATCACGACCACCGGGACAACGAACGAGCCCATCTGCGCCACGAGCAGGATATAGATCGCGATCATCGCCGCCCCGAAAGCCAGGCCGAGATCGCGGAACACGTCGAGCGTGATCTTCCATTCTCCCTCGCCGGCAAAAGCCACGGTGAAACCCGCCGGCACCCCCCAGGCGATGCCGCTGCCATTGGAGAAAAACGTCCGCCCGGCCAGCGGACGGCCCTCCGCCGTGCTCATCCAGCCGTTGCCGATCCGCCGCGTCTCTTCTGCCACGGGGGCGGCGGCCCGGCGGTCGGCGAGAATGTCGACCACCACGTCGGCCGGCGGGCGCCCGGCCGTCTCGGCAAACACGTAGGCCACCCGCTCGAGGTTCTTGTGGTAGATCATCTGGTCGACGCGCGTCGTCTTCCACTGGCCCAACTCCGCCAGCGGCACGAGTTGGCCCGAGCCGCCCTTGACGTGCACCCGGGCCAGGTCGGCCGCGCTCGTCCGCCGGTCGATCGGCAGGCGGAGCTCGATCCTGAGCGGATTCCGCTCGCTCTGGCTGCGGACCACCCCCACCGCCTTGCCGCCGAGCAGCGCGTCGAGCGTGCCGGCGATCTGCTCGGTGGTTATTCCGTTCAGGGCGGCTTTCTCCTTGTCGGTGATGAAGACCAACTTTTCCTGGGGCGCTTCGCGGACATGGTCGAGATCGACGACGCCGGGCTCGGCCGCCAGCCGGGCGCGGACCGCATCGGCGGCCTCCAGCAAGTCTTCATAGCCATCGTCCGGCTGGCCGTAGACTTCGGCCACGATGCTGGCGATCACCGGCGGGCCGGGCGGCGTCTCCACGAGCTTCATCCGCGCGTGGTGCTTGCCGGCGATAGCCGCCAGGTCGTTGCGGAGCCGCAGCCCGATCGCGTGGCTCTGCTGCTGCCGATTCTTTTTGCCCGCCAGGTTGATCTGCACCTGGGCCACATCGTCGCCCTGCCGGAGATAGTAGTGCCGCACCAGGCCGTTGAAATCCATCGGCGACGCCAGTCCGGCATAGCTCGTGTAGTCGGCCACTTCCGGCACGCCCGCCAGGTAGGTCTCGAAATCGCGGACCGCGGCATCGGTGCGTTCCAGGGTGGTGCCCTTGTCGAAATCCAGCACGAGGAGCAGCTCGTTCTTGTTGTCGAAGGGGAGCATCTTCAGCGG
>JAAYCB010000498.1 GCA_012744395.1 Pirellulaceae bacterium
AGCAACTGGATGAAATCCGCCCCCTGCGCAATTGTCTCGCTCGCGTACTGCGAATAGGACTCACGGCGATCCATGTTGCAGACAAGGATCTCCGGGCAGACCTTTCGCGCTGCTTCTATCACGGAACGCCCTGCGGCAAGAAACGCCTGATGCGTGCGCTGATCGCGGACAACCTGCCGGGCCACGGCAGCCCCCAATTCGGCGCCTCCCTTGAGGTGCAGGTTGAGCCAGACATTGTCCGGCATGATTGCCAGAACCTCCTCCAGCGTGGGCACGCGTTCGCCGGCATACTGCGGACCCTTCCAGCCACCAGCGTCAAGCTGCTTGATTTCAGCCAGCGTCAGGTCGGCGATCTTGCCCGTGCCGTCCGTGGTGCGGTCGACCGTCGAATCGTGCATGATCACCAAGTGCTTGTCCTTGGTCAGGTAGACGTCCAATTCGATCTGGTGCGCGCCCAGCCGAATCGCCTCGCGAAACGCCGGAAGCGTATTCTCCGGGTGGCTGGTGCTGGCGCCCCGGTGCGCGGAGATGCCAGACTTGGGCATGACGGGCATCCGCGCCCGATCGGATGATTCGGCCGCGCCGGCAGACAATCCAATGCTTCCAGTGATTGCCAACAGCCATGCGATGATCCCGATGCGAGCGCGGCCCAGGCAATCGCGACATATCGCAGGATGATTCCAGATCATATCCATCTCCTGTGTCTTTGCTGATGTTAAGGTCAATCCGAGGGAGTTGGCGGTGGGACGCCGCCCGCGCCCGTCCGATCGTCGGGGGCCGGGCTAAACCTCGCCGCGGCGGAGGAGCCGCAGGAGAGACGCGATGATACCACCTTGCTTCCGCTGATGAAAGGCCGCCAACGCTTCCCGAATCCGCGCTTGATCATCCAATCGCTCGGCATCCCCGTTAGCGCCGGCCGCGGCGGTTGCCGGCTCAAGGGACCGAGGTCCCGATGGGCGTTCGACGGCCGCCCGAGGGCAGAGCAGCCCGAGGCCGGCAACGCTCCCCTCGAATGCGGATTCTTCCAGGGCTGCCGGTTGCGCCGTCAAATCGGCGGCGGCAAGCCGTCCGTCCGCGGCTTCGCCTGGCTCTTGATCCGCGCGCCGCGGGGCGGCCTGCTGCGAGGCGGCCGGTCCCTGCTGCTCCGCGCGCCAGGAACGGCGCTCCTCGGCGAGCTGCCGGCGCTCCTCGGCGAGCTGCCGCTCGGCGGCCTCCTGCCGTTCGCGCCAGGCGAGGCACTGCTCTTCCCATTGCTGCTTATGGGCCGCCAATTCCTGCTGGAGACTCGCCTGCCGCTGTTCGAATTCCAGCCACCTGGCATCCAGCGCGGCTCGGTTGGCCTCCAGTTCCGAGAGCCGCTTGGCGATCGCGGCTTCCCGGCGGTCCTGCTCCCGCCTCCACTGCTCCCGCTGGGCCGCAAGCTCCGCTTTCTGCGCATCGAGCCCTGCCCGCCGATCCTCAAGGGGCGCGGCACTCCCTGGCAGCTCGTCGTTCTCGTCCGCGGCAGCGAGCGTCTCGACGATCGCCGATCGCTCCTCGCCGATCGAGCATCCGTCGAACGTCAGGTCGATCCCCCCGAGCCTCAGGGTCTCCCCTTCTGAAAGCCGGGCCGACTCGATCGGGGCGTCGGAGAGCCTCGTGCCGTTGCTGCTCAGCAGGTCGACGACCCACAACTCTCCGGCATCGATGAACAGGGCGCAGTGGCAGTTCGACACGGAGCGATTGGCGATTTGCACGGTCGCGGGCGGGTGGCGGCCGACGATGGTCAAACGCCGCGTAAGCGTCTGCCGCTCGATGACCTGGCCGCCGATTGACAGCACGATGACCGGATACGGCGGCCGGGCGCTTCCCTCGCCCAGCCAATCGGGTCCCGGTTGCAGGAGGTCAGCGCCGCCTCCGGTCAACTGGGCGCCGAGGCGGTGCGAGCCGCAGACAAGCCATTGGCCGGCATCGAGCCAGCCGTGGGTGTGCTTCTCCCCCGCCGACGAACGAGGCAGCTTCAGCCAGAACACCCCGTGCGTGGAACCGTGCAGGTAGAGCCACCGGCGTGGAAAAGTCTCCGCCGGCAGGACAATCTCCGCCGGCGCTCTGCCGCCGATCCGGGCAAAGGGTTTGTTGAGGGTGATCGAGCGGCAACCGTCCGGGCCATCGACCGTGACGATCAAGCGCTGATCGCACCAATAACCTGAAGAGACTGCCATCGGAACCGCCGACCTCCGGAACCCTGCGGGAACACCCGCACGCCTTCTAGACCTGCCCCGCACCAGCGGGCAAGGCCGACCTTCCACGCTCCCCCCAACCTAGTTACTTTAATGAATTCTCCCGGGGATTTCAAATGCTTTCCGGTGGTCGGAAGGCCCGACCGGACTGCCGCCGGGGGGGGGCGGGACAGCAGCTACCCGGGCAATCGTCCTGCCGGCGCGTTCCGCGCCGGCGGCCCGATGCACAGGCAAGCCGCAAATCAAAGCGCTTGGAGGGGAGCGATCCAGTTTCGCTGCCGTGCATATTCGACTGCCTCGTAGCGGCTTTCAACCTGGAGCTTCTCCACGATGTTGTGCACGTGGTTTTTCACGGTATAGACCGAGATCAGCAGCCGCTTGGCAATCTCCTTGTTGCTCAGGTGCTGCGAAACGAGTTGAAGAACCTCCTGCTCCCGGAATGTCAACTTGATCGAACGGGCGCTGTCCGGCCAGCGCGGCTGGCGCGCCGCCTCGGAAAGCTGCTGGAGCATCGCGTGCAGCAGGAAGGAAGAACAATACGGCTCGCCGTGGTAGATTTTCTCCAGTGCTGCCTGGAGTTCGGCAAGCGTGGAATCCTCGAGGACGCAGCCCTGGGCTCCCGCCCCAATGCACTCCAACAGGACGTCTCGGCATTCCAGCGAGCCGAGGAGCAGGACTTTCGCCCGGCCAACCCGGTTGAACACGAAGTGCGTGACTTGGACCGCCATGCCGTCCGGCAGTCGTGCGTCGACCAGGAGAAGGTCCGACCTCCTGGCCTCGATCAACGAGAGAAACCCCGGCTCCCGGTGATCCACAACAATCGGCTCAAAGGTCTCCAACGCATCGAACACCAATCGCAGGCAGTCGCAAAACAGCCGGTTTCGGTGCAGCAATGCCAGCGGGACCCGGGGACGACGCGGACGCTGGTCGGTCCGTTGTTCTTCGTTCATGGCAGAAACATTCGGCGTCGCTTCAGAACCGCCAACGGGCCTCCAACCCATCCGCTCCGTGCAACTCCTCATGATTCTGCAAGACAAGCAGACAACTGGCCAGCGAGGAAAAGAACTGCACGAAGAAGATAAGTGTTGCCCCCGACAACTCCTCTCCGCTCCCGGCTGCTCTTCCGGCAGACCAGCGCAGATCAGCTTTGCCAGATTGACGGCGACTTGCCAGGCCGATACGATTCCGTGTCGGCCCGACCGTTCCGTCACGGGCGGTTCCGCGCCTGTCCTGGACAGTACGCACCTGTTGCCCTTACTCGTCAGCGTAGTTGATCCGTGAGCCGATGGCAATACGCAATGAGAGGGGAAGCCAGAAAAACCAGGCAGCCTATATGGGTGGAATAGAACAACCCGAAATGGCTGACCCACGCACCGCCTTCCGATGGCGCGTTCCGAGTCCTCCCGCGGATGTCTCGATTGCGCCGAACCGATCTGGCGACGGAGTGGGGATATTTCGGCGACTTCGCCGAATCGGACAAGCGGCCGAGCCATTTTGTCGATAAATTGTTGTAGGCGGGTGGCAACCGATCCGCCCGTTTGCGCGGATCTGCAAATCGATCCGTCTTTCCCTGCAAGACCCCCTTGGATCACTGTTCTTGACGGAGTGCGGCATTGTGACGCGTCAAATCCGAATTCCGCCGCTCGCGGCGACTGCTGGGCTGCTACTGCTGATCGCCTCCAGTTCTGCCAGCGGCCAGGTCGTGCGAACACCGTATACCCCAGGTCCCGCCTTGAGCCCTTGGCTCAACATGTATCGCACGGATCCCGGTCCGGTCGGGCCATACCTGTCCTATGTGCGACCCGAGCAAAGGTTGCGACAGACGCTTGTGGACCAGCAGAACCGCATCAACCAGCAGGCGGTTGAGTTGCAGGCGGTGCGGCAGCGGGCCACCGCCCTCGAATCGCGCGGCGTGCTGACGCCGACCGGGGTCCGCAGCACGTTCATGAATTACTCGCACTACTACAATTTCGGCCGCCGCCGCTGACGCGAGCGACACACGTATTGGCGGTAAACAGTTCAAGAGAGCGTCGGGCACAACGCGCTACCAAAGAGGAGTGGCCCGATTCGCACGGAGGACTCCAGAGTGAACACGCTTTCGCCGCGCCAACTGCCAAACCTGCTGGCTGTGTTGGGCCTGAGCCTGTGGGCATCATCCGTCGCCTGGGCGGAGCCGCGGACTACCGCCTTGGACGCCCAATTGGGGCCCGACGGCAGTTGGGCCGGCACGGTGGTGACGGCCGAGGGCATCCCCGTGCCCGGGACTCGGCTGGAACTGACCCGTGGCGGTGGCCGCCACCCGGCGCTGTCGACCGTAACCGACGAGAGGGGATGCTTCCGATTCAAAAATGTCCACGCCGGTCCGTACGGCCTCCGATGCGGCGACGAAATCCGAGTCTGCCGGCTTTGGCAGTGCGGCACCGCGCCGCCGGCCGCCGGCAAGGCCACGCTGATTGTGGTCGGCGGCCCGATTATCCGCGGAAAACTCTACGATTGGGCCGCCGAGCATCCCGTCCTCACCTACACCGGCATCGCGGCCGCGATTGTCGTTCCCGTTGCCGTCATCGGGTCGGCACAGAGTGACTCGCCCGCCTCGCCTTAAACACCGCGCGGCCGGCGTGCAATCGACCAGGCAAGGAATGTCGTTCTGCGCGACGGCGCCAAGCTAATCCTCTTCCGAGGGTTTTGGTGGTCGCATCTGGTCGAGCCAGTCCAGATACTCCTCAATCTGGCTGAGAGGCATGCCCATAGAAAGGGCGGTTCGAATCGCCGCTGCACGCTCTTTGCCGGAATCGGCATGCTCCAGGATCAGTTTGGCGATTTCGTGCGCCATGAGTCGTAGCAATCAGCTGAGCGGACGGCCCGGGAAGCAGCGCCCCGAAGAATCGTTTCTGTGCTGCGTAGAGGGCCTCCCACGGCCACAAATCGGTTCGGTCACGGACGAGTCTTCTTGATCGGCTCAACGAACCCTTCTCAATGCTGTGCACAAAGGGCCTCCCTCGACCATCGATCGGTTTCGGCCACCGGCGGTCCTTTAGCCAACTCAAAAAAGAGCTGGCTAAAGTTCTGCGGGCGGCACGACGACGGACTCCAGACAATTCTCGCACATCAAGATGGGTTGCGGCAAGTGCCCGCCGGAAGGTAGTCTGATCCCATATGCTGCGCACTCGGGACTGCCCTCGATGGGGCCGGCCAGTCCCCGAGTGTACACGGCCAGCAGGGCATCAAGCGTTCGATCACGAGAGCGTCCACATGAGCCAGACACCGGATATCTTTCCCGGCGAGCTGTTGGAACACCTCGCCCGGGAGCCGTCGAACCGGCAATGGTGGGCAATTTACACAATGTCGCGACAGGAGAAATCGCTCGCCCGCGATCTCTTTACTCGGAAGATTCCCTACTATCTCCCCCTGATTCGATCTACCAACGTTTACCGCGGCCGCAGGGTATCGTCGTACAAGCCATTGTTCACCAGCTATGTGTTCCTCTTCGGGACAGAACTGGAACGCGTCGAGAGCCTCAAGACCAACCGGATCTCCCGAATTCTCGAAGTTCACGATCCCGAGGCACTCATACGCGACCTCGCGCAGTTGCAGCGGCTGATCTTGTCGGGTGCTCCGCTGACCGTTGAAGACCGGCTGACCACCGGCGACCGGGTGCGGATCAAGTCCGGCTCGATGGCCGGGCTTGAAGGCACCGTGATCAAGAGGCATGGCGAGACCAGGCTGCTGGTGAGCGTCGATTTTCTCCAGAAGGGCGCGTCGATCGCAATCGACGACTTCCAAGTGGCCCCCCTCGTGTGAGTGGTTACCCCCATTCCCTTTCCACCCGGCCGGATCAGCGGGCCAGCGCGGTCACCAGGCTTGCCGCAGCGGCTTCGGGCTCGCCGGACTCTTCTCGATCGGCCGTGGCGAGTACCGCCGGAACGACCGGCTCGCCGCCTTGGCTTGCGAGACTTGGGATTGACAAGGCCTGGACCGCCTGGACCAAGCCCGAAAACAGATCGTGCGAGGGCGCGGCGCTGTTGTCCGGAGGGGAGGTTTTCAGAATCGGCGCTTGCGGCGGCACGCCGGGAGCAGTCGGCGCGGAGTCGGCAGGCTTCCTGTCCGTCGGCGCCGGGATAGCGTCGCTTGGCGAAGGCGTGGCTGGAGGCGGCACGCTCTCGGCGGGGGAGGCATCCGGTGGGGGAACTGGAATCGCCCCTCTCTCAGGCAGCGGCGCCGTGACGTCGCCTTGGTCAGGCACGGGCGCAAGGTCGGGGGCCGGCATGGGGATTTCGGGCCGGGCGGCATTCGCCTCCGGACTGACCAGGCCGCTGTCCAAAGGGACCTCGATCGGATCCGCTGGCGACGCGCCGGAGAAGCTGTCGGGGGCTTGCGGCCCGACACCGATCACCGCGGTGTGCGGCGGGTCCGGGCAGGGCCATGGCCGCCACTGGCCGGCGTGGTAGCCGAAACACGCCGGCGAGGTGCAAACCCGGCACGCGTGGCGGGGCCATGCGGTCGCCCTCGGCTCGGGGCCGCGATACTCCGGGGCGACCCACAACCGGGGTCTGTAGCAGCCGCCCGCGCAGACAGCCCCCACGGCTAGCCAGATCACGAACGTTCGCGACAATCGAAGGGCGTTGTACATAGCTCCCCCAGTTGACAACCGCTTCAAACCTGCCTACCCGACGATCCGTGGGATATCGGCCCGATCCCTCAGAACGTGCTCCGCTGATTTCCTCCACCCTCGAGCACCTTGCCCGAGAATCGCGTGGCTACGCCCGCTCCGAGGATCGAGAATCCCATCACGCGCTCCGCCGGGGCGAGCAGTTTGGCAAGCCCGGTGTCGAGCGCCACCAGCTTGTCCTCGGCAATGAACAGGCGGTCGCCCGGCATCAGTTGGTAATTCGTTTGCACGGAGGCCTGCGCGGTTACGGCATCCCAGTTGACCGGCAGCAGTTGAACCTGGCACGGGTCGGGCGTGGGCCGGGCAATCCACATCTGCTTCGAAGAGATCCCCTCCAAGCCGTTGACGTTGGATATCGCGTCGAGCACGGTGTCGTTGCCCGTGATCGGAAAACGGTAGACCCGGTCGCCCGTTCCAGCGCCTTGCGTCACGATGTAATACACCTTGCTGTTGTAGGCATAGACATTCACCGCCACTTCGGGCCGATCCAGGAACTGGGAGAGGTGGTGTTCGATCGCCATCTTGGCTTCGGCAAGCGTCAAGCCGACCACGGAGACCGACCCGTAGGTGCCCAAATTGACGGTGCCGTCGGGGCTAACGAGGTGTTCTCCAGCGATCTGCTGCTGGGCGCCGACGCTGACCAATGAGACGGAGACGTTGGGCTGGTTGAAGAATCGGACCAGGTGCTGGTAGATCGCCTCCCGTGCCTGCTCCACGCTCAAGCCAGCCACCGCCACGGTCCCGTAAGGCATGCCGAGGTCGACGGTTCCGCCGACCTGGATCGGATAAGCTCCGCTGATCGGCGAGCCCGACTGGGCCAGCGACAACTCCACACGCGGGTCGGCAAGCACCTGCTTCAGGTGGCTTTCGATCGCCTGGCTTGCTTCAGCGACCGTCATCCCGCCGACGGCCACCGATCCGTAGAGCCCGCCGAAATTGACCAGCCCGGTTGCCTCAACCGGATAAACGGCATCGATCGGCGCCTCGGCAAGCGCCCCGGGCGCTCGAATCGACAGCAAGTCGCCCCGCTGTAGCCGGTCCATCGGAGATCGCTGCAACTCGATCGACAGGACGTCGAGCGTCTTCAGCGAATAGGGCATCTTGGGAACGATGTTCAAGGCCTCGATCGAGAGCAGGTCGGGCGGTTCGATCCGATAGGCCGGAAGCGAAACCTTGTTCAGCTCCCGCGGCGCGGACGATGCCAGCGCGGTGGCTTCGGGCGGCATCGCCGACCGCGTTGTCTGACAGCCGCACGCAAACAGCGGCATCAAGACCGCTGCAAAGCAGATTGCACGTTGGAGACAACACGAAGTACGGGGCATATCTGTCTCTGCCTTGATTGACGGTTCGTCGCTCGCGAGAAAGAGAACAATCACACACTGCGCAAGATGTAGTGCATTTGTGACTATCGGCTAACCACGCGCAATCACAACAATCAGATTTGGCTGGATCGCACAAAAAGGGGGGAGCAACTCCACTCCATTGCCCGCAAACTACGCCAAGTCCGGCCCAGATCCGCACGCGACGAGAGGGCCCTCCTTGCACGCCCGACCCGGCTGCGGCAGTCTGGGCAAAATAGACTGATTGCACACAGGTTTGCCAGTCGGCACGCCGCTGCCGCTTGCTGGCAGTCTGCGGAAGACTCACCGTCTGCGAAGAGTTATCCGTCGTCTGCCTCGATGGCACGGAGTTTGTAGATCAGCGTTCTGCGGCTGATTCCGAGCTTCTTGGCGGCGATTGTCCGGTTTCCGCCGCACTCGGCGAGCGTGGCCAGAATCGTCGCCCGTTCGACCTGCGAGAGGCGCCCCTCGCCACGAGCCGCGGGGACCGGGCCCGCAAGGCCGGCGATCCGCGGCGGCAGATGGTCGGGCATGATCACGTCGCCCCGCGAGAGCAGGCAAGCCCGTTGAATCGCGTTGCGCAGCTCGCGGACGTTTCCCGGCCAGGCGTAGGCCAAGAGGGTTTGAACGGCTTGCGGCGAGAATCGCACCGGGACAGCGGAAAACTCCAGTGCAAAGCGGTGGGCGAGCGGGACGACGTCGTCGCGCCGCTCGCTCAACGGGGGGACCACCAACTCGATCACGTTGATGCGATAGTAGAGGTCGTCGCGAAACCGTCCCGCCTCGACCGCCTCGCCCAGGTCCTGGTTCGTGGCCGCCACCAGCCGCGCGTCGACGTCGATCGGGGCGTCGGCGCCTACCGGCGTGATCTTGCCGGTCTCGATTGCCCGCAGCAGCTTGGGTTGCAGGTGCAGAGGCAATTCCCCGATTTCATCGAGGAACAGCGTCCCTCCGTCGGCCGCGCGAAACAAGCCCTGGCGTGCCTCGGCGGCGCCGGTGAACGCTCCTTTGGTGTGGCCGAACAACTCGCTCTCGATCAGTGTTTCCGAGAGCCCGGCACAGTTGGCCGCGACCAGCGGCCCGCTCGACCGCTCGCTCCAGCGGTGCAACAACTGGGCCACGACCTCCTTGCCGGTCCCGCTCTCTCCCATCACCAGCACGGGCACATTCGACCGCGCGACGACGGCAACCGTCTCGGCCACGTGGCGCATCGCGGGACTCTCCAGGATCAGGCCCTCGGGCAAGTCGGCAAGCGGCCACTCCGGCCCCTTGCGATCCTCCGCCTCGGTGCCCAGGGTGTCGGCAATCACCGCTTCCAGCTCATCCAGATCGACCGGTTTGACCAGGTAATCGACCGCGCCGCTCTTGACCGCCGCCACGGCCTGGCGGAGCTCGCCGTAGGCCGTGATCAGCAGCACCGGCAACTCCGGCGCAATCGCGTGGATTTCCGGCAGCGCCTCGAGCCCCGACATGCCGGGCAACCGCACGTCGAGAAGCACCAGGCCGAACGCCGCGGAGCGGAGCTCGGCGAGCGCCTGCTCCCCGCTGGCGGCCGCGGCGGTCTCGAGCCCCAGCGACTGGA
Source organism: Pirellulaceae bacterium (assembly GCA_012744395.1). Classification (GTDB taxonomy): domain Bacteria; phylum Planctomycetota; class Planctomycetia; order Pirellulales; family Thermoguttaceae; genus JAAYCB01. The sequence continues at coordinate 9,811 of JAAYCB010000498.1, forward strand.
GAAAGCCCTCCAGCAGGTCCCGCTGGGACTTTTCGTCGTCGACAATCAGTACCCGTCGCCTAGCGGTCATCGGCATGATCCAGCCAGAAAATCGAACCTCCGCCCGGCCGCGGGCGGTAACCGGCTCGCCAACCGTGCGCCCGGGCGATCCTGCGGACGATCGCCAGGCCGAGCCCGACCCCGCCGGGGCGCGTGCTGAAATAGGGTGAAAACAGCGAATCGGCCCGTTCCGCCGGGACGCCCGGCCCGGGATCGGCAATCTCCAGCCGCAGGCGGCCGCCGCGCCCCCGCGTCAAGCGAACCTCGATCACCCCGGACTGGGGCGCAAACTCGATCGCGTTGCTGAGGAGGTTGAAGACCGCCTGGCGAAACATCTCCCGGTCCACGTCGACTACGGCGGGCCGGTTCTCGACCGCCAGGTCGATCTTCAGCGCTTTGCACTCCAGGTCGGGCTGGAGAATCGCCACCAGTTCGGCGACCAGCCCCTCAAGGTCCAGCCGCTCCGGCTGCGGATCACACGGTTTGGCGTAGGACAGAAACTGGTTGATCCGGACGGTAATCCGATCGCACTCTTCAATCACGGCCTGGGCTTGCCGCCGCTGCTCGGCCGTCGAGCCGGGCGACTGCGCCAGCCGCTGGGTCCAGCCGCGGACCAGCCCGAGGGGATTCCGCGTTTCGTGCGCCAGGCCGGCGGCCGCCTGGCCCATGTCGTGCAAGTGGTCCGCCTCGGATTGCAGCAAGCGGGCCTGGCTGCGGCTCTCCACCAGGCGGACCGTGGTCAACCAGGCGACCGAGAGCAGGACGAGCACCGCCGCTCCGGCGGCGACCGCCCACAGGCGGAGCCAAAACGCGCGGCGGACCTGGCGGTCTGTTTCCGCCCGATCGAGCACCAGCACGGTTGCATAGGCCTCCCCGGCGCGAAACACCCCCTCTTCGAATTCGCCGCGGAGCGCGCGGCCCCACCCACGTCCTCCGCCCCCGCCCCCGCCCCCGCCGCCGCCGCCAGCCGGTTCCGCGTCGAGGCGAAACCCGTTGACGAAGCGAAACCCAACATCGTCCACCGGAACGCTCAAGTCCAACAGGGCGTCATCGCCCGCCGCCAGCAGGATCCCGCCGCGCTGCCCGGATTCATCCGCGGCGATGCCCACGGCCAGAATCGCCTCGGAGCGGGCCATTTCGTCCAACGAGCCCTGGACCATCGCGTCGAAGAACGGGCCCACGCGGCGGTGGGAGTTGATGCTGCCGACAAGAACCCGGCGAACCGTCTCCGCCTGCCGGTGTATCGACTCCATCGCCAGCCGCCGCTCGTATCGGTACGCCCGAGAATGCCAGGCGGCATATGCCAGCCATAAGGGCAATAGAATCAGCGCGAGAACCCCGTACAGATGCCAACCACGACGGTTCATCTGCGAACCTGCCACTTCTATCGAGCCGGTTTGCCGGGCGGTTCCACGTCGCCCCCGCGCGGTGCGGCAATCAACGCCGATCACGGAGCCGCTGATTCGCTGGACGCGGCGGAACCGATGTCGAGCTTCGACCACTGCTTGCCGGACAGCTTCTGGAGCCCTGCGGGCGTGACCCGTCCGTTGTCAGTGAACGTCAACGACCGCAGGTTCGGCATCCCCAGGAGACTGTCGACCGCCGCGTCGGTCACGTCGGTCGTCCGGATCGACAATTCCTTGAGGTTCGGCAGGCCGGCGATCGCGGCAACGGTTGCGTCGCCCATCTGGGGCACGGTCCAGATGTCCAGCAATTCCAGCGATTTCAAGGCGGCCAGGTTCTTCAGCCCCTCATCGCTGGGCGAGGGGAGTTCGTGCAAGTAAAGCCGCTTCAATTCCGGGAGTTCCGCAAAGACTTCCATCGCCTGGTCGTCGACTGCGGGAAGATCCCGGAGCGTGAGCCGGGTCAGCTTGAGCCCCTTCAGCGCCAGCACGCCGTCGGAGCCAAAGGCGGGGCAGCGGAACACTTCCAGCTCGCGAAGACTGGGCATTCTCGCCAGATACTGCCCCGACTGGCCGGTCACGTTGAAATCGTGCATCAGCAGCGCACGGAGCGTCTTGCTCTCCGCCAGATATTCCATGCCCAGATCGGTCACCGCCGTGCTGCGGTGCTTGAAAGCCGCGAGTTTCGGCAGTCGGGCGACAATCTCCAGCGTCATGTCGCCCGCGTCCATGTTCCCGCGGAGATCGAGGACCCGCAGATTCTTCAGGCTCTCCAAATGGCCCGTCCCGATGTCGTTGAAGTTGTTCTGCACGAGCGTCAACCGCTCGAGGCCGCCCACCTGGCAGATGGCCTTCAGAGCACCGTTGGTCATGTTGGTGTTCGACGACAGGTCCAATTCAGCCAGATTCGGCAAGGACTTGGCGATCCGTTCGACGGTCGCATCTCCGATCGCCGAGTTGGTCAGAGCCAATTTCTTCAGGCCCTCGAGCGCCGTCAAACCTGCGGCCATCTCGTCGTTCAGCTCGCGGTAGTTGAGAATCTGAAGCGTCTCCAGGTCCGTGAGCTTCCCGAACAGGGAGACGTCCTCCGGCGTCAGCGCGGAACCGTCCGGAATCACGATCTCCGTCAGCAAGCCGCCCGGCCGCAGCGTGCACTTCGCCCCGGGCATTCCATCGAGGAGTCCCTTGGCGGTTTCCACGTCCTCGGCCTTGGCCGTAGCCGTGGCCGTGGCCGTGGCGCGTTCTTCCTCGCCGGGCTTTCGATCGACGCCGGCTGCGCCGCCCGACGACTGCCCCGCGCCGTTGCCACCACTCTTGGGAGCGGGGCAGCCAGCCAGGCCGATCAAGCAGACAGTCAGCACGGCGAGCACGCTGCCCGCCAGCGGGAGATTGTTCCTCATGGCTGTTGACTTTCTCATCGAGCGACTCCGGGATTCCACCCGGCCGCCGTGCGGGCTCGGCCCGCGCTTGTGGCAGGTCACAGGTTACAGACGATAGCCGCGCGGGTCTGCCCCGCGCCCGGACGTGCCGCCCGTCGCCGAGCCAGCTCGGCGGCTACCCGGGGATGGATCGCCGCGCGAGCTGTTGCTCGGTGATCGTTCCGCGGCACTCAGTCGAGCCGATATCCTTCCGGATACTTCGGTTTGACCAGATCGGCCACTCCGGGCGTCTTGAGTGCGTCCAGGTTGGTGACCTTGAGATTCTTGGCGTCCCACTCGACCTTCTCGCCCCAATCTCCCATCTCGCCATTGGCGCCGCCCTTGGCAGCCGCCCAGACGGCCAGATTGCCCAGGAGGATCGTCTCGGTCAACGGGCCAGCCCGGTCGATGAAGTTCGAATGGCAGATCTTCGGATCGCCCGCGATCTTCGCCCGGAACAGCTCCCACATGTTGTTCAGGTCGTTATTGCCCTTGTTCTCGGCCTTCTCATAGTCGACCTTGACCTTCTCGACGCCCTTCAGTTCGTACCTTCCGCAATAGTCGTCGCTGCTGTAGAAAGCGCCTTTCTCGCCGACGATCAGCGCGCCGCTGTCGGACACCTTCTCGATGCCCCACTTGCTGAAGACCTCTTGCGGCGGCTTGTTGCCCCTGCGATCGTACCACCAGAAGGGGATCGCCGGGCGTTCCGAGGTCGCCGGGAACTGGAACTCGATGATCGAGCTGGCCGGGAAGCTGTCGTAATCGTGGCCGGTGGTCTTGGCGACGACCGAGACCGGGTCCTTCAGCCCGCAAGCCGCGAAGGGAACGGTCACCTGGTGGCAGGCCATGTCGCCCAGCGCGCCGCTGCCGAAATCCCACCAACCGCGCCACTGGAAGCTGTGATACAGGCCGGGCCAGTACTCGCGCTCCGGGGCCACGCCCAGCCAGAGCTTCCAATCCAGCTTCTCGAGGGCCCGCTCGATCTCCTTCTTCTTGCCTTCCATCAGCCGCTCGGCGGCATCGGGATTCTCCGCCTTGGCCTGGGCGGCGAACTTGGCCATCGTCATCCGGCGGCCCGGCCCTTGGGCCCAGACGGGGCGGTTCGACCAGACGTAGACTTCCTTCAGCGGGCCGAGGACTCCGGACTTGAGCTGGGCGATCGCTTCCCGCGAGGAGTCCAACGCCGTCCCCTGGTTGCCCATCTGGGTGCAGACGCCGGTCTCCTTGGCAACCTCCGCGAGCAGCCGCGCCTCGTAGATCGTCCGGGTGAGCGGCTTCTGCGTGTAGCAGCTGATGCCCAGGCGCATCGCCTCAAGAGTCGCCGTCGCGTGCATGTGGTCGGGCGTGCTGATCGTGCAGATGTCGATGTTCTTGCCGTGCTTGGCGAACAGCTCGCGGTGATCGAGGAACTTCTCGGCCTGCTTGAACCGGTCGGCATTCCCCTTGCCCTCCAGAGTGCCGCGATCCACGTCGCAGATGGCGATCACGTTGCCGAACTGCGCGGCGTTGTTCGAGTCGCTTCCGCCCTTGCCGCCGACGCCGATGCAGGCGACGTTCAGCCTCTGATTGGCGGACTGGCTGATCGCCGGTCGGGTGCCGGCGGCTACGAAGTAGCCTGCGCCCGCAATCGTGGCGGTTTTGAGAAAGGTACGGCGGTTTGTCTTGGGCATAGTCTCTTCCTTTTAACAAATGGCAGTGGAACGAAGGCGAGTCAACAGCCAACCGGGATTCTAATCGTCCCGGCGCAAGCATTTCAACCGCCCTGAACCTGATCTGCGGCTCATTTTCGGCGATTTCCCGCCCGCCCGCAAGCCCGCCGCGCGAGGCCCCGGGCGTCTGGCGGTTCCCCGCCGGACAGCCTCGGCGATTGGCCCGGATGCGCAGTCGCCGGACTTGCCGGACGGCGGAAAACCGGCTACCGTACAGCGAATCGCGCGAGACGCCCGCTTTGCCGTCTTCCGCCCTCAAAACCGGAGAGCCGCCCCCATGGCCAAGGCAGGACCACGACGATTCGCTCTCGGCGTCGACTATGGCACCAACAGCGTCCGCGCGCTGCTGGTCGACGTCGCCGACGGGGCGGAAGTCGCCACGAGCGTCTTCGACTATCCGAGCGGCGAGGCGGGAATCCTGCTCGACCCGAAGGACCCGAACCTGGCGCGGCAGAACCCGGCCGACTATATCGAAGGCTTCTACAAGTCGGTGCGAAGCGCGCTGCGCGCGGCCGGGAAGCGGGCGGATTCCGCGGCGGAGAACCTCGTCGGGATCGGCGTCGACACGACCGGCTCGACGCCCATGCCGGTCGACCAGGCCGGCACGCCCCTGGCGATGCGGCCGGGCTTTGCCAACCAGCTGGCGGCCCAGGCCTGGCTCTGGAAGGATCACACCGGCCACGCCGAAGCGGCGGAGATCACCGAGGCGGCGCGAAAAGACGGCGCCGGATACCTCGTTAAGTGCGGCGGCACCTACAGTTCGGAATGGTTCTGGTCAAAGATCCTGCACTGCAAGCGGACCGCTCCGAAGGTCTTCGAAGCCGCCCATGCCTGGGTCGAACTGGCCGATTTCATCCCCGGCTTCCTCACCGGCAATCTTGCCCCCGAGACCATCCCCCGCAGCATCTGCGCCGCCGGCCACAAGGCGATGTTCCACGCGGAGTGGGGCGGCCTGCCCAGCGAACGGTTCCTCAAGAAGCTCGATCCGGCCCTGGTCAAGGTCCGCCGGCGTTACGCGGCCGATGCCCTGGCCTCCAACCAGCGGGCCGGCGGCCTCGCCCCCGAAGTGGCCCGGAAGGTCGGCCTGCCGGCCGGCCTGCCGGTCGCCGTCGGCGCTTTCGATGCCCACATGGGGGCCGTCGGCGCCGGCATCAAGCCGGGCACGCTCGTCAAGATCATTGGCACGAGCACCTGCGACATGATGGTCGCGCCGATGGACAAGCCGCTTCCCGACATCCCCGGCCTCTGCGGGATCGTGCCCGGCTCGATCGTTCCCGGCATGTACGGGCTGGAGGCCGGCCAGTCGGCCGTCGGCGACATCTTCAACTGGTTCGCCCGCTGCTTGACGCCCGCCGAGTACACCCGCTCCGGCGACGCGCACGCCGATCTGACGGCCGCCGCCGAGCGACTCCTGCCCGGCCAGAGCGGGCTGTTGGCCCTCGACTGGAACAACGGCAACCGCACGATCCTCGTCGATCCCCGGCTGAGCGGACTGCTCGTCGGACAGACGCTCCACACAACCGCTCCGGAGGTGTACCGGGCGCTGGTCGAAGCCACCGCGTTCGGCGCGCTGACGATCATCCGGCGTTTCGAGGAATACGGCGTCAACGTCAAGGAAGTGGTCAATTGCGGCGGCATCGCCGAAAAGAACCCGTTCATCATGCAGGTCTATGCCGACGTCTGCAACCGGCCGATGAAGATCAGCCGCTCGGCCCAGACCTGCGCCCTGGGGGCCGCGATCTTCGGCGCGGTGGCCGGCGGCGCTTACCGCTCGACCGAGCAGGCCCAGAAAAAAATGACTGGTGTGAAACCGGCCGTCTACCGCCCCAGAAAGACGGCCGCCGCCGTCTACGCCGAACTCTATCAACTCTATCGCGCACTCCACGATTCGCTGGGAATCGCCGGCGCCCAGGGCGATTTGTCGCAGCTGATGAAGCGACTGATCGCGATTCGGGATCGCGTGCGGAAAGGCTGACCGGCATGTTCGAGCAGCTCAAGGACGCGGTCTGCCGCGCCAACCGGGAACTGGCTCGCCGCGGGCTGGTCACGCTGACCTGGGGCAATGCCAGCGGCATCAGCCCCGACCGCACGCGCGTGGCGATCAAGCCGAGCGGCGTGGCCTACGACGACTTGACCGCTGAGCGGATGGTGGTCGTCGATCTGGAGGGCAACGTCGTCGAGGGCCGCCTGCGGCCATCTTCCGACACGCCCACGCATCTGCTCCTCTACCGATCGTTCCAGCAGATCGGCGGCGTGGCCCACACCCACAGCCCGAGAGCCACCGCCTTCGCCCAGGCGCGGCTCGAAATTCCCTGCCTGGGAACGACCCACGCCGACCATTTCTCCGGCCCCGTGCCGGTCACCCGGCCGCTGACCGCCGAGGAGGTCGAAGAGGATTACGAGCGGAACACGGGCAAGGTGATCATCGAACGATTCGTGGACCTGGATCCGCGGGCGATGCCCGCCGTGCTCGCCGCCGGCCATGGCCCTTTCTGCTGGGGCCGTGGGCCTTTGGATGCGGTTGCCACCGCCGCGGCGCTGGAAGCCGTTGCCGCCATGGCGCTGGCCACGCGCCTCTTGCGCCCGGAATCGCCGCTGCTCGAAGACTACCTGCGCGACAAGCACTTCCGGCGAAAACAGGGACCCGGGGCCTCGTACGGGCAGAAGTAAACGGTCAACGAAAGGATCAATGCATGGAGACTCTCGACTGGGTCGTGATCGCGTCGTATTTCAGCTTGCTGCTGGGAGTCGCCTGGTGGGTCATTTTGCAGAACAAGGACACCGCCGACGACTACTTCCTCGCCGGGCGGAATCTCGGCTGGTTCATCGTCGGCGCCTCGATCTTCGCCTCGAACATCGGGTCGGAGCATCTCGTCGGATTGGCCGGCTCCGGCTGCACCGACGGCGTGGCGATGGCCCATTACGAGTTGCACGCCTGGTGCCTGCTCGTTCTCGGATGGCTGCTCGTGCCGTTCTACATGCGGTCCAAGGTCTTCACGATGCCCGAGTTTCTCGAGAGGCGGTTCAACCCGACAAGCCGCTGGGTCCTCTCGCTGATCTCGCTGGTGGCCTACGTGCTGACGAAGATCGCCGTCGGCATCTTCGCCGGCGGGGTCGTCTTCTCCGTCCTGCTCCCCGAAATGCGCGTCGGCCCGCTCGACGCCTTCTGGGTCGGGTCGATCCTCGTGATCGTGCTCACCGGCCTGTACACGATCCTCGGCGGACTGCGGATGGTGGCCTACACCGAAGCCGTGCAGACGGTCATCCTCGTCGCCGGTTCGGTGCTCGTGACGATCTTTGGCCTCCAGGCGATCGGCGGGTGGAGCGGGCTGCAAGCGGCCTGCGGCTCCGAGATGTTCAACCTCTGGAAACCGCTCGTCCCCGAGGGGGTCGAGGCCACCTGGGCGCCCGTCAAGGAGACCGGCCGCATGGCCTGGTACTTCAACGACCGCTATCCCTGGCTGAGCATGCTGTTCTGCGCCCCGGTCATCGGCCTCTGGTACTGGTGCACCGACCAATACATCGTCCAGCGCGCCCTGGGCGCGCCGAGCGAACGCGAGGCGCGCCGGGGGGCGATCTTCGCCTCGTTCTTAAAACTCCTGCCGGTGTTCATCTTCATCATCCCCGGCATGATCTGCTTCGCCCTGGCCACCCAAGGCGGCGCTGCGGACGCTGCCGCCGGAAGCCGCGCGATCCGCAGCACATTGATCGGCGAAGACGGCCAGTTGATTCGCGACGAGGCCCAGAAGGCATTCCCCCTGCTGGTCACTTCCGTCCTGCCCACGGGCGCCCGAGGCATGGTCGTCGCCGGCCTGCTGGCGGCCCTGATGAGTTCTCTGGCGGGCGTCTTCAATGCCTCGGCCACGCTGTTCACAATGGACTTCTACTCCAAATTCCGCCCCCATACCTCGCAACACCGGCTGGTCTGGATCGGGCGGATCGCCACGGCCGCGATGGTGCTCATCGGCCTGGCATGGATCCCGGTCATCCGGGGCGGGCGCGGGCTCTACGACTATCTCCAGGGCGTCCAGGCCTATCTCGCGCCGCCGATCTTCGTCGTCTTCTTTCTCGGCATCTTCTGGAAGCGGCTCAACGGCGCCGGCTGCCTGGCGGCGATGATCGTGGGCTTCATCATGGGCCTCTTCCGCCTGGCCGTCGACACGCCGGTCAAACTCATCGACGGCTTCGCCTACGAGCCCAACTCGTTTCTCTGGATCGTCAACAACATGTTCTTCCAGTACTACAGCATCCTGATCCTGATCGTCTCCGCCGCGACGATGATCGCGGTGAGCCTCCTTACCAGGCAGCCCGACTACGAGAAGATCTCGGGACTGACCTACGGCACCATCACGCAAGAGCACCGGCGGCAGTCGCGGAGCAGTTGGGGATCTGCGGACGTGGCCGCCTCGGCGATCGTCGTGCTGATCATCCTGGCGGCGTATTTCTACTTCACGGGAACCTGATCTCGCTGCCCGTCGGCGCGCTGGACAACTCCCACTGGGCCGGGTTAGCCGCCCGTCCGCCGCGCGTCGCACGGCTGCCGGGCGGCGCGGCCAACCGGCGGTCGACCGGCTCCCGCGCGATTACGCCAGGTCGCGATCCTCGAAAAGCAGAAACGCCAGCAGCATGGCGACGAGGCAGTAGATGAGGCTGTACACGCCCGTCCACATCAGGTACGTGCCGGACACCACCTGGTCGGTGGAAATTGCCGTCTCCATGGTGAAGTGATCCAGCACCGGCAGCACCGCGGCCGAGAAATCGCCCGCAAACCGGACGAAGTCGTTGTTGCCAACGGTCGAGTTCACCAGCATCGGGACGAGATGGCCCAACACGTAGATCGACGTGCAGATGATCATGTTGGCCATCATCGGCAGCCGCGTGGAGATCGCCACGCTCACCGAGGCCAGGACAACCGCCTCCATGAATCCCAGGGTCAGGCCCGGAACCACCCGCATCGATTCGTTGAAGCACTCCTCGGCGGTCGGCGCCTCCCTGGCGGATTCCCGTGCGTCGTAAGACACTTTGTAGGAGACCGTCGCCAGGAAGAACGAGCCCAGGAGAATGAAGACAATCGCCACGGGGATGACGATTCCCAGGAACTTGCCGAAGATCAACCGCCGCCGACCGATCGGCTTGGAAAGCAAGGTCAGCGCCGTGCGCCCTTCGATCTCGTCGGCGATTGACACGCTGGCCGTCCAAACCGCCAGGATCACCGCCAGGATCTTGATCAGCGTCAGCCCTTCCGACTTGACCATCTTCACGTCTTCGCCGAACGTGTTGTACGGCAGGAAGAGGAAGATCAGCAGCGCCACCACGCCAATCAAGAGAATCAGGTAGAACAGCGGCTGGTACATGGCCTCCTTGGCCGTCGTGCGGGCGATCGCCAACACTTTCGGCGCGAATAGCCCCAGCACGTAGAGCAGAAGCAGCATCACGGCCAATGCGGCCACCATGCCGGCTCCCACCACCCACAACGGTCGGATCCAGATGCTGACCGCGCCAAACAACGCCATCTCGACGCCGGAGAGACTCATGCCTGTACCACCTGACTGCAATCACTCGATGGGGATCCGAGTCCCATAACGACAGGCCCACAAGTCGCTTCCACCAGCCGGCTATCCTGTTCCAAGCGCAAGGTCTCGCGTGCCAGTAGAACGAAATCTGGAGCTCGGCTTCCCCTTACGTGAAAAATCCTGGTTTGGTTCGTCGGAAAAACAGGCTGACTGGATGAAGCGGCGCGGAACGGACAACCCGCCAAATCGGGGAGGGTTCAAAAGTGGATGCCAAACTCTCGAAATTCGCCTAGGGCGTCCGCAGTCTGGACCGACTTCTCACGGATATTCCGGCTCATTTCACCATCCACGGCGGCAAGGAATCGATCCAGTTCGTCCGGTTCGCCTTCCACCACGACCAGAACCTGCCCGTCCGCCAGATTCTTCACATAGCCGGCCACGGCGAAACCGGCTGCAATCCCGCGGCAGGTCCACCGGAAACCCACGCCTTGGACCCGCCCGCGATAATGCACTTGGCGCCGCTCGCGATTCCGTTTGTCCTCCATCGTCGCCTGCACTCCGAAAGCTCCACTATAACATGGACGGGCGCGGATTCCAGCTCCCAGGGAACAAACCACGCCCCTTCCCCGACCTCGTTCGCCACTGTCCGCCTGGCTGCCCCGTTCTTGCCCTGGTTCGGATCTGCCTGTCAGCCGCCAGAAACCTCTGAAACCGGCCAAATCTCCGCGCTCAGCGGATCAAGCACAACCCGTTGGCGGGGCATGCCACCTTCTATTGACCTTTCCATCCGGTTTCCTTAACCTCCCACCTCCGCCTGCAACAGTCCGTTGCCAGAACCCCTTGGAGGGCCCACGCATGAACCGAAAGATTCTCTTGATCACCGGAGCGGGGGCGGTCTTCATTGCGGGCATCCTTGCCGCTCAGCAGCCGTCACCTCCTGCGGAACCGACTCGTGCGGTGCTCGTGCTCCGCAACGGCGAGGTCCTGCAAGGCAGAATCTCGCAGGTTGACGACCGATTTCGCGTTGATCTTGAGGCGGGCAGTCTCTTTGTCTCCGCTGCGGAAGTCGAGATGTGCTGCACTTCACTGGAGGAGGCCTACCGGCTGAAGGCATCCCAGGTGGGCTTCAATCAGGCCCACGACCATGCCAGGCTCGCCCAGTGGTGCCAACATCAGGGACTCGATCAGCAGGCGGAACATGAGCTCCAGATCACTCGGCGCCTCGACCCGACGCACCCCCTGATCGGGCTGGTCGAACGCCGGCTTGCCGCGGCTCGGACGGAGCGGCGGCCCTCGGCGCCCGCCGAAACCCGCCCCAACTCGGAGCCTTCTCCCCTCCAGCTCAACGAGTTCGTCGCCGGATTGCCGCAGGGGACCACGGAATCATTCACTCGGGTGATCCAGCCGATCCTGCTCAACCGCTGCGCAACCGCCGGCTGCCACACATCGCGGGCGGAAAACTCGTTCAAACTCGACCGGCCTCCGACCGGCGCGCCAATCAGCCAGCGCTCTACGCAGCGGAACCTCTACGCAGTACTCCAACTGATCGATCGGGCGGCCCCCGATCGGAGCGAGCTGATCAGCCCGCAAAGGTGCCCACACCGGATTGATACCGATGCGATGCTTTCACTCTCTCGCTCCGGGCAGTACCGATACCTTGTCGCCTGGGTACATGCCCTGGCGGGCAACCCCAATGGTTCCCAGCCTGCGGCCTCGGCCCCCCCAGCAACCCCAACCGGGACGCTGACCGCAAATTACCTGGCTTCGCCCCAAGCCGCAACCCCCGTTGCCGCAGCCGGGGTTGCCATCCCCAGCCGCAACCCCTTTGGCCCGCCGCCGGAGACGATCTCGACAACGGCCGCCACGGCACGCCAACCGACGGGCGAAATCAAGTCCGCCACAAATCCTCGCGAGGCGGTCACCCAGCCAGCCGACCCGTTCGATCCGGAGGTTTTCAACCGCCGGTTCGGCACAAGCCCAGCGGACCCCCTGCCTGCGGAACCCATGCCCGCGGCCGCCGCCGCGCCCGTCCCGCCGCCGGTTCTCCCGCAATGACCGGGCGACCAGGGCGGCTCAATCCGTCCGGCGCGGCGGGTCAAAGTGGCGAATCCCGGCGACGGAACGTCAGGAGCGCACCTTGCAAATGTCGATAAACGCCATAGAATAGTGGACTTGCAGCGAACGTGCGGCAGCGTCCTGCGCAAACGGCCGCGAGCGTCAGATTTCAAATGCCGGTTTGCCCCACCCCCGGGGTGAACCTCAACGGTTCCGGGCCGGTGGCGCCGGAGCCTTGACCTTGCCGCATCTGGCGAATTTGTTCGGGGACGTAGCTCAATTGGGAGAGCACGGGCTTTGCAAGCCCGGGGTTGTCGGTTCGAGCCCGATCGTCTCCATTTATCGTAGACTGCCTGGATTCTCGGACTCTGGGGCTCGTCCGGGTGGAGAATGCCCCAATTGAAGTGGCGTTTCTTGGCGGTCGCTCGCCGCATCGCCCTCACCACCAGTCTTCTGCGGAAGATGTTGGAACACAGGCAAAGGGGGGGTTACGCCAGGATTTATATCGGTTTTTTTGGCCACGCCATGGCTTCTCCAGAGTTTTGTGCTACAATTCGGCGATGGTGCATTCCTGCGGTCACGTAGAGGTCGCAAGCTGGTTTTGGCACCGACGGAATCGGGGTAAGAGGCAGGGTTCAGACATGGTGCGGAAGCGTGTGTATTTGACGGTGATGGCTTTGTTGCTGGGAATCGGTCACGTCGAGGCGGCGATCTTCATCTCCCCGAATCAAACCGACGACAAAGAAAGTGTTCACATAGGGAACACACCCTTTTGGACCTTCACGCCCGAGCAAGACACGAGTGGGCTGCATGGCGGACTTTTTCTCATGAAGAAGGGGCCGCACACGGACAAGGACATTACTCTGGATATCATTCAGGGAGAGTTTGCGGACCCGTACGGTCCCGGCTACAATGAAGAAATTGAACCGTTGCTGCGCGTGACGCTCTCACCGGAAAAATTCCAGATCAATCCGACTTGGGTCTTCTTTGAGGACACGCAGCAGCCAATTGCGTTGTCTGCCGGCACCACGTACACCGCCATCCTCTATAGCCCTGCGGAGACTAAGGGAGATCGGCGGTACCTCCTGAAAGGGGGCAATACCGGGTCTGCAGACCCCGTTCTATATGTGGATGCCGGTGGAAACCCCGTCGGTGCGACTGTGCCTTCCCAGTCCCACGTGCCGGAGCCGAGCACGCTGGTCGTCTGGTCGCTGCTTGGCGGCGTGGCCGCCGTGGTGGGCTGGCGGCGGCGACGAAGGCTGTCACTCTAGCCCGGACCGGCTGGCAAGCAGGGCGGTTTGGGTCCGCCGAGAGCCTCTACAGGGCAATCGCCGCGACCTGGAGTTCGGGCACGCGAATCACCGCCAGCGAGGGCCGCCGGCATCGGGTGAGCGCGCCGGGGTTGACGACAACCACGTCGCCGATCGAGCGGACGCCGGCCACATGGGTATGGCCGTGGCAGATCAGGTCCCACTGCCCCTCTTGCAGCAAGCGTTCGATCGCCATCGGGCCGTCGCCGTGGAGAAAGGCGATCTTGCAGCCCTCCAACTGGAGTTCGCCCATTCGGCCATGGCAAGTCTGGCCCGCCGACGCGATGGCCAACGGCATCGTGATCGCGTTGTCGCAATTGCCCAAGACGAAGTGGGCATCGAACGGTTCAAAGAGCGGAACGATTCCCGGCGAGCCGATGTCGCCGCAGTGAATTACGTGCTTGACATTCCGGTCTTGCAGCACGCGGACCGCTTTCCGGGCCGGCTCGATCATCCCGTGGGTATCGCTGAGTACGCCAAGAAGCATCGTTGGATTGGCCCTGCGGGTTTGCACGGTCGCGAGGATGCCGGGAAGCCGACCGCCGGCTCGCCCACCTCCGAGGTGGCGGCCGGGTGACGACTGCCGCGCATCCCTTGGCCGGAACAACGGACCGGAGAGAGCCCCGGCCGTTTGCCGGGGAGCGTCAGCGGACCGGGCAGCGCGCCGAGACGGGTCCGGGCCCGGTGACTATAGCCAAAATGCCGGCTCTGCTCAAGACATCGTGGCGACTGTCCCGGGCGTGCCCTCGACGAGCAGAAGACCCTCTCCGCGGCCCCAGCGACCTGCGACGAAAGTGTCTCGCCGCACGGTTCGGCAAGATCCTCACAGGTTCGTTGGGGCCGGCCAAGCAGACATGCAGCCCGTTTCTTGGGCAAATCAAAATGTGCCCTGGCGGATTTCCGCCGCCGAACCGCCAATGCGGGGCGCGGTGCCGACACCCGCACGCGGCACACCGCGTCTGGCTCCTTTCCCACGTCCCTGTGGAGCGTAGAATGCGCCAACGTCCCTGCTCAAGCCGTGTTGCGACTGTCCCGCCGCGGTTTCGCCAAGCCCGGCACGCAGGCGGCTCGTTGCCCACCGAGAACTGGACAAGAGTGTTGACGCGGCAGGCATGCCCGGAGCAAAGATGCGTGGCTCTCCCTTTCCGCCGTGGATCGATCGGGGTCGACCGCTCCTGGCGGTCGCGACTGCGCTGGCACCGGTCTACCTCGTCGGGCTGGTCTATTTCGTCGGCTCGCCGCAGACCACCGACGTCGGCTATGTGCCGAAGCAGCCGGTTCCCTTCAGCCACGCGCTCCACGCGGGCGATCTCGGGCTCGACTGCCGCTACTGCCACACGAGCGTTGAGCGTGCAGCCCACGCGGCGATCCCCTCAACACAAATCTGCATGAACTGCCACGAGCAGGTCTTGCCCGACAGCGAAAAGCTCGCCCCCGTTCGGCGCAGCGCGGAGCGGGGCGATCCGATTCCCTGGGTCCGTGTCCACGACCTGCCCGACTTCGCGTATTTCGACCACAGCGCCCACGTCTCCCGCGGAGTCGGCTGCTATTCCTGCCATGGCCGCGTCGACCGGATGGAAGAGGTCAAACAGGTGGAGACGCTCTCGATGGGCTGGTGCCTGGATTGCCATCGCGACCCGGCCCCCCATCTTGTGCCAGGTGACAGGCTGACCGACTTGGACTGGGCGATGCAGACCGACCAGGCCGCGCGGCGGAAGATCGGCGCCGAGCTTCAGAGAATCAACAACATTCAACCGTCGACCGACTGCTCAACATGCCACCGTTAGACTCTCACGCGAACGGCCGCAGACCCTGGCGAAGCATGGCCGAACTGGCCGATGCGGCGGAGTTTCGGGCGCTGCTGGAAGCCGAGTTTCCCAAACAGGCTGACCCGCAAGGGATCAACCGCCGCCGGTGGCTCCAGTTGATGGGCGCTTCGTTGGCCCTGGCGGGCACGGCCGGCTGCCGCTGGGAGAAGGAAGAGATTCTGCCCTTCGCCGAGCGCCCCGAACGGCGCATGGCCGGCCAGCCCGAGCGGTATGCCACGGCGATGGACCTCGCCGGCGCAGCGGTGGGGCTGCTCGTGACCGCGTTCGACGGCCGTCCGGTCAAGATCGAGGGCAACCCCCTGCATCCGCAGAGCCTGGGGGCGACCGACGCGCTGGCCCAGGCGGCCATCTTGGGCCTCTACGATCCGGATCGCAGCCGGCAGGTGATCCACCGCCAGCCGGGCAGCCGGGGTACAGCGGAGAGTTGGGAACGGTTCGAAGCGTTTTCCCGGGAACATTTCGGCGGGCTGCGGGAGAAGAAAGGCGCGGGGTTCGCCGTGCTCAGCGACGCCGACAGCTCGCCGACGGTCACCCGATTGCGCCGGCGCCTTCGCGAGGCGTTTCCCCAGTCCTCCTGGCATGAATACGAGCCGCTTTCGCGCGACCATGAGCGGCTGGGGAGCATCCAGGCGTTCGGGACCGCATACCGGACCCAACTCCGCCTCGATCGGGCTGACGTGATCGTCTGCCTCGACGCCGATCTGTTCGGCGATCACCCGGCCGCGCTGGCCGCGATCCGGCAGTTCGCCGGGCGGCGGCAGCCGGACGAGCGGATGAACCGCCTGTATGCGATCGAGAGCTGCTACACGATCACCGGGGCCGCGGCCGACCACCGCCTGGCGATCCGGTCGAGTGAAATCGGCGGTTTCCTGAACCAGTTGGAGGCGATGGTGGCCGGTGCCGTCGGGCAGGCGCCGCCCGAGCGGAAACGCCTGCTCGAAGCCATCGCCGACGATCTGAAGAGCCATCGCGGCGGCGGCCTGCTGGTTGCCGGCCCCGGCCAGCCGCCGGAAGTCCACGCGGCCGTGCACCGCTTGAACGCCGCGCTGGGCAACGTGGGGCAAACGGTCGTCTACACGCAGGATCCCGATCCGGAGCGCCCCGCGCACTTCGAAGCGCTCCGGGTCCTGGTGGGCCGGATGGAGCGGGGCGAGGTGCAGACGCTCCTGGTCCTCGGCGGCAACCCCGTGTACGACGCGCCGGCCGACCTGGCGTTCGGCGAGGTCTTTTCGCGGGTGGCCACGAGGATCCACGTCAGCCAGTTCGACAACGAGACGTCCCAAGCGGCCACCTGGCACCTGCCGCAGGCCCACTTCCTCGAAGCGTGGGGCGACGCCCGCGGCTTCGACGGAACGTACAGCATCGTCCAGCCCGTGATCGCGCCACTCTGGGGCGGGCGGTCGAAGATCGAACTGCTCGCGTCGCTTGCCGGCATCGAAGCGCCCGGCGGATACGACCAGGTGCGGGAGACGTTCAAAGACCTGATCGCCGGCGAAGAGTTCGAATCGGGCTGGCGAAAGTGTCTGCACGACGGACTGGTGCAGGGGAGCGCCTGGCCGGCCGAGACGCCGCGGCTTGTTGAGAAAGGACCGCCACCCCGACCGCCTGACGAAGACTCCAAGGGCGCGGACGGGCTGGAGATCGTCTTTCAGCGCGGCGGGAGCGTCTACGACGGGCGTTTCGCCAACAACGGCTGGCTCCAGGAGCTTCCCGACCCGATGACGCGATTGACCTGGGACAACGCGGCGCTGGTCGGGCCGGCGACCGCGGCGCGTCGGGGCCTTGCCGGCGACAGGCTCGTGCGGTTGACCAGCGGCGGGCGGCAGATTCAAGTCCCGGTGTTCATCATGCCGGGGCAGGCGGAGGGCACGCTGGCAATTGCCCTGGGTTACGGCCGCACGGCGGCCGGCCAGGTCGGCGGCAGCGCCCGGCTGCAAGTCAAGCCGGTCGGCGTAAATGCCTACCGGCTGCGGCGCTGCGAAGCCCCCTATTTCGACGGACCAGCAACGGTCGAGCCGCTGGGCGGCGTGTCGCGGCTGGCCACGACCCAGGATCATCATGCGATCGACACGATCGCGCTGGAGGGGAAGGCCAGGCGGCTCGGTCAACTCGTCCGCGAGGCGACGCGCGGCGCGTATCTTGAGCACCCGGAAGTCATCGCCCACGCGCTGCATCTGCCCGGCGGCGCCAAGGAAGACGAGCTGAAGTCGCTCTGGGAGGAGCACTCCCACGACGGCTACCGCTGGGGGATGTCGATCGACCTGAGCAAGTGCATCGGCTGCGGCGCGTGCGTGACGGCCTGCCAGGCGGAGAACAACATTCCGGTCGTCGGCAAGGAGCGGGTGCTCGAAGGGCGCCAGATGCACTGGCTGCGCGTGGACCGCTACTTCAAGGGCAGCCCGGAAGCTCCCTCGGTCGTGCACCAGCCGGTGGCCTGCCATCATTGTGAAAACGCCCCCTGCGAACAGGTCTGCCCCGTGGCGGCGACGGTGCACAGCCGAGAGGGGCTCAACGACATGGTCTACAACCGCTGCGTCGGCACGCGGTACTGCGCGAACAACTGCCCCTACAAGGTCCGCCGCTTCAACTTCTTCTATTACCACTTCCACCTCGAAGAGCCCGGCAACGGCGTCTTGAAGATGGCCTTCAATCCCGAGGTGACCGTCCGCTCGCGGGGGGTGATGGAGAAGTGCACCTACTGCGTGCAGCGGATCCAGGCGGCGAAGATCGCCGCCAGGAACGAGGCGGTCGCCAGTGGCGATCCCGGCCGCCGCGTGCGCGACGGCCAGGTCGAAACCGCCTGCCAGCAGGCCTGCCCGGCACGGGCGATCGAGTTCGGCGATCTCGGCGACAAGGAGAGCCGCGTGGCGGCGGCGCACGGATCGGATCGGGCCTACGGGATGCTGGCCGAGTTGAACGTCAAGCCGCGGACGAAGTATCTGGCGCGAATCCGCAATCCCCACCCGAGTTTGGACACCAGCGAGCATGACCAGTCCGGCCATCGCGATTAGCGACAACACCTCGAACGACCCGCGGCAGCGAGCGCCGCTGATCACCTGCGCGCCGGACTGCGCCCTGATCACCGAAACGGTCTGCCGCGTGGTCGAGCGCGAGAAGACCCCGCTCGCCTGGTATGCCGCATTTGCCGTCTCCTCCAGTTTCACGGTCGTGATGTTCCTGGCGATCGGCTACCTGTTCGTCCGCGGCGTCGGGGTCTGGGGGAACAACATCCCGGTGGCCTGGGCCTGGGACATCGTCAACTTCGTCTTCTGGGTGGGCATCGGCCATGCGGGGACGTTGATCTCGGCGATCTTGTTCCTGTTCCGGCAGAACTGGCGAACGAGCATCAACCGCTTCGCCGAGGCGATGACGATCTTCGCGGTGATCTGCGCGGGGATCTTTCCCGCGATCCATATCGGCCGCGTGTGGGTGGTTTACTGGCTGGCCCCCTACCCGAACCAGATGCAGATGTGGCCGAATTTCCGCAGCCCGCTGCTCTGGGACGTGTTCGCCGTGAGCACCTACGCGACCGTCTCGCTGCTCTTCTGGTACCTGGGGATGATCCCGGATCTGGCGACGCTGCGGGACCGGGCGGCGAGTCGGTGGCGGAAGTTGGCCTACGGCCTGTTTGCCCTGGGCTGGCGGGGATCGGCCCGGCAGTGGCACCGCTACGAGCGGGCGTACCTGCTGCTGGCGGCGCTGGCCACGCCGCTGGTCCTCAGCGTCCACTCGGTCGTGAGCTTCGACTTCGCGGTTTCGCAGGTGCCCGGCTGGCACACGACGGTCTTCCCGCCCTACTTCGTCGCCGGGGCGATCTTCAGCGGGTTTGCCATGGTCGTCACGCTGATCGTCCCGGCAAGGGCCTTTTTCGGCCTCAAGGAACTGGTCACGATCCGCCACCTCGACAACATCAACAAGGTGATCCTGGCCACGAGCTGCATCGTCGGCTACGCCTACGCCACCGAGTTCTTCATCGCCTGGTACAGCGGCAGCCAGTACGAG
Source organism: Pirellulaceae bacterium (assembly GCA_012744395.1). Taxonomy (GTDB): domain Bacteria; phylum Planctomycetota; class Planctomycetia; order Pirellulales; family Thermoguttaceae; genus JAAYCB01. The sequence goes on from JAAYCB010000498.1 coordinate 29,089, forward strand.
CTGTTCGCCTTTTTGAACCGGGCGAGGGGGCCTTACTACTGGGCCTACTGGACGATGGTCGTCTGCAACGTGGTTGTCCCGCAGGTCCTCTGGCTGAAGAAGTGCCGGACCACGCCCTGGATGATGGTGATCGTGGCGATCCTCGTCAACGTGGGGATGTGGTTCGAGCGGTTCGTGATCATCGTCACGTCGCTGAGCCGCGATTTCCTCCCGTCGAGCTGGGGGCACTACGCGCCGACGCGGATCGACGTGGCGATGCTGCTGGGCAGTTTCGGGCTGTTTTTCACGCTCTTTCTGCTCTTCTGCCGCTACTTGCCGATGGTGGCGATGGCCGAAGTCAAGGCGGCGGTTTCCCATCACCCGGGGAGCGA
>JAAYCB010000061.1 GCA_012744395.1 Pirellulaceae bacterium
GCCGCATCGTTCGCCGCACTCGCGAGCAGCTAGAAAATCAGATCGACCCCGAGACCCACGAGCCCCTGCTTCAGAAGATCAGTGTGCGATTGCTGGGGGAGGGCGACAAGGATGCGATTCGCTTGCCTCCTTATTTGCGGGAGGCATACGAGTTGGCCGAAGAGTTTTGCGAGAAACTCGGTGAGCGGATGAAGGCGGCTGGTTTCTTGAAGACGCTGCTCCTCCGCCGCGTGGGCAGCTCGATCCATGCCGGCCTGCGGACTGCGGAGAAGCTGCTCGCCGAGTGGGAAGACATCGAGGAGGACATCGACGAGGACGAAGAAGACGAGGCCTCCGGCGAGCTGGCCGCGGTCGCCGGCGCTGAGTTCTCCCGCTCACTGACCAGCGAGGAACGCCATCTGCTGGAGAGGTTTGTCGCCGCTCTGCGTGCCAATCAGGAGCGGGACCCGAAATATGTGGTTGTGCGCCAATGCTTGCTTGAGCGTGGTTGGCTGCGGATGGGCTGCATCGTGTTCAGCCAGTATCGAGACTCCATCCAATGGCTAGCGGAACAGCTTTCGGAGGAACTCGATGACGAGATGATCGCCGTCTACTCCGGGCCGACAACGTCGGGCATCATGCTCGGTGGTGAGTGGGCTCCGCGAGCTCGCGACGACCTGAAGTTGATGGTCCGCCGTGGCGAGATCCGCCTGATGTTGGGCACGGACGCGGCTTCCGAAGGACTCAACTTGCAGCGACTCGCGCGGCTGATCAATCTCGACTTGCCGTGGAACCCGACGAAACTGGAGCAACGTAAAGGGCGAATCCAGCGGATCGGCCAGATTCACGACACGGTCGAGGTCTACAACATGCGGTACAAGGATTCGGTCGAGGACCGCGTGCACGAGTTACTCTCCGACCGTCTCCAGGACATCTTCAGCCTGTTCGGCCAGATTCCCGACGTTCTGGAAGATGCTTGGGTGGCCATGGCCCTCGGCGAAAAGGAGCGGCCGAAGAAGATCATTGACGAATTGCCGAAGAGCCACCCCTTCGAGCTTCGATACACGCACGTCGCGAAGATCAACTGGGAGTCATGCCGCCAAGTATTGGACGCAGCGGAGAAACAGCGGGTCCTCACGGCGGGCTGGTGACGGGATTAGAGGCCATATTGTCAACCTGATTGCCGAGGTCGCCAGGCGGGAAGCGATTGGGCACCGGCTGTGGCCGATCGTAGCCGAGAAGTTCTCGAACGACGTCCGTCGCTTCTTGTTTCCGAACGACCATCCAAGCGCTGCCTTGAAATGCTGGATTCAGCAACGAGCCGCTGGTTATCGACGCGCAAAACATCACGGTGAGTGATGATCGACGAACTTGGCTAGTTGCTTCGGCGCCGGGCGAGGTTGGCGAAAAATCGATCGTCGCCATCCGTTTCAAAGGCCGCTGGCTCGGCAGCCAACTTCCAGTTGCTTTCCCGGCAGGTGCCCTACGGTGTGGTCGGCATCTACGGGGCCGTGGCCGACGGCATGCGGCTGATCGATCGCAAGACGCGCGCGCTTACGCCCGATCTGGGGGAGAGGCTCGGCGAAGGGTTCCTCGAAGAAACCGGCGTGCCGAAGGCGCTGATCAAGGCCGTGCGCAGCGAGACGAGCATCGCTGTCGCTGAACTTGCTCAATGGGGCCGGCGGTCGCACCTGGCGGGCCAGCCCGTCGCGTGCGAGCGAAAATCCCTGGCCGACGCCTTGCATCGCGACCCGGTGCGGTCCCGAATGGCCGAAGCGTTGGCCGATCACCCGTTTCAAAACCAGGACGACACGGAACTGAAACGGCTCAAGCGCCGCTTCGATCCTTGACGGGTGCAGCCAAAAAGGCTCAAATCTTGCTTGGATGGAAGCAAACGGCCGCTTCCTCTCCTTGAACCGCGACCGTCCCCGGACACTCGGTGAGATGGGCGTCGACGGGCCGAAAGAAGCGATTCCTTGTCAGTCCAGACGGGCATTCCATGAAGACCACGATCCTTTTTCCGTTGCTGATTGCCCTGATGTGCGGGGCGCTGCCGGCAGAGCCGATCGACGTCAACGGCCGCTTTCAGTCCCAAGCGCCTGGCGGCTTCCCCGACGGCTGGGTGATGCACGAATGGGGCGGCTACAAACCGTTCCCGGACGTCCGAACCATACCCGGCGCCTATCGGGGCGACACGGCATTGAGCATAACCAACATACTTGGCGACGATGGCGGCGCGATCCAGACCCGCGCGCGATTCCCCGCCCGCTCCGGCTCCGTCGGCCGTCTTTCATTCCTGGCAAAGGGAAAGGGGCTGGGATGGGCCACGTTTTATCGATGGGGCGAGAAGGGCGCCTGGAACGGAGTCATCGTCAGTTCTCCATTCAACCTCTCTGACACGTGGCAGCCGCACGTCCTGACGATTCCCATCGACAACGGACATGCCTGCGAAACGCGGGCCGTCACGCTCGCCATCGGCGGCAAGATGGGCGCGGAGCTAGAGCTCTGCAATCTGACCCTCGACATCCAGCCGGCTCGAATCGTCGGCGATGCCCGCATGCCCAAATCCTGGACGATCTTCGGGCCCGCCGACAAGAATCTCAGGCCGTCGCGGGAACAGCTCCGGTCGATTCCGGAGACGTTCGGCGGAGCCAGCGCCCAGACGGCCAGCCTGATCTCCAACACGCTGGATTTCGCCCCACTGGCCGGTTCCGCCTCGCGCCAATGCGGATGGGCGTTCGCCGCCATCGAGGCCAAGTACGATTGCGAAATCACGGTCGGTGCGGGCGCCGCGGGGGCGATGCAGTACTACCTCAACGGCGAGCCAGTCTTCGACACTCCTCCGCCAGGCAACGCCCAATCGCCCGTCGAGATCGACAGCCACGTCAAGAACGTCCGGCTCCGGCAGGGGACGAACGTCATCGCGGTCCGGGTCGTCACGGACAGGGCCGGCTCGGTTCTGAAACTCGCCGGCCCGCTTGATCTGCGCGGCGCCGTCCGCAGGCTACAGCTTTCCAAACGCACTTTCGAGGAGAATTTCGACGGTCCCTCGGTGCGCTGCTCCGGGAACCCGCTGCTCGTCAAGGGGAATCCGACACCGGGGCTGCTCTCGGTGACCGGGCAGGGAGTCTTCAAGACCGATGCGAAACTCGCCATCACCTGCCCGAACAACGTCGAGCCGCTCCCCGACAAGGCGGACGCGAACCTGTTTGCCGCCGCGGGAGTCCGTATCCAGAATTTCGGGCGGGAACCGTCCCAGAGACAAGACGCTGCACTGGAAATCGTCGCCTCCGATATGACGTGCCGGATCTGCTCCCGAGAAGATTCGGCATTCCTGACCCTCTTGGTTTTCGAGAACGAGAACCGGCTCGAAACGCTGGAAATCCCCGCGGATTGCCTGCCGGCCGACTTCGTTTTCGGCGTCAACGGCTCCGGTAAATGGACCGTATCGATTCACAGCCTCGTCGACGGCAAGACGACAAGCGCGAGTGGAGACCGGAAGGTCCCTGGATTCTCAGCCGTCGAGTTCAGCTATCGCCTGATCGCGGAAAATGCACCGGCTGAGGCGACCGTCGACAATCTCGTCATCGGCCTGGCGGTGGAGGAGGCGAAAACCTCCGCGACACCGTTCAAAATCGATCTGTCCCCGGAGTTCGATCCGGTCGAGGCCGGTTGGAGGAAGGTGTTCGACGAGCCGTTCGATGGGGACCGGGTCGACACCGGCAAATGGCACTTCAGCCCAACGAGCGAGAAGGACTACGCGAAAGTCCACGACGGACTGCTCGAAATCGTCTGCAACTGGGCGACCCCGGACAAGACGAAGACCAAGAGCGCCAGCCTCTATTCCAACGAGGTCTTCGGACACGGCTATTTCGAGGCGCGGGTCAAGTTCCGCCAGCAATCCGGTTGGTGGTCCGCGTTCTGGCTTTGCACGCACGGACCGTCCAATCCGTTCCTCGACGGCTGGGAAATCGACATCTACGAAGACTATTACATGGGTCCGAATCATCCGGGCGAACAGCCGCGCGGCGTCCTCGACCACAATCTGCACGTCTTCGCCTGCGGCACGTTGAGAAGCTGGAACTACCGCTCCACGCTGCCAGGCAAGGTCGACGATTGGTATGTCGTGGCCTGCAAATGGACGCCCTTCGAAGTCTCGTATTACCTCAACGGGAAGCTCATCCCGTCGGAAGCGAACCACAGCCCGTACAGCTCGGTGACGTTCGACCCCTTCAACCACGCGGCGGGTTGCGTTCCGCTGCACGCCATTCTCTCCGGCTGCTGCGGCAAGTCCGGCGGCGATCCGACGAAGGGAAAATTTCCCGAGAGTTTCTTCGTCGATTACGTGCGGATTTACGAATATCCGCACGATTCCGACCCGGTTGTCAGGCTGGCCAAGAAGCCTGACCCGTCCACCTATATTCTCAAGCCCGGCGAAGAACTGCATTTCGAGGCGGAGGTCGAACCGTCGGCGAAAACCGGCGCGAAGATCAAGCGGGTCTACCTGTTCGACAGCGGCGCGCTGCTGGATTACCGGTCCGCGCCGCCTTATGATTTCGTGGTCAGAATCACGCAGGACTACTACGACGGCACGAATTTCGTCAAGCCGGGCCGCACCGGAATCCGGCCGGATTGGGACCGCGGGCTGCACGCGTTCTGCATCTTTGCGCAAGACGAAAGGGGCAACGTCGGCCGCTCGGAAAACGTCGTCAAACTGCTTCGCAAGGACGGCAAGACGGCGCCGTACCTCGGAAAACCGATCCAACTGCCGGGCGAAATCATGCTGTCGCATTACGATCAGGGCGGACAGGGATTTGCCTATTCCGACGGCACGCCGGGCAACAACGCCAGCAAGACATTCCGCACCAGCGAAGACGTGGATGCGGGCGAAAGCGTTGTCGGCGGAGTCTCCGGCGGCGAGTGGCTCAAGTACACCGTTCACGTCAACCGAACGGCGAACTATACGTTCACGCTGGAATACGGGACCCCATCTCCGAACCAGCGGGGCCCGAAACTCATGGTTGACTGCAAGGCCGTCGGCGAATTCGAGACCCCCGCGCACGAATTCCCCGACTGGCGCCATACCAGCAAAGCGGTCCTGAAGTCCGTCCCACTCAGCGAAGGCGATCACGAGATCGTCCTCCTCATGCAGGGATCGTACAACCTCGGCGGGCTGAACGTCGAGGCGGAGTAACCAACGCCGTGCGCGGGAACGTGAAGGTTGCGTCCCCAGCCCCCGCCTTCCACAACCCCAAGAGAGCCCCGCTATGTATCGAGTCGTCGCCTTCGTCTTGACGTTCGCCTTGCTTGCTTCGGTTGCCGCCGGGGAAGACGTCTTCGTCCTCGAAAAGAGCCGCCCAGTGACCATCGTCCTCGCCGACTCGGCGACGATCGCCGAGCAGACGGCCACCAAGGAACTCGACACGTATCTGAGTAAAATGACCGGCGTGCCGTGCGTGATCGCTGCCGAGGCCGAGGCGGCCCAGTCGGCCATCTACGTCGGCCCGACCGCGCTGGCCAAACAGGCGGGCATCGATTGCCGAGAGCTTGACAGGGAGGAGTGGATTCTTCGGGCCAGGGATGGAAACTTGATCCTTGCCGGCGGGCGTCCTCGCGGCACGCTGTATGGCGTCTATGACCTGCTCGAACGGCTCGGCGTCACCTGGCCCGACGTCGAGTCCGAATGCGTTCCGACGCTTGGCCGCCAGGCGATCTCGTGGAATGTGCGTGCCAAACCGGCGATCATGAACCGTTGCATCTACAGCGGCGTCGGCCTGTCGAACGCCACAATTCGGTTCCTCGTGCGCAACAAGATGAACGCCCAGATCCACATCCCCGAAGAGCTGGGCGGCTGCGAGCCCCATGGCTCGCCCGGGGGCTGTCATACGTTCCACGCCTACACCACCAAGGACTGGCCCGACGAATGGTTCGCCCTGAACAAGAAGGGCCAGCGCGTGCGGTCGACCTCGGGTTCGGGGCCCTCGCAAATCTGTCTGACCAACCCGGATGTCCGCAAAGCCGTCTGCGGGCAGCTTCGTGCGTTCATCCGGCGCGATCGTGAGAAGTCCGCCTCGCCGGCCCTTTATCCGCGGATCTACGACATCAGCCACAATGACTGCCACGGCGAATGCCAGTGTCCGGGCTGCCTGGCCGTGCTCGAGCGCGAGGGCGCGTACAGCGGTGTTCTCCTGGACTTCATCAACTCCGTGGCGGCCGAGATCGCCAGAGATTACCCCGAGATCTACGTCCAAACGTTCGCCTACACCTTCACGCTCGATCCGCCCAAGCATATCAAGCCGGCCGGCAACGTGCTCGTCCGCGTCTGCAAACTGGGCTGCGAGTTCTCTCCGTCCGGCAAGGCCGACACCCAATTCCCCGTCAGCCATCCGCGGAACCAGGACTACCACGACAACTTCGTCCGCTGGGCGGAAATCTCCCCGAACCTGGCCGTCTGGGATTACTGGATCCTCTACACCAAGCCCTATCATCCGCCGTATCTCAACGCGCGGCATCTCCAGGAGGACCTGCGATTCTACCGCGACCACCATGTGAAAACGCTGTTCGTCGAGTGCGAGGCCCCGGACGTGACCAGCTTTTTTCCCTTCAAAGTCTGGTTTGGGCTGAAGATGATGCAGGATCCCGAACAGTCCTACGACCAACTGGCGGAGCGTTTCTGCAAGGCTCTCTACGGGCCCGCCGCCGCGCCGATGCTCAAATTCATCAACTACCTCCAGGACCGCGAAACGGCCGCTGACGCGGCCCTCGGGCTGACCACGCCCAACGCCCTGGCTTATCTCGACCGCGACTTCTTCGCCACCGTCAACGGCCTGCTCGACGAAGCCGAACGCCTGGCCGCCGGCGACCCGGTGCTGCTCAGGAACATCGGCCGCGAGCGCGTCCCGGTCGATGCGGCCCTGCTGAATCTCCAGCGTCGCTATCAGGACAAGCTCCCTGCCGGCGGCAATCCGCCCGCCGACCTCCTGACGCTTTTCGACCGCTACGAGAAGAACTCACTCCTGCAAGCGGAGATCTTTTACAACTCCGAGGCGTATCTCCGCAATAGCGCGAAGCGGGCCGAGGCCAGGCTCCGGATCGAAACCGACAAGTTGCGATTCACCGGCGAGGCCAGGCAGCTTCCCGCCGAGTTCAAGGGCCGGGAGGTCGTCGACATCAACTGGGCCAGCTTCCGCGGCGGCATCCAGGTCGTCGCCGACCCCGACGGCCTGGGCGGCAAGGCCGGCATCCTGCCTGAGGGCAAAGGCCCCGAGTACCACGCCCGTCCCTTCAACCTCGGCGTCTACAACCGCGCCCAAAAGAAATTCCTCGCCAACCGCACGATCCCGCAGGCCGAGATTCCCCAGGACGGCAAATTCCACCTCTATCATCTCGGCAAGTTCGCGATCGAGCCGACGACGATCCTCTGGGTGCACTGGAGCTGGCTGCTGAGCATCGGCATCGACTCCGCCTACCTCCCCGAAGCCGACAACCAGTGGAACGTCTACGCCTCGATCAAGCTCGTCGGCAGCCCGTACCAGAAGGATTCCCCAGCCACCCCCCAGGTCCTCGTGGATCGCGTCCTGCTGGTGCGCTGAGATGTCGAAGCGTCGCGGAAAGTCACGATCGCCGTCGTTGAGATGCTGACGGAAGTGTCGCAGCCTCGGTGAGAAGTCAGGAGCATTTGCAGAGGAGGACAAATGAAGACCACACTTCTTTCTGGTGCGTTGTTGTGTTTGAGCGCCGTTGTCTTTGCGGAGGACTGTCCGATGGTCCCGCGGCCGAAGGAGTACACGGCCTCGGGCGACACACTGGTCTTGGGTACGGCGCAAACGGCGGCCATTGTTGTTGCGCCCGGCGCTTCGGAACAGGAACTTTACGCGGCCGGCCGTTTGCAGACGCATATCGAACGCCGCTTCAAGCAGACCTTCCCGGTCTTGACGGCCGACAAGCTCGGCGGTGCTGTAAAGCAGGTGTACGAGTTTTCCGGCACACTACTGGAAGACTTGCCGTTCAATGGATTTACCATTGGCTTTGCAGAGCGCAACGGCGTCGACTGGATTACCATCCGTGGCGCGGACATGGGCGGACTGATCTATGGCGGTGAGGCGTTCTTTGATTTGATCAGAAAGGACGTCGACGGCGTTGCGAAGGTTGCCGTTGCGGCGGTGAAGGACTGGCCGAGCATTCCGTGGCGCGGGCGTCCCCATTCGGTTATGGCCCAGCAGATTCAGCCCGGTCAACTGGACGCCTATATTCACGCGCGGATCAATTACAGCGATTACCGCGACAATCCGGACCAGCCGGCCACCGTGAAGATGGATGCACGCAAATCGTCGATGGGCTGTCCTCCCGGCAAGCCGATTGATACGGAATTGTTCCATCGCGTTTTCAAGGAGTACAAGAAACGGGCGTTCTTTGTCTATGGAACCGTGTCCTGCCAACTGCCGGAAGGCGACTATTCGAAACTGACTCAGACGTTTGACGAGTTGATTCAGCTTGGCTGCGACGGCATATGGGTTTCCATGGATGACACAGGCGGAGGACAAGACCCTGTCCGGTTGGCCCAGTACGCTTCCGACTACATGAAGAAAACCGGCATGACGGGAATCAAGATGATGTTCACCCCGGGCGGCGCCGAGTATACGACCATCGATAAACCGCTCAACTGGGCGATGGCGAAAATCGAGCCGTTCAATACCGGTTCGTGGATCTTCACCCGCGTTCCCTGCAAGGCGGA
>JAAYCB010000499.1 GCA_012744395.1 Pirellulaceae bacterium
AGGGGACGTTGGAGGGGACGTTGGAGGGGACGTTGGAGGGGACGCAGGACGCGACCCGGATCCGGTCGCTGGAGGGCGAACGGCGGCTGTTGCAGTACAGCCGGTAGCCGCTGGTCCCGCTTGTCCGGGACGACGACCGCCGATCCGTTTTTCCGACTCCGTGGACTGTAATCCCCTGGTCGCATGGCGTTATACTCTCTCAATGCACGGTCGATCGGCGGTTGGCGGCGGCATCATCCGCGCTCGAGTGCGTGGCGGTACGGATTGTCGCGGCTGGCGTTGAGATGTTGTCGTCGGGCAACAGAAACAGAAGGTGGACTGCGGATGGACAAGGCTTGGTATCAGTTGGCCCACGATGACGTCTGCCGGCAGTTGGAGACCGACGCGTCGCGGGGCCTGGCGGCGGATGAGGCCGAGCGGCGAACCGAACGCTATGGTCCCAATGAACTGGTGGAACGCGGCGGCCGGTCGCCCTGGCGGATTCTCTGGGAGCAGGTCTCCGGCGTGATGACGGTGATCCTGCTGGTCGCCGCGGCGATCTCCATCTTCCTGCAAGAGCCGATCGACGCCGTGGTGATCTTGGCGATTGTCGTGCTCAACGCGGCACTGGGATTCTACCAGGAGTTCAAGGCGGCGCGGTCGATGGCCGCCCTCAAACGGATGTCCGTTCCCCGCGTCCGCGCGCGGCGCGGCGGCGACGTGCGGGAGATCTCCGCCCGGGAGTTGGTCCCCGGAGACATCGTGCTACTGGAGACGGGCAACGTGGTCCCGGCCGACGGGCGGATTGTCCGCGGCGTGAACCTGCGGATTCAAGAGTCCGCCCTGACCGGCGAATCCGTGGCGGTCGAGAAACAGGCGGATATCGTCTTCGAATCAGCCAGGCCGTTGGCTGATCGCCGGAACATGACCTATCTCGGCACGACGGTCACATACGGGCATGGCGAGATCGTGGTCACTGCGACGGGAATGCAGACCCAGTTGGGCCAGATCGCCGACATGATCCAGTCGGTCGGCGTCGAGACGACGCCGCTGCAACGCCGCCTGGAACAATTGGGCAAGGTCCTGGCCGTGGCCGCGTTGACGATTGTCGCCTTGATCTCCGCCATCGGCTGGCTACAGGGGGTCGAGTCGACCGAGTTGTTCATGACAGCCGTCAGCCTGGCCGTGGCCGCCGTGCCCGAAGCCATGACGGCGATTGTCACCATCGCCCTCTCGCTGGGCGCACAGCGGATGCTCAAGCGCAACGCCTTGATTCGGAAGTTGCCAGCGGTCGAGACGCTCGGGTCGGTGAGCGTGATCTGCACGGACAAGACCGGCACCTTGACGGAAAACCGCATGACGGTCACGGTCATCGACGTGGCCAACCACAAGTTGCAGGTCAATCCGACAGCCGGCGCGACGCCCGGCGAGTTGACCGCGGAAGAGGGCGCGCCGGTGGGGGAGGGGGTGCTGCCTGCTCTCGAACTGCTGCTGATCGCCGGCGCCTTGTGCAACGACGCCATGCTGCGCAAGGAGGAGGGCGAACCGGGGACCTACCGGGCGATCGGAGACCCGACGGAAAACGCCCTGGTGCTGGCCGCCGCGCGTTTCGGCGCGGTGAAGGGGCCCCTCGAAGAGTCGCTGCCGCGAACGAGCGAGGTTCCCTTCGATTCGCAGCGCAAGCGGATGACAACCGTCCACCGCATCCCCTCGGCGGAGGCAACCCTTCCCGCCAGCCTGCGGGAGGTGCTCGAGCAACGCGCTGCGGGGACGGACTGGCCGTCCTACGTCGCCTTTTCCAAGGGCGCTTTGAACAGTCTGCTCGAAGTCAGTCGCGAGGTCTGGGTGGAACGGCGCTGCCAGCCGCTGGACGATGCCTGGCGGGAGCGGATCGGCACCGCCCACGACAACCTGGCGGCCCAAGGGATGCGCGTGTTGGCGGTCGCCCTGCGCCCGATGGATGCGATCCCTGCAAACGTCGAGCAGGGCGAACTGGAGCGCGACCTGATCTTCGTGGGCATGTTCGGGATGATCGATCCGCCGCGGCCCGAAGTCAAAGACGCCGTCGAGGCCTGCCGCGCAGCGGGAATCCGGCCCGTGATGATCACGGGAGACCATCCGCTCACGGCACGGCACATCGCCAGCCAGGTGGGGATTGGCGACGACGAGCGCTTCCTGACCGGCCAGGAATTGGATCGGCTGTCGGCCGAGGAGCTTCAGAGCGCGGTGGCCGGCGTATCGGTGTTCGCCCGCGTCGCGCCCGAGCACAAGTTGCAGTTGATCGCGGCGTTTCAGGCCCAGGGCCATGTTGTTTCGATGACGGGCGACGGCGTCAATGACGCGCCGGCGCTGAAGAAGGGAGACATCGGCGTTGCCATGGGGATCACCGGAACGGACGTCGCCAAGGAGGCGTCGGACATGATCCTCATCGACGACAATTTCGCCACGATCGTCGCCGCCGTGGAGGAAGGCCGCGTGATCTACGACAACGTGCGCAAGTTCATCAAGTACCTGCTGAGCTGCAACGCCAGCGAAGTGCTGGTGATGTTCCTCGGGCCGCTGTGCGGCATGCCGCTGCCGTTGCTGCCGCTGCAAATCCTCTGGATGAACCTGGTGACCGACGGGCTGCCGGCCCTGGCGCTGGGGGTCGAACCGGCTGAAGAAGACGTCATGCGCCGCCCGCCGCACTCGTCCAGCGAGAGCATTTTCGGGCGCGGCACGGGGCCGTTCATCCTGATCGCCGGGGTGATCCTCAGCCTGGCCTCGCTCGGCGGCGTGGCCTTCCTTTCCCTGGCCAGCGGCGAGGCCTGGCTGCCGTTCGTGCGGGATGCCGAGAACTGGCAGACCTTCCTGTTCACGACGCTGGTGTTCTCCCAGATGGCATTGGCGCTCTGCGTCCGTTCCGAATCGAATCCGCTGTTTCGCCTCAGGCTGTCCGCGAACCCCTTCCTGTTATTGGCCTTGTTGGTGACGGTCGTTCTGCAACTGGCCGTGGTCTACGCGCCGCCGCTACAGGCGCTGTTCCACACGCGGCCCCTCGGGCCATGGGAACTGGCTGCGGTGTTCGGCATCACCGTGGTGGTGTTCGCCGCCGTCGAGGTTCTCGAGAAGCTGTTGGTGAAGCGGGCGAGGTGAAAGCAGCGCCGCGTTGGCTTGCTGGAGCCGGGCGCGGAGCTCGCCGTCGTCGATCCGCACAAGCAACATCGCCGGCCTTCACCTGCCGGCCGGCCGTGAGGTTCACCTCGACCACTCGGCCGAGCAGCTTCGAGCCAATCGACGTCTCGTGGACTGCGCGGATCGTGCCGGGGGCGATGGCGACCCGGATCGGCGGACGCAAGCGGATCGGCCGCGAACGCGTGAGCCACGTATTGACAGCCGGCCAATTAGGGCGCTAATACGCAATGGAACGCCTTGGGACAGGTCCCTTTCCAAGCACGCGGCTGGCCATCAGCAGGTCCGAGTCATCGCCATGAACATTTCTCGCCGATTGGTTTTGCTCTCCGCCGTGGTCCTCGCCGGGGCGCGGGCCGAGGCCCAGGTCTACAACCTGCACCTGGTCACCGACAACCAGCCGGATTACACGGACATGAAGTCCTTCGTCGAGTCCTCTACCGGGGCCTGGGATGAGCCCGAAGAGAAGGCGATCGCGGTCTGGCGCTGGGGGCGGCGCAGCCGGCGGCAGTTGAGTTGCTCCCGGGAGGGGACCCGTTATATCGCCGATCCGATTCTCAACTTCAACTCCTACGGGGCTTTGAACTGCGGGATCATCTCGGCGCTGAATATCGGCTCCTGGCTGGAGCTCGGCTACCAGGCGCGCTACGTCCAGTTGGGCGACCACACGGTGAGCGAGGTGTCGTGGGACGGCGGGCGATCGTGGCACATGTTCGACTCGTCGATGAGCGTGTTCTGCTACAATCACGCCGGCCAGGTGGCGAGTTGCGAGGAGATCAAGCAGGCCCACGGCTGCGAGCTCTCCGGCGGCAAGGAGGAGCCGGGGCACTACTACCTCTATCATCCGGCGCCCCAGTGCGCTTCGCATCTCGGTCCGACAGGC
>JAAYCB010000500.1 GCA_012744395.1 Pirellulaceae bacterium
CGGAAAACGGCTCGGGCCGCGTCGAGCCGGCTTGTTGCCGGCCGGGCCGGCGCCTAGAATCGGCCCTGGAGGGGGAGGTTTGGCGGCGAACCGGCGATCCGATCGGCCCCGATTCTGAACAGGAGCCCGCGATGTTTCGATCGATGTTGCTCTTCTGTCTCTGTGTCTCCTGTTGCCCCGCCCTGCCCGGCAACGCGGCCGAGCCGAACCGTCCGCCGAACATCGTATACGTGCTGGCCGACGATCTGGGCTATGCCGAATTGGGCTGCTACGGGCAGAAGAAGATTCGCACCCCCAATCTCGACCGGCTTGCGCGCGAGGGAATCCGGTTCACCCAGCACTACAGCGGCAACGCGGTCTGCGCCCCGTCGCGCTGCGTCCTGATGACCGGGAAACACGCCGGCCACGCCCATGTCCGCAACAACCGCCGGGCGAAGCTTCCCGCCGAAGTGCTGGCGCGCTATGGCAGCCAGTTCCCCGGCCAGGAACCGATCCCGGAGGCGGAAGTGACGATCGCCGAGGTGCTCAAGCAGAAAGGCTACGCCACGGCGGCGATCGGCAAATGGGGGCTCGGCCAGTTCGGCACCAGCGGCGATCCGAACCGCCAGGGTTTTGACCTGTTCTTCGGCTACAACTGCCAGGCCCACGCCCACACCTATTATCCGGCGTTGCTCTGGCGGAACGGCGAGAAGGTTGTCTTGGCCAACGATCCGCCGATACCGGGCCATGCGGGCTTGGCGCCAGGGGCGGATCCGAATGATCCGGCCAGCTATGCCCCGTTCAAGGGCAAGGACTATTCGCCCGACCGGATGATCGACGAGGCTCTGCGATTCATTCGACGGAACAAGGATCGGCCGCTGTTCCTCTATTTCCCCTCGACGATCCCGCACGTGGCCCTGCAAGTGCCCGACGAGGAATTGAAACCCTACCTGGGCCAATGGGACGAGACGCCGTTTACGCGCGCCGGCGGCGGTTACACCCCGCACCAGACGCCCCGGGCGGCCTATGCGGCGATGATCAGCCGATTGGACAAGGATTTCGGGCGGATTATGGACCAGCTCAAGGCGCTTGGCCTGGATGACAACACGCTGGTGATGTTTTCCAGCGACAACGGCACGACGCACCTGGAGCGGGAAGTCGATTTCGAGTTCTTCGAGAGCGTCGGCCCGCTCCGCGGCCTGAAGGGCAGCCTCTACGAAGGCGGAATCCGGGTGCCGATGATCGCTCGCTGGCCCGGCAAGATCAAGCCCGGCACGACGACGGACCATCTTTCCGCCTTTTGCGACGTGTTGCCGACGCTGGCCGAGGTGGCCGGCGCCGCTCCGCCGGAGGGGATCGACGGGCTGAGCTTCCTGCCCACGCTGCTCGGCCAGCCCGAGAAGCAGAAGCAACACGAGTATCTCTACTGGGAGTTTCCCGCCTACGGCGGCCAGCAGGCGGTGCGGATGGGGCCCTGGAAGGCGGTCCGCCAGAACATGCTGGCGAAGGCCAATCGCACTCCGCTGAGAATCGAACTCTATAATCTGGACAACGACATCGGCGAGCAGCAAGACCTGGCGGACGCCCGGCCGGAGATCGTCCAGAAGGCGGCGGCGATCATGAAACACGCGCGCCGGCCGAGCGAGGCGTTTCCGTTCCGGCCTTTGGACGAGCAGTAGACGCGAGGCCGGAGTAGTCCGCTAGACTTTCTCCACACGGCTCTTTCACCGTGTTTTGTCCTCGGCCAGGCGTCGCTGGACGAAGCCTGCTCCGGCTGTGCAG
>JAAYCB010000501.1 GCA_012744395.1 Pirellulaceae bacterium
CGGCATCGCAGCGGCCGACAAAAGCCGCCTGCAACTCCGCCAGCGCAAGGTCAACCTCGTCGATCGCATCGCGGACCCAGAGCCGCATGTCGGTCGCCACCTGGTCGTTTCGGCTGCGGCCGGTGTGCAGTTTTCGGCCCACGTCGCCGATCCGATCGATCAGCGCCCGCTCGATGTGCATGTGGATGTCTTCCAATTCGATCGAGAATTGGAGGCGGTCCTCCTCGATCTCTCGCTGGATTTCGCAGAGGGCCTGCTCAATCTGTTGGCACTCGCCCTGGTCAAGAAGCCCAACCCGGCACAACATTTGCGCATGGGCGATCGAACCACGGATGTCGTGGGCATAGAGCCGGCGGTCGAAACTCACGCTCTCGGTGAACCGCTCGACCCGCCGATCGGTCGCCTGATCGAAGACTCCTCCCCAGGCCTTGTTCGCCACTTCCGTCTCCCCGGTGAACGAAAAGGATCAAAGCTCAAGATCCAATTTTCAAGGTTCAAACCCTAAAATTCAGTGTGCCAGCACGAACCACCGTCTTGTCCTCATCTTGGCCATTGGGAATTGAGCCTTGAAGCTTGTCCGAAAAGGACCAAGAAAAGCACGCCAAAATATTAACTGTAAACAGCTTACGGCGAGGTGTCAATCTTCATCCCGAGCCGGTTCCAAGCCGGACGAAGTCAATTGTTTACCTCTTTAGAGGGGATCGGGAGATTGGCTCGCGGATGGCAACGCTACGAATTGCCGATGGCGGTTTGGGGACGATCCATTTGGACTGCGGCGGGTTTCGTGACCTTACTGGGGTGTCACCCGGACGGGCAGAATGCCCCGCCAAAAGTGGGGATCACCAGGCAAAAGTCTCTTCGACGGCCAATGCGAAGCCGGGCAGCAGGGCCGGTTCGGTGACCGTATCATCGCGGGCAAAGACTGCCGGCTCGGAGCCGGTTCTGTGGACCGTGATGCTCCTGGTTTCTGGATTTACGTCCCATACCACTTGAACGCCCAGCCGCAGGTAATCCACGATCTTCTCAGCCACCGCGTTGGGCCGATCGTCGGGCGAGCGGATTTCCACGGCCAGGTCCGGCGGGCCTGGGAAATCGCCTTGCGGCGGAACGGAAGGTATCCGCTGTTTGCAGACGAAGGCGACATCCGGCGACCGGACGGTGTCGGGAAATCGCTCGAGTCTAACCGATCCTGCAGGGGTTAACAACGCGATGGCACAATCCAGGCACTTGAAAGTCTCTCCTCCGGCGTGATAAATTCATGGGATTTTAGGGAGACCGACCCCCGCTCGCGGTGGGCTGCAGCCCCCAACCGGTTCGCCGCGCGGGCTTGCCTCGCGATTGGAAGAGGAACTGATCACGTGCCACGACGAAACGACCTCCGCAAGATCCTGTTGATCGGCTCCGGGCCGATCATCATCGGCCAGGCGTGCGAATTCGACTATTCGGGAACCCAGGCGTGCAAGGCCCTCCGTGAGGAGGGCTACGAGGTGGTCCTCGTCAATTCGAATCCGGCGACGATCATGACCGACCCGGCGACGGCCGATCGGACCTACATCGAGCCGCTCACCTGGCCGATCGTCGCCAAGGTGATCGAGAGGGAGCGGCCCGACGCCCTGCTGCCGACGCTTGGCGGGCAGACCGGTTTGAACCTGGCGATGGACCTGGACCGCCACGGCGTGCTGGCCAAACACGACGTGGAGATGATCGGCGCCAGCGCGGAAGTCATCGCCAAGGCCGAGGAGCGCGACCAGTTCAAGGCGGCGATGGAAAAGATCGGTCTGGGCGTCTGCCGCGGCCAGACCGTCTCCACCTTGGAGGATGCCAAGCGGGTGCTCGACCAGATCGGGCTGCCCTGCGTCGTGCGGCCGAGCTTCACCCTCGGCGGCAGCGGATCGAGCATCGCCTACAACCGGGCGGAATTCAACGACCTGGTCGCGCACGGACTGGCCGCGTCGCCGGTCCACGAGATTCTGCTCGAGGAGTCGGTGATCGGCTGGAAAGAGTACGAGATGGAGGTGATGCGCGACAAGGACGACAATGTCGTGATCATCTGCTCGATCGAGAACTTCGACTCGATGGGCGTGCACACCGGCGACTCGATCACCGTCGCCCCGGCCCAGACGCTGACCGACAAGGAATACCAGCGGATGCGCGACGCCTCGCTGGCCGTGATCCGCGAGATCGGCGTGGAGACGGGCGGCTCGAACATCCAGTTTGCCGTCAATCCCAGGGACGGCCGGATGGTGGTGATCGAAATGAACCCCCGCGTCAGCCGCTCCAGCGCCCTGGCCTCCAAGGCGACCGGCTTTCCGATCGCCAAGATCGCCGCCAAGCTGGCCGTCGGTTACCGTTTGCATGAACTGTCCAACGACATCACGCGGAAGACCCGCGCCTGCTTCGAGCCGACGATCGACTACGTGGTCACGAAGATCCCCCGCTTCGCCTTCGAGAAATTCCCCGAGGCCAACGCCGACCTGACCACGCAAATGAAGAGCGTCGGCGAGACGATGGCGATCGGGCGGACGTTCAAGGAGTCGTTCCAGAAGGCCCTCCGCGGCCTGGAGGTGGGCAGCTTCGGGTTCGGCTGCGACGCCAAGGACCGCTGGGGCACGCCCGAGCAGCCGTCGATCGACGAGGTCCGGGCGAAAGTCGGCCGGCCGGGCGATCAGCGGGTATGGTATCTCCGCTATGCCCTGAAGTACGGCATCTCGATCGAGGAGCTCCACGAAGCGACGGCGATCGATCCCTGGTTTCTCGGCAACCTGGCCGAGATCGTCGAACTGGAAAACGAGCTCCGCACGAAGGCCTCGCTCAGCCGGGTCGATGACGCCCTGCTCCGCAAGGCCAAGCAGTTCGGCTTTTCCGACCGCCAGCTCTCGGCGATCTGGAACGAGGCGGAAATGGAGATTCGCGCCGAGCGGAAGCGGCGCGGGATCGTCGCCACCTACAAGGCCGTCGATACCTGCGCTGCCGAGTTCGAGGCATATACACCCTACTATTATTCAACTTACGAAGACCCGATCGAAACCGCTGCGGAGAATGTCCCGCCCGGCCACGAGGCGCTCGCCCGGGCAACCGGCCGGGGCGACGGGCGCTGGGCGTACCTGGAGGATGAAGTGCCGCCCAAGACGCCCGGCCGGCGGCGGGTGATGATCCTCGGCGGCGGCCCCAACCGGATCGGCCAGGGGATCGAGTTCGACTACTGCTGCTGCCACGCCAGCTTCGCCCTCCGCGAACTGGGCATCGAGTCGATCATGGTCAACTCGAACCCGGAGACGGTCAGCACCGACTACGACACGAGCGACCTGTTGTTCTTCGAGCCGCTGACGGCCGAAGACGTGCTCAACATCCACGACCGGGTCCAGCCCGACGGCGTGATCGTCCAGTTCGGCGGCCAGACCCCGCTGAACCTCGCCCGGGTCCTGTCCAACGCGGGCGTTCCGATCATCGGCACGAGCGTCGATACGATCGAGACGGCCGAGGATCGCGAGAAGTTCAAGAGCCTGCTGGAGCGCCTCGGCCTCAGGCAGCCGGCCAGCGGGATCGCGCGGAACCTGGCCCAGGCCCGGGCCGAGGCCGCCAAGGTCGGTTTCCCCGCGCTCGTCCGGCCGAGCTTCGTGCTCGGCGGCCGGGCGATGGAAATCTGTTACGACTCGGCCCAGTTCGAGAAATTTGTCGCCGAGGCGTTCCTCGTCTCCGAAGGCCAGCCGGTGCTCATCGATCGCTTTCTCGAAGACGCGATCGAGATCGACGTCGACGCAATCGCCGACGGGGAGCGGGTGATCGTCGCCGGCGTGATGGAGCACATCGAAGAGGCCGGCGTCCACTCCGGCGACTCGGCCTGCGCGATCCCTCCCTACAGTCTGCCCGGCCCGGTCGTGGCGGAGATCCGCGCGGCGACCGGCGCCCTGGCCCGGCAGCTCCACGTCCAAGGCCTGATGAACGTGCAGTTCGCCGTGAAGGAAGAGAACGAGCGGCCCGTGCTGTACGTGATTGAAGTCAATCCCCGCGCCAGCCGGACCGTGCCGTTCGTCTCCAAGGCGACCGGCATGCCGCTGGCCCGGCTCGCCGCCAAAGTGATGGCCGGCGCGACCCTGCCGGAACTCGGCTTCTACCGCGAGCCGATCCCGGCCCACGTCTCGGTCAAGGAAGCCGTCTTTCCGTTCGTCAAGTTCCCCGGCGTGGATATCGTGCTCGGGCCGGAAATGAAATCGACCGGCGAGGTGATGGGCGTCAGCGAGCGGTTCTCAATCGCGTTTGCCAAGAGCCAGCTTGCGGCGGGCACCGTGCTGCCGGCCGAGGGGAAGGTCTTTGTCAGCGTTGCCGACAGGGCGAAGGACCACGTCGTCGGCCTCGCCAAGCGGCTCGAGCGGCTCGGCTTCGAACTGCTGGCCACCCGCGGCACCGCGGCCAGGCTGGCCGAAGCCGGCGTCCGGGTGACGCGGCTGAAGAAGGTCCAGCAAGGGCATCCGAATGTCATCGACTACATCCGCAACGGCGAACTCGCCCTGGTGATGAACACTCCCAGCGGCAAGGGCGCGCGGACCGACGAGGGGCGGATCCGCGCTACGGCCGTGGCGCATGGGGTGCCCTGCCTGACCACGATCCAGGCCGCCGATGCGGCCGTCCGGGCGATGGAGGCGATGCGCGAAGAGGAGATGGAAGTCCACGCCGTCCAGGACCGCTTCCCGAACTATGGCGGACCGCAGAGTCCATCTCCTTAAGGCGGCGCCGAGGGGCCATTGTCGGGGGGGAAACGGCCGTTGCCGCTTGCGGAGGCCGGCGCACGGCCCGGCCGCGGAAATCTGGGGTCCGGAGAGACGCGTCCACGGGCGTTGCCGCGAGCATTTTGGCGCAAGGCAGGGGAGCTGGCGCGCTTGCCCGATCGGACCGGGCCGCGGATAATGGATTGTGGGGGGACCCGACAGCCGCTGTGTCTTGACGTGGAGGGCTAGGTATGTCTCGGCCATCGATCGGGTGGTCTGTTGGCGCTGCCGCGCTGCTCGGGGTGTTGATCTTCAGCGAGCCTGCCTTGGCGCAGTTTGCCGATTCCACCCGCCGCAGCATGGGAAATCTCGCCCCGAACCCCTCGCGGCGGAGCATGGGGAATCTGAACCCGAATCCGTCGCAGCGGAGCATGGGGAACCTCCGCCCGGAGATCCGGCAGAGTCAAACGCCCGAATCGTTGGATTCGGGAAGCGCCACGGTGGTGTTGCCGAATCCACATTACCCGGGCTATTATCACCGCCCCGGTTACTACTACGGCCCGCGTGCTGTCTACCCGGGCTACGGGTCCTATGTCTACCCTTACGGGTACGCGAGCGATTATTACCATCCGCTGGGCTATTACCACGGCTACTACGTGGCGCCGCCGCCGTTGTTCATGCCGGCACAAACGCTCTTCGGCCCGCAGGCCACCCGCCGGTTCATGGGGCGATGATTCACAACGGCACATGCCGCAACGACCGATCCCCGCCTGGGTGCGGCGGGACGAACCGATCCGGCCGGGCTCTGCGCTGGCAACGATGCCAGGCGTGGCGGATCGCCGTGCCGCGAGAGCCGGCGGCAGCCCTGTCCCCGAGGGCTGAACAAGCGGCCACGGGGGCAGGGCCGCCGTGGCCGGGTGCTTGTCGTCGCGCGCCGCGCCGGCGGGCAGCGGCTATTCGGCCTTGACTTCGATCCGCCGGGGTTTGACGGACTCGGCCTTGGGAAGGTGCAGCGTGAGAACGCCATTCTTCATCTCGGCCGAGATCTTGGCGGC
>JAAYCB010000062.1 GCA_012744395.1 Pirellulaceae bacterium
CCTACCAGGTCTGCCGGATGGTGCCCGAGCAGCGGACCTGCACCTACCAGGTCTGCCGGATGGTGCCCGAGCAGCGGGTAAAGACCTGCACGTACCAGGTCTGCCGGATGGTGCCCGAGCAGCGGACCTGCACCTACCAGGTCTGCCGGATGGTGCCCGAGCAGCGGGTGAAGACCTGCACGTACAAGGTCTGCCGGATGGTGCCCGAGCAGCGGACCTGCACGTACAAGGTCTGCAAGATGGTGCCCGAGCAGCGGACTTGCACCTATCAGGTCTGCCGGA
This sequence comes from Pirellulaceae bacterium, assembly GCA_012744395.1. Lineage (GTDB taxonomy): Bacteria > Planctomycetota > Planctomycetia > Pirellulales > Thermoguttaceae > JAAYCB01. The sequence goes on from JAAYCB010000062.1 coordinate 283, forward strand.
TGGTTCCCGAGCAGCGGGTGAAGACCTGCACGTACAAGGTTTGCCGGATGGTCAAGGAAGTCCACGAGAAGGAAGTCTGCTACCGTGTCTGCCGCATGGTGGCGGAACAGTGCGTCAAGCAGGTTCCTTACACGGTCTGCAAGCCGGTTGCGTGCACCAAGACGGTTCACTGCGTGCGGATGGTTGCCAAGCAGGTCCCCTACACGGTGACCCGCTGCGTGCCTCGCGTGGTGTGCAAACAGGTTCCGGTCCAGGTTTGCTGCCCGGTTCCCAGTTGCTGCCGCCCGACCTGTGATCCTGGTTGCGGTTCCGCCTGCGGTTCCGATTGTGACTGCGGCGCCGCCGATCAGCCCGCCGTCGAAGAAGGCCCGGCGCCGCCGCCGGCGCCCGCCCCAGCGCCCGCTTCGGAGGCCTAGCGACGCCCGTCAAACCGCCTCTCTTCGCACCGATGTCGCGGAAGGGGACCTGGTTGATTGATCATGCGGCGGCTCGATCGTCAAGATCGAGCCGCCGTTTCTTTTGCGCGGCAGGCGCCCAGCCGATTGCCGCGGCGTCCGGGAGGGCCGGCTAGCCCGCTGGCATTTGAGCCGGGGCGGCATGTCAAGCCGCCGGCTTCTTCTTCGCGTACAGGTACGGATTCAGCGTCGGATCGTTGTACATCTTGAATTGGCGATAGACCTTCAGCCGCGCGCGGCCCGACTCCAGATCCTCCAGGAGCAGCTCAAGGGAGCGGGAGAGGTCGCGGTACTGCTCTTCGCAAATCCGCAACTTCGCCCGAACCTTGTCGCGGTGGGCCTGATCGGCGTCGTCGCGATCGATCTGCTCCTGCATGTGGTAGATCCGCAGCGAGAGAATCGAGAGGCGGTCGATTACGCTGCCGGGCGTCTCCGTATGCTGGCGGGCGTCTGCCGCCGGGCGGACTCCGGCATCGGCCATCTTCGCAATCAACGCGTCGTCGACCGCTTCGATCAGATCGTTGCGCCGCTGGTTGAACTGGTCGATGTTCCGCTTCACGGCGGCGATCCGCTCGTCGCCGACGTCGCGGCTCCGGGCGATGTCTTCTTCGTGCCAGAGGCGGAAGTTCTGCTCGTGCTGGCGGCAGATAATCGCCAAAAACCCCTCATAGGGGTTGTCGATCTCCTGCTGGTGCCAGCGGCGGACCGTGATCCGGTGGAGTCCCGTGATCGTGGCAACATCGATCATGACGCGCTCTCCCATGAGTTTTCTGCCGTTCCCCTTGCTACTGCGCCTCCCATTGGGCACCATCGTGAGGGGGCCGGATCGTAGCCCTTTTTGCGAGGCCGGGCAACATGAGATTTCGCCGACCGATCACCTTTGGGGTTGTACCTCTTCTGGTTGCGCTCACCCTGTTGGCCGGCGGCCGGCGGATGCCCACTGGTCCGGACGGGGGGTATCTCGAACCAACGGGGGGTGGCGATCCACCGGTGAACCTGCATGTCGGGGTCTTCAACATCCACGGGTGCAAGGGAACCGATGGCCGCCGCGACGCACGCCGAGTGGCCGAGTGCCTCGACCGGCTCCAGATCGTCGGCCTGAACGAGGTTCGCGGCCTGGTCTGGGGCGACCCGCGGGATCAGGCCGAACAGCTCGCCCGGCTGGGAGGCTTCCAGCACCACCTGTTCGCTCCGGCCGAGACGCGTTTGTTCGGCATCCGCCGGTTCGGCAACGGGCTATTGAGTCAGATTCCGGTCGTGGCGTGGCAGCGGATTCCCCTGCCGCGCCGCCACGGGCGGAGCTGCCGGAACATGCTCCTGGTGGAACTTCGCTTCGGTCCCGAAAACGTCGCCGTGCTGGTTGCCCACGTTACCCGATCGAACGACGCGGAGCGAAAATTGCAGCTCGAGAGCGTTCTTGACCTGTTCGCGTCGCTCGAGCCGCCGGCAATTCTCCTGGCGGATCTGAACACCCCGCCCGGCGATCCGCGAATCCAACGATTTCTCGCCGAATCCGGCTCGGTCGACGCGATCACCTCGGGTGGTGCGGATCGCGCGGAACATCGGGTCGACTGGATTCTCGTCCGCGGTCTGGAATGCCTGTCCGCGAGCCGGGTCGAGAGCGGCGTTTCCGACCACCCGCTCTTCACCGCCCGGTTGGCTTGGCGGGAGGACGCTTCGCGTGCCGCCGGGGGGCGAAGAGGGACGGACCGCTGCACGAGCCTGGCCGGCATCGCTGGCAAGAAGTCTGGCGACTGGCAGCCGATTCGGGATGGCCCGCCTTGCCCCGGAACAGGTAGAATGCAGCCATGCGCAGGAAATCCGCCGCCAACACGACGCCCCCGACCCGTCCGCTCCCCAAGCCGTTCTGGAAGCTGGTGTTGCTTGGTGGTGGGGTGGTCGCCGCCCTGGCGGCGGCCGGCCTGCTGATCTGGCCGCAACCGGTCAAGTGGAGCGAGGATGCCGAGGCGGCCTCCTCGCGATTGACCCTCGAAGACATCCCGTTCGACGGCGGCCGGGCCTATGAATACCTGAAGACGATCTGCGCTCTCGGGCGCCGCCCGAGCGGCTCTGAAGGCATGGCCGCGCAGCAAGACCTGCTGGAGCGGCATTTCAACACTCTAGGCGGCACCGTGCACCAGCAATGGTTCCAGATTCCGCACCCGCAGACGGCTGCGCCGGTGCCGATGATGAACCTGATCGTCCAATGGGCGCCGGAACGGTCGGAGCGGATTCTGCTGTGCTGCCACTACGACACGCTGCCTTATCCAATGCTCGACAAGCGGAATCCTCGCGGTGAATTCGTCGGCGCCAACGACGGAGCGAGCGGCGTCGCCCTGTTGATGGAGTTGGGAAACGAGATCGGGACGATCCTGGAGAGACATCAGCGGCACTTCGGCGTGGATTTCGTTTTCTTCGACGGCGAGGAATTCATATTCTCCGAGGATGGCCGGTATTTTCTCGGCTCGGAGTATTTTTCACGGGCGTATGCCGGTGGCAAGCTGCCCTACCGGGGCCGCTATCGCTGGGGTGTGCTGCTCGACATGATCGGCGACGCCGACCTACGGATTCCCCAGGAGGGCTATAGCGTCGGGTGGCCGGAGACGCGCCCGCTGGTCAACGACATCTGGTCGACCGCCCGGCGACTGGGGGTCCGCGAGTTTGTTCCCCGCCGGGGGCCTTACGTTCGAGACGATCACACGATGCTTCGGAACCTGGGAAAAATCCCCACGTGCGACGTAATCGACTTCGACTACCCGCCCTGGCACACGATGGACGACCGACCCGATCAATGCTCGGCCCTGAGCCTTGCCAAGGTAGGCTGGGTGATCCGCGAGTGGCTCAAGGCGGCGGAGGGCGGGCGCTGATTTGCGTCCGACGCAGATGGACCCTGACTTTTGGATGTCGCTCTCGATTTGCACCGTCTTGGTCGCGGCGTCGCTGTGGCTGATCTGGGCGCACTGGGAGCGGTCGGCGGCCGTCGAGGCCGACAAGAACCTCGACGAGCGGCAGCGCGGCCATCTCCGCCGCCGTTATCGACGGCGAATCCAGACCAGCACGATGCTCGGAGTCGTGGGAGTGGCGATCCTCGGCGGCCGGCTGTTCCCGCCCGATCAAGGCGGCGCGGCCCTGATTATCTACTGGTCTTGCGTTGCGCTGCTCGTGTTGTGGATGGCCCTGCTCGCCATGGCCGACATCGTTTCGACACGGTTGTATTTCGGCCGCTTGCGGCGCGACGTCGAGGTCCAGCGGACGGTGCTTGAAGCGCAGCTCCGTCGGAAAACGGCCGGTGAGAGCCGAAAGTCTGGCCCGGCGGACCGCCCCGCGGACAAAGACTCCCCAGGGGACGGGCCTGGCGAGCAGTCGGCCCCTTAAGACCGCGTCCCTGGCGGTCCGCGCGCGATCCGGCTCAGCGTACAAGCACGAGTTGGTATCGCCGCCGGCCCCGGTCAAGATCCTCGAACGTGTATTCCGCCAGGACCGGAAGCGAGGCCGGACCGCAGGCCGCCCGGCAGTTGGCCACCAGCGTCGCCAGCGTGGCGTCGAACTGGGCGCCCTGTCTGCCCAGATTTTCGGCCAGCAGCAGGTGCGTGAACCCCTTCCCGCGCAACAGCGGCACGAGTTGCTCCGGGCGTTCGATCTGGCGATGGTAGCCAGTGTGGCGACGGAGAGCATTCTCGCGTGTCACCGGGCAGTCGAAGTACAACGCCCGATAATCGGTGCTCAAGAGGCTCCCCCGCGTGCCGAACCAGAGGTTCGACATTTCGGCCGCCCGCCAGGTCGGCTCGACGACCGCGAGATAGTCGGAGCGCCTCTGCACGCCGGTTGCGACCGCTGCCTGGCCGCTGCACCGGAGCGCGGCCAGGCCGGCATAGGCCGCCAGGATGCCGCAAACGAGCAGCCGCCCGGCCAGCCGTGCCGTGGGGGGGAACCGCCTCATCTCGGCCACGACCCAGACGGCGGCGACCGCCGCGATCGGAATCAGCGGCAGGAGGAACCGCACGTTCTGGCGCAGCAGGTACCAGGCCGACCCGTAGGCCGCGCCGATCACCAGGAGTGTGCCCAGTCCGCGCAGGCGGCGGACCAGCGCCAGTCCCGGCAGCACGGCGAGAAACAACACGCCCGGCTGATGCGCCCGGCCGCCCAGCCGCTCCGGGTGCATCGTTACCTGCCAGGCCGCCGCCAGCGCGCCGGAGGGTGTCCGCCCGAGCTTCGACTTGCTTGCCGGCAGGGTCTCGTGAGGATCGGCATAGACCGGCCCCTGCGCGGGAAAGACCTCCGAGAAGAACGGGTAGACCGGATTGCCGCGGTGCCACGCCGCCCGGGCGTACCACGGCCCGGCAACGCCCGCCGAGACGACGGCGATCACCGCCGCGCTTTCGAGCACGAGCCGTCGCCGCGCGCCGCCGCGCCGGCCGGCCCAGAGACATCCGGCGACCATCGCCAGAGCGAAGAGCAGGGCCAGGTACTTGATCGCCAACGCGCCTCCGGCGGCAATTCCCGCCACCAGCAGCCAGCGGCGGCCCTCTTCCAACACCACCGCTCGATACCAGGCCGCCAGGGCAACCGTCGTCGCTGCCGCGAGGGCCACGTCGTTCATCGGCGCGGTCATCTGGTTGGTCACGCCGGGGACAACCAGTCCCGCGGACATCGCGACCCAAGCCCAACGGCGACCGACGATCGGCGTTGCCAGGACGGTGGTCGCCCCGGCGAACAAGAGGCCCAGCAGCCAGTGAACGATGCCCGCCGCCACCGGTCCGTCCATCGCCATCGCCCAGAGAAACCACATCTCGCAGAGCAGCGGGAAGGTGGAGTTCTCGCTGAACGGGTAGAACGCCAGGCGGTGATCCGCCAGAAAGGCCTTGGGCAGTTCGAGGTGGTAGCAGAGCGCGTCGCCGGCCGTGGGCGGCGCGGCGGCGCCCACCAGGCAACCCAGCGCGGCCACCCCCGCCACAACGAGCGCAAAGCGGACGAGCCAGACCGGAGGGTCGCTCTCCGCCGCATCGCCGACCGGTTCGGCCGACAGGGAGCGACTTTCCGCCGGGCGCTGACGGCGAATTTCGCCGGCCGTCCAGAAGCACCCGGCCAGGGTCAACGCGCCGATGAGCGGCGGATAGAGCAGGCCGACCAGCCCGAGCGCCGCGAGCAGGGTCCCCGCGCCGACCAGGCCCGTCATCAGGCTGAAGACCAGATTTGCCACGGGATCGGCCCCGCGCAGCCCGAGGCCGCGGAGCAGCCGCCGGCCCAGGCCGTAGGCGGCCGTGGCGAGGATTGCAGCAGTGAGCAGCGATTGGAATTGTGCGAGCATTGCGGGAGGGTGGCGCCAGCGCGGGGCACGCCGGCGCGGCGCTTGGTCCTGAGGGGGGGCGAGCGCGGCGATCGAGGGATCGGCCGCCGCGGAATGTGTTGCCCATGCGGGCCGTCAGAAGACTCCGATCATGGTGAGGAAGTAGATTCCGGTGACCGCCGCCGCCCAGGCGAGAAAACTCCAGGCCTTCCAGGCGGCGATCGGCGCCGGGGGCCGATGCGCGTCGCCGCCCGGCGAAAGGAACAGCGACGCCACGATCCGCCGCATTTCTCCAACGCGGCTTGTTGCCTCCGGCGCCTGCCGGTTCGATTCCCGGATCGGTGCAATCATCACTCGGCTCCTCTCTTGGCTGGGGCCAGCGCGGACCGGTCTTCACCCCGGCCGGCCGCCGCGGCGAGCAGTCTCTCAATTGCCAGGAGCACGTCCGCCGGGCGGATGCCCCTCATGCAGGGCTGGCTGGCCACGGGGCATTGCCGGCGATGGCACGGGGCGCAGGCGACCGGATGCCGCAGCCACTGCACCGTCGCGCCCCGGGGACGCCACTGCTCGAGGCGATTTGTCCCGCTGAACAGGACGACCACCGGCGTGCCGACAGCCGCGGCCAGGTGGGCCGGACCCGAGTCGGCCCCGATGGCCAGATCGGCCTGCTGCAAGACGGCCGCCAACTCGGCGATCTCGAGCCGGCCCGTCCAATCCACGACCGGCCATGGCCGGCTGCCGAGAATCGCCCGAGCCGTCGCCGTATCGCTTTCAACGCCGACCAGGGCCACGGCTACGCTGCCCCGCGCGGCCAGGCCGGCCAGCAAGGCGCGCCAGTGTTCCACCGGCCAGCGCTTGGCCGGCGTCCCCGCGCCGACGTGGATCACCACGCGCCGCGCGCTGCGTTCCGGCGAAGCCTGGCGCCATGCCGAGCGGGCGAAAGCGTCGGCCGCCTCGGTCGGATGAATCCGCGGCAGCGGCCGCCGCCCCGCGCCGCCGGCATCGATCCCCAACGGCTCCAGCAGGGCCATCCGCGACTCGAGTTCCGGGCGGTCGGGCACGTAGGCGGCCCTGTCGGTAAGCAGAAATCCACCGCCGCCGCTGCCCCAGCCGACCCGCCGGCGGGCGCCGCACAGCCACAGCAACACGTTGTGAGGAAACTCGCCGCGAACGTCGATCGCCAGATCGAAACGCCGCCGGCGCATCCTCAGCCCCCACACGATCACCGCCGGAATCCAACCCAGGCCGGGCCGCGGCGCAAAACGGTTCCTCGCGCAGATGTGCACTCGATCGACTTCGGCGATCAGGTCGAACACGCGCCGGTTCCAAGGCGCGGCCAGGACCTCGATCCGAGCGGCGGGATAGCGCTGCTTGAGCAGCGCGAAGATCGGCGCCGTGATGATCGCGTCGCCCAGATGATCCAACTGCACGACGAGGATCCGCCCGGTTGTCCCCCCCTCTCCCCGCCGCGCCGGGACAATCCGCCGCCACAACGCGGCCAGGCAGCCGGCGGCGGCGAACAGGGCGGTCCCCAGCACGTCGACGAGTGCGAACAGCAGCCGCCACCGCCAGCGCACGTAGCGGTAACCGCCCAGGGGGTGCCGGCGCAAAGAGACGCGGGCCAGCGCGGCGGTCTCGCGGCGATGATCGCCTCTGCGCGGTTGCGGACGTCCGATCACCAGACCCTCCGATAAGCTTCCAGCGTGGCCTGCGCCGCGGCCGTCCAAGTGAAATGATCGCGAATCCGCCGGGCAATCGCCGGATCGCGAGGGCGCTGGAGGGCCTGGAGGACAGCGCAGCGGATGCCCGGCAGGTCGTCGCAGGCGACGTACACCGCGTCGCTCCCGAAATACTCGTCGGCCGAGCCCTCCCGCGGCAGCACCAGCGGCGTGCCGGTCATCGCCGCCTCGATCGCCGCCAGGCCGGGCGTCTCGTACCAGCCGGTCAAGGCCAGGCAGCCGCAGGCGGCGTAGGCCGATCCGAGGAGCGGGTCATCGTGATCGATCCGGGGGAAAAAGGAGACGGTCCCATCGGCTTCGTCGCAGCACGCCCGCCAGTAGGGCTCGTAACCGGGCACCGCGTCGCCGACAAGCACAATCGGGACTCCCGTCCCCTGCATCGCCCGGATCAGGCCGAGTTGATTCTTGCGGGGTTCGATCCGTCCCATGCAAAGCACGAACCGGCCGGCTCCGGGCGCCGATCCCGCGGCCTTTGTGCTTGCCCCCGCCGCCTGCTGGGCGAGCAGCCGCAGAAACGGCTGCGGATCGGCTTCGGCGAATCGCGGGTCCGCGCCGTTGGGAACGACGTGGATCTTCTCCACCGGAACCTGGAAATAACGCATCAGTTGGGCCGCTTCCGCATTCGAATTGGGCAGCAACAGGTCCGCCGCCTGATACAACCGCCGCCGCCAGGAGGGCAACTGGGGAAATGCCGAGCGCGCGAAATAGCCCGTCACGGACTTCGCACGCTCCAGCAGGCCTCCGGGCTGCCGCCAATACGCCCGCCAGTCGAACCAGGCGATCGTCGAGAGCACCACCGGCAGTCCCGCGCGGCGCGCCGCCTCGACCAGCGGCAGGTGCTCCGCGGCACTGCCAAACAGGTGCAGGCAGCGGACCTTGCCGAGCGGTTCTTCCCAGGGGCGCCACATCCTGGCGCGGATTCCGAGACCGCAGAGGCCCTCGGCGGTGCCCTCCATCTGCGTCTCGCCGCCGCCCGGGGCAACCATCGCCGTGAGCTTGCCCGCCAGGAAGACGTCCGTTTCCGTGTGCGGAGCCAGCGGGAAGACCTGGAAGGCTTGCGGGGATTGTTGGGACCACATGCCGTTGTCGCGCCTCCTCATTTCCAGAGGGTCCTGAGCGTTCGTTTCGCCACGTTCCGCAACGTCGTCGGGGCGATCTCCTCCACCGGCGTCTCCCGTTCCCAGTCGACCCAGCGGCGGACTCGCCCGCGAAGCCCGTGCCGCGAATCGACCCGCAGCGGCCGGACGGCCGCCGCCGGCTCCTGCTTCCGGTATTCCACGGCGGCGGGCGAAAATCTCAGCTTCGCGGCCTCCAGCGGCAACCGGGCGACCCGCGCGCCGCGACGGTATTCGATCGCCAGGCCATGCCGCACCGGTTTGTGCACCAGCTCCACGGCGTAGCCCTCTCCGTCGCGGACGACCCGCAACTGGATGTGGCGCCGCGCGCGCCACCACTCGGCCCAAACGCTCATCGTGACTGGCCAGACGTCGCCGCGGCCGTCGATTTCTCGGAACACGCCCTCGACGACGTGCGGATAACGGCCGAGGCGCCCCGTCGGATGCCCGTAGAGAAAGACCGGCTCTCCCGAGTCAATCCTGGCGTGAACCAGCTCGGCGAAATACTCCCGCGCCGCCTCGGCGGCCTGGCGGCGCTGATCGCTCCGCGCCGCCTCCAGAACGATCCCCAGGCAAACCGGGTGGACGGGGATTTGCAGCACGCTCGAACCGGCCGGGAAGAGCGGCAACTCGTCGTAAGCCAGGGCGAATTCAGAACTGTGGCCGACCTCCAGCCGCTCGAGCGCTTTCAGCAGCGATCGGTTGAACCGGCCTCCGGGGGCCGTGAACCCGGCGGGCCGCAGCCCGGCCTCTTCGAGCACCTGAATCCCGCGCTCGATGTTCCGCAGGTTCTCTTCGTATGTCCGGTAGGTGTGGTGCCAGTAGCCGTGGCTGCCGACATCCTGCCCCGCAAGCCGCCGCACCCAGGCGAGCCGCCCTTGATACGCCGAGCCGTTGACGAAATGGCTGACCGCGTCCTCCCTTGCCGAGAGGACGGCCTGGAGGCGGGCGAAGTCGCGCTCGTCGAACGCGTCGTAATCGATCCGCCAGTTGAACGCGCTGCGGTAGGGGAGCGGATAGGGCGCCAGGCCGATCCAGACTCCGCCGCGCCGCTCGAGCTCTTCCTGCAAGCGGGCCATCACGCCGCGCCGCAGGGCTCGCTTATCGACCCGGGCGATCTCCTCCGCCGGCCGCAGCGGGCCAACCTGCCACGCGAAACGCTGCGGGCGATGATCGGACCACTGGCTGAACGGGTCTTCGTCGAACGGGGCCCGCAGGAGCTCCACGTCAATCGCGATCTGGCCGGCCCGCGGCCGCCGCAGCGGCCCGTTGCGGGAATCGAACAGCAGGAACCGCCCCAGCGCACTGCGCCGGTCGCGCTCGATGTGCGGCAGACCCTCCTGGACAAGCATCTGGCGAAGCGCCCAGGGAACGTCGTCGAGCACCAGCGGAAGCAGCGGGAGCGTGCTAGCAAACATGGTTGATATCGGCCAATCTCGGATGGGGAGCGGCGGATGGCTGGCGAATCGCCCCAGGCTGTTCGTGCCAGAGCTGCCAGTGGCGCCGGGCCAGCACCCACTGGCTGTAGCCGCTCCACAGCGCGAATTGCCAGCCGACCGGGCCGTCGAGGGCGCCGAATTTGTAGATCAGGCGGCGGAAAACTTCGCGGATCGGCAGGACCACGGCATCGCCGCGCCGCGGCGGCTGGCCGGCGCGCACACGGCCCTGGGCCTCCAACCGCGTGTAGCGGTCGATCTTCTCCAGCAGCGCCCCCTGGGTCGGCAGCGTGCGGTGCTCGAGCCAGCCGGCCAGGCTGCCGATCCGCCCCGCCACGGCGAGCGTCTCGTGAACGTCGCCGCGCCACCGCCCGGCGCGCCGGCGGAACAGGCGCACCGGCCGGTCGTCCTGCGTGCCGCCGCGGCGCACGCGCCGGCCGAGAATCTCGCTGCGGATCGGGACCCGCCAGGCCGCGTACCGCGGGTTGCCGATCGCCCGCCGCATCTCGACCACGAGCCGCGCCGTGGGCCGCTCGTCGGCATCGAGCGAAAATACCCAATCGCCGCGGGCCAGGCCGAGCGCGCGGTTTCGCTGGCGGGCGAATGTGTCGAACTCGTGGATTGCCACCCGGCAACCGTGCGACCGGGCCACCTCGACCGTGCCGTCGGTCGAACCGCTGTCGACCACCACGACCTCGCCGGTCCAGCCCAGGCGCGGCAGCAGTTCGCGGAGGTTGTCCTCCTCGTTCCTCGTAATCAACGCTGCGCTGAGAAGCGGAATCCGGTTCACAAGGTTCCTCCCAATCGCCGCGCGACCAGGCCGAACCGCGCGATCCATCGCAGGTTGTAATAGATCGCCACGGCCGCCAACTCGACCGTGATCAGGCCGCTGGCCAGCGCGGCCGCCAAGAGATGGAGCCGAATGTCGGCGTCGCCCGGCAGGTGGTAGGCGGCGCGGAGCCATCCCAGCCGCTCCGGCCAAGCGGCCGGCTGCCTCTCGGCGGCCTTCTCCAACAAGCGCTGCTCGGCCAGGCCGGTCATGAATAAGTACTTTCCACCGAGAAAGGCGATCAGCAGAAACCAGGGGAGCGGAGTCTGCCCCAGGGCCGCGGCCGCGTAGGCCGCAGCGGTGTGCCACGCCACCTCGTTCAGCTCGTCCACGTTGGCGTCGAGCCATTGGCCGAAGACGCTGCCGGTCCCCTGCCGGCGCGCCAGTGCCCCGTCGGTCCGGTCCATCATCCAGGCGGCCAGAACCAGGCCGGCGGCGACCGGGCCGCCCGACGGATCGGCCAGCAGCCAGCCGGCGGCGGCAAGCCCCAGCCCAAGACCGGTCAAGGTCACATGGACCGGCCGGACGCGGGTGGCGGCCAGCCGGCTGGCGAGCCGCTCGGCGATCGGCAACAGGTACCACCGGGAAATCGGATAGATGCGGGTCCGCGGCTGTTCCCGCGGGGCGTGGTCGCCCGGGCTGGGGGGGCGGATTGCGAGCGGTTCGGCGGTTGGCTGAAGGGTGGCCCGGCTCATCGCTGCGCCTCCCCGGCGGATTGCCGCTGGAGAAGCGGGGCGGCGGCCGGAGCGGTCGGTTCGCTGACATCGACGCGAAACGGCCGCGGCCAGTAAGACAGGTCGCCCGGCTCTGGGCTGGTCCGCATCCGCTGCGGGTGGAATCGCCGGAAGAACTCGCGCTCCCTGGCGGCGCCGGCGGTCGCGCCAGCCCCTGGCCGATTCGCCCGCCAACGCGCCCCGGCGGCCAGAAATGCCCGGATCAGCGCCCAGCGGCGGCGGCGGCCCACCAGCGGCGCGCGGGCCGCGTCCCAGATCAGCCGCAGCGGCAGGTGGAACCACTGGCGAGCCACGTGGGCCGGATGCCGGAGATTCTTCCACTGGAAAAGAAGCGTGTTTCGCAGCGCCAGATGGTCGTTGCCCGACGGCCCGAAGGCCGGACCGAACGACGCCATCCCGATATGGTAGGCGACCGAGCGGGGGACATAGCGGGCGCGGTAGCCCGCCAGGAAGCCGCGGTAGGCGAAGTCGAGATCCTCGATCCGGCCGGGCAGGTAGATCGGGTCGAACCCGCCCAGCTCGACGAACTTGCGGCAGTCGACGGCCATCGCCGCGCCCGCCGAAGCGGTCAGGTCGGGCCGATCGACGACCTCTTCGTGGCCGGGAAAACGCGCCGTCGCTTGAACCAGGCCCCATCGCCAGCGGACGGCGGTCTTCAACCCCTCGTACGTCCGACCGTCGATCTGCCAGCAGAGCGGCGCGGTCATGAAGCACACGGGATCGCCCAGCGGGGGCGGCGCCAACGGCTCCACAAGGGGATCGATCGCCGTGGGCGCGAGCTTCACGTCGTTGTTCAACAACACCGCCACGTCGGCGTCGAGCGAGGCGACGACTTCGTTGAACGAGCAGAGCGAGCGGTTTTCGCACTCGATCAACCCGACGCCCGGGTGTCTCCGCCGCAACCACTCGACCGAATCGTCGCGCGAGCCGTTGTCGATCACCGTCACTTCGCAGCGGCGCCGCGATCGGCTCGCCGCGCTGGCGACCGTCGGCAGGCACTCCGCCAGAAGCGAACGACCGTTGTAGTTGAGAACGAGTATCTGGATCCGCATCGTGAGGCGTCGCGGGTCCGCGCTTTCGGACAGAGGCGAGACAATCGGCACACCTCCGCGCTGTCAAGCCATTCGAGAAACGCGGCCTCGACTTTTCCCTCCTTGGGGCCCCTCTGACTTCCTTGGCCAACCCAACACGATAGGCCATTGGGAGCGGCCAGGTCAAGACGACTGTTCGCGACGGCAATTGCCCGAACGGGCCGGCTTCTCGGAATTGTCCTCCTCGACCAGCCACCAGCCGTCGCGGAAGACGAGATTCTTGCCGCGGGGAACACGGTACCAGGCGGCGAACTCCGCTTCAGCCGCCTGGCGGGCCTGCGATCGGGCGATCGTCCACAGGGCGGTGAAAAACGCCAACGGTACGGCCGTGCCGACACACGCGCGGGCGGCCGGCAGAAAAACGCTTTCGGCGACAATCCCCAGCAGCGCAACGCCGGTCACCGCGTTCATCACAACGTGCATCTCCGTCGATTTGCGGGCCAGCCACGCGGCGCGGCGGAGCCAGTCGTCGGGCATTGGCGGCTGCGGCTCGGGCCGCCCACCCCCGCCGCCACGGACCTCGAGTCTGCCACGGACCCGTTTCAAGCGCTGCACGAACGCCTTGTAGCGGGCGTCGTGGCGGGCGGAAAGGAGCACGAGCGAGATCGCCCAGACCGCCCCGGCAAACGCCCAGATCGAATTGCCGCCGGCCGCGGCCAGACCGGCTCCGGCGCCCAGCGGGACAAGCAGGTTGATCGTGTGGTGCATCAGGTAATCGAGTTCGACGCCATCCAGCGATGCCGTGCCGCGGAGCCGCGCCAATTGCCCGTCGACATGGTCGAGGAGATACCAGGCTTGCAGCAGCGCCGCGCCGCACGCCCAGCCGGCAACGCTCCCGGCGGCCAGCGCCCCGGCTGCCGCCGCGCCGCACGCCCATGCGGCGAGTGTCGCCGCCCCGGCCGAAACGCCCCAGGGCGACACGAGCCAGGTCACCCGCAACGCGGCCGGGCGAACCAGCCGCCGCGCCATCCAGTTGCCGATCCGTCGGTGATCCGGCTTCTGGCATCGTTGCTCCAGGTCGACCAGCGGCATCCGTTTCATCGTGCGATCCTATCCAGGCCACCCGGCCCCCTCCCGCAGGTTCCTTCGTGCCGGGATCAGAAGGTCTGGCGGCGGCTTCGGAACAGTTCGCGCCATCCGCCCCTCTGCCAGCCCAGACCGCAGCTGAAGGTCCAGACCGCGATCACCGCGGCCGCCTTGCCAACGGTCATCGCCAAGCCCGCCTGCTGGCCCGGCAAGCGCAGCTCCAGGGCGATCGCCGCCGTCAGCGTGGGCGCCAGTCCCAGCGCGGTCAGTCCAAGGTAACGGCGCCGCCCCGCTCGGTCGAGTTGTTGCCAGAACGAGACGGCGACCACGAGCGCCATGTAGGCGACATAGGCGCTGGCCGTCGCCGCTGCCACGCCCGTCAGCCCCGCCGAACGGGTCAGCGCCAGGTGATTGCCCAGGGCGGCGAGGGGAATCGCCGGCAGGATCGCCAGCAGGGCGCGCCGTTCGCGCCCCACGGCCACAAGGTATTGTCCGGCGGGGAGCGATAGGACCAAGGCAACCGTCCCCGGCGCCAGCCAGATCACGGCCGGCAAGCCGCTGCGGTAATCGGGCAGGATGTAGTGCAGAATCGGTACGGCCAGGACGACCGTCAGGGCCGCCGGCAGGGCCATCGCCGCCGCGTGCAACTCGCTGGCCACGGCCGCCAGTTGCGCGACCTCGCGGCGGTTTCCCGTCTGGCCGAACTTCTCGCCGTAACGCGGGTTCATGACCACCGAAAGCATGTTCCCCAAGCCGTAAAGCTGCCCGGACACCATCAGTGCCACGGAGTAACAGCCCAATTGGAACTCGCGGTCGCTCAGATAGCTGAGGATCATCAGCTTGTCGAGCGAGCGAAACACCGTGATCATCGTTCCCGCCAAGAGGATCGGCCCGCCCACGCCGATCAGCCGGCGAATCTCCGCCCCGTCGAAATCCCAGCGGAGCGCCGACCTCTGACAGGCCTGCACGAACAAGAACGCCGCGACCAGCACGACCAGGGTCCCAAAATACAGCCCCTCCAGCCCCCACAGCCATGTGGCGGCCCCGCCGATCGCCAGGGTCAGGGCGGCTTCCAGGATCGCGAGCCGCGAAGTCAGCGCAAAGGCCTGCTGGGCGCGGAGAATCGTCACCTGGAAAGAGACGTAGCGCGAGAGGATCGCCAGGCCGCCGGCGACGATCAAGCCGACCGCCCAAGGGCCGGCGAACAACCCCTCGCCGGACCAGCCCACCCAGATCGCCGCGCCGAGCAGGATCGCCGCGTAAACCAGGCTCGTGATCGTGTTGAAGGTGAACGCCAGGTTCAGCCCCCGATCGCCCTCTGCCGCCTGGCCGCGACCCAGCGCGATCGTGTAATCGCGAATCGCCCCCTTGCTGATGCCCAGGTTGGCATAATTGCCATAGCTGAGCAGCATCTTGATCGCCTGCCAGACGCCCATCTGGGCCGGGCCGAGCAGCATCCGCAGGAGCAGGCTCGTCGCGATCCCCATCGCGTGGCAAACGGCGGTCGCGCCGCTGACCACGATCCAATCGCGGAGCACGCGCCGCCAACCGCTCGCCGGCGCGGAAGGGGCCGGGATGCTCACATGATCGAGAACCTGAATCCGCATCACCTCTTGCGCCTCCTTGCCTAGCGGATGCCGATCGCCTGCCGCGGCGGCTCCGCTTGCCGCGGGGCCTTTCCCACCCTTCTACGCGGCTGCCATTCGCCCTGGTTCGCCGAATTTCTCGATATCACCCGGCCAATCAGCATCTCCGCAATCCGCTCGGCCGCCC
>JAAYCB010000502.1 GCA_012744395.1 Pirellulaceae bacterium
AGGTGCTCGTCCCGCGGCCGATTTCATCCAGGATCACCAGGCTCCGCTCCGTGGCCGTGTTCAGAATCCGCGCCGTCTCGGTCATCTCGACCATGAACGTGCTCTGCCCGCGAGACAATTCATCGCTTGCCCCGACGCGGGCGAAAATCCGATCGGCGACGCCGATCCGCGCCCGCGCGGCGGGCACGAAACTGCCGATCTGGGCCATCAGCACAATCAAGGCGACCTGCCGGATGTAGGTGCTCTTGCCGGCCATGTTCGGCCCGGTGATCAGCAGGATGTTGCCCGCCTCGCCGCCGGCGCGGATGTCGTTCGGCACGAAACTGCCCTCCGGCTGGAGGATATCGAGGACCGGGTGGCGGGCGTCGGCCACATCGAGCACGGGCTCGGCGACCGGCTCCGGCCGGCAATAGTTGCGCTGCCGGGCCAATTCGGCGAGCGCGGCCAAGACGTCGATCTGCGCCAGCGCGGCGGCGGTCGTCTGCATCTGGCGGCGGCGCTCGGCCACGGCCTGGCGCAGCTCGATGAACAGCTCGTATTCCAACTGCTTGGCCTTTTCGTCGGCCGTCAACACCTTCTCTTCGTATTCCTTCAATTCCGGCGTGATGTAACGCTCGGCGTTCTTCAGCGTCTGCTTGCGGATATACGTCTCGGGGACCTTCTCCCGGTGGGTGTTCGTCACCTCCAGGTAGTAGCCGAAGACCTTGTTGAAGCCGACCTTGAGGCTTGGGATGCCGGACCGCTCCATCTCCTCCGCCTGGTAGCGGGCGATCCACTGCTTGCCGCCGCGCGTCAATTCGCGGAGCGCGTCGAGCGGGCCGTGGAAGCCGTCGCGGATGAATCCTCCCTCGCCGGCCGCCAGCGGGCACTGGTCGACCAGCGCCGCATCGAGCCGGCTCCGCAGCTCGGCGCAGAGATCGATCCGGGCCTCGATCGAACTGAGCAGATCGCTGTTCCGCGCGGTCAGCCGGGCCTTGATCGCCGGCAGGCAAGCCAGCGTCCGCCCCAGAAAACTCAGGTCGCGCGGCGTCGCCCGGCCGGTCGTCACGCGCGTCAAGAGCCGCTCCACGTCGTATGCCTGGCGGAGCGCCTTGTGCAGGTCTTCCGTCAGGGCCGCGTCTGCCACAAGCTCTTCCACGGCGTCGAGCCGCGCGGAGATCGCGCCGATTTCGGTCAGCGGGTTGGCGATCCACTCGGCCAACAGGCGCGAACCCATCGGAGTCACGGCGTGATCGAGGACGGCCAGCAAAGAACCCTCGCGGCGGCCCTCGCGGATCGTTCGGGAAATCTCCAGGCTCCGCCGGCTGGCCTCGTCGATCTCCAGCGTCTCCCCGCTCCGGTAGGGAAGCAGGCGGTCGATGTGTTCCAGCGAGCCGCGCTGCGTTTCCGCCAGATAGTCGAGCACCGCTCCGGCGGCCCGCACCGCCGCCTTGTCGGCCGGGGAATCGGTGAAGCCGAACCCATCCAACCCCGCCGTCCCGAAGTGCCGCGCCAGGGCCTCCTCGGCGCCCCCTTGGGCGAACGCCCAGGCCGGCCGCTGCGTGACCATCATCCGCTCGCCGCAGGAGCTGGGAAGCGGCTCCGCCTCGTCGGAAACGAGGCACTCGGCGGGCGCGATCCGCGCCAGCTGATCGGCGAGCTGCTTCAGCGGGAAACCGGCGGCCACGAAGCGGCCGGTGGAGAGTTCGACCCAAGCCAGCCCAACCCAGTCTCCCGGGCAGACCGCGGCGAGAAAATTGCTCTCGCGAGGATCGAGCAGCGTCTCGTCCGTCAGCGTGCCCGGGGTGACGACCCGCGTGACCTCGCGGCGCACGAGCCCCTTGGCCAGCTTGGGATCCTCAACCTGTTCGCAGACCGCCGCGCGGAGGCCGGCCCCGATCAGCTTGGCCAGGTAGGCGTCGAGTTGATGGTGGGGAAAACCCGCCATCGGGACCGCGTTTTCCCCCTTGTCGCGGCTGGTCAGCGCGAGATTCAGCGTTCGGGCGGCGATCTTGGCGTCGTCGTGGAAAAGCTCGTAGAAGTCGCCCATGCGAAACAGCAGCAGCGCGTCCGGGCAGGCCTTCTTCGCCTCGTGGTACTGTCTCATCATCGGCGTGTGGTTTTCCCGCATCACGCCATGCTAACAAACCCGCTGCGGGAGGCTCAAGGGGGCGTCCGCGGCGTCCGCCCAGCCCGCCGTTACTGGATGGAACGCTCCTCTTTCCTGGCCTCCGCGAATCGAAATCTCGCCGGCGTTCTCCAGGCGGCGGATCTCGGCGACGATCTGCCGCTGCATCCGCTCGACGCTCGACGCGCGGACCGGACCGAGGCATTCCATCTCCTCTTCGAGCAGCGCGGCGGCGGGCTTCGACATGTTGGCGAGAATCTTCTTCTTCAACGACTCGCTCGCCCCCTTCAGCGCCGTCGCCCATTGGGAGTTCTCGACGTTCCTCAGAATCGACTGGATGTCGCCATCGGAGAACTTCGCAAGATCCTCGAAAACGAACATCGAGCGGCGAATCTCCTCGACCAGGTCCGGGGCTTCCTGGGCGAGGTTTTCGAGAAGCGCGCGCGCCGTCGCCCGGTCGGTCGCGTTGAGAATCGCGGCGACCGCCGCCGCGCCGCCGGCATTCTCGGACCGCTGGCTCATCGCGCTGGCCATCCGCCGCTCCAGCCCCTCCTCCACCGCCCGGACGATTTCCGGGCTCGTCTGCTGCATCCTCGCCGCTCGGCGAATCACCGCAATCTGGCGATCGGCCGGCAGCCCGCTGATGATCCGCGAGGCCTGCACCGGCGAAATGTGGCAGAGGATCAGCGCGATCGTCTGCGGATGCTCGTCGACGAGGAGCGTCAGCAGGTGCCGGCTGTCGACCGTTTGCAGGAATTCGAAAGGCAGACCCTCGATCGATTGGCGAACGTTGTCGATCGTCGACCTGGCCCCCTTGCCGAGCGCTTGCTCAAGCCGGCTCCGCGCCACTTCCAGACCGCCCGCGCTCCCGCTCAAGGCGTTGGGATTGGCGCTGGCAAACCCCCGGATCACCCGGGCCTGCTCCTCCGGCGCAACCACGCTCGTCTTGGCGATCTCGATCGAGACCGCCTCGACTTGCGCCGGATCGAGCATCGACATCAACTGAGCGCCCTGATCCTCAGGCAGGCTCATCAAGAGTACCGCGGCCTTGTGGATATCCGTTGTCATCCGATTGCGTCTTGCCAGCCTGTGCAGACTTCCTGAATTGACGTTAGAGATCGCGACAATAGCGCGCTGCGCGTATCGGTTGGCTGCTGGCCGCAACTTGAATCGGATTGGGATATCCGCTGACCTGACAGGGTTAACAATCGCCAGTCAGGAGGAACACCACAAGCGGATTTCGTTTCGGGCGCTCTGCCGAAGGCATGGGATCGCACTCGATGGACGCTACGC
The DNA here is from genome assembly GCA_012744395.1 of Pirellulaceae bacterium. GTDB lineage: Bacteria > Planctomycetota > Planctomycetia > Pirellulales > Thermoguttaceae > JAAYCB01. The sequence continues at coordinate 3,401 of JAAYCB010000502.1, forward strand.
CTGGGATTGACCATCGCGGTCATCCGCTTCCTTAGGACCGCCCCGTTGGGGCTGGCCGCGTTTTGCGCGGCTCCTGACCCAGGGTTGCGCACCGGCTCGTTTCACTCGCCGCGCTCCACCCTGGGCTGGCTTAGAACCGTCCCTTCGGGACGAGACGAAAAAAAGCGAGTCGCGCATGGCGAAGTGAAAACCGTAGCCGCCACCAGCCCGCGCTGTTTACCGTGCCACCAAACGACAACCGCGGAACACAAACG
>JAAYCB010000503.1 GCA_012744395.1 Pirellulaceae bacterium
CCAAAAAAACAGCCTTGCGTAACTCATTGCTACGCAAGGCTTTCTGAAGTGCCCCCTGTTGGACTCGAACCAACAACCCTCTGATTAAGAGTCAGATGCTCTGCCGGTTGAGCTAAAGGGGCGTAGTAGACGTAAATCGCTGATCAGCAAGTAGTTATCGCTACTATTCCGGCCAGTTGGGCGACGTCTTCCCAGACGGCACCCGGCAGGCGCCGCCAAGTTGCCATGGACTGCCCAAGGTGGCAGCTTGCCGATCGGCGTAGCTGGTAATTTTACCAGTTCCAGCCGCCCTGCCAAGGCCCTTGCGAGGCTCGCCCGGCAAGTTTGCCGGCTTGTGTGAATTCCGTGTGAACGGGAGGCATTTGGCGGGGCGGGCGGCGTTGAATCTGCTGCCCGATCTGGCTGCACCGGACCGCTGCCCGGCAAGGCACGCAACGGGGTTGCGTCTCAGGAGAGCCCCGCGGCCTGCGGGGCAATCCGGACGGTTCAGTGCATTGTTCGAGGATCATCCGGGCCAGCCGCTCCGGCGCCGTGCAAGCGGTACGTATCCCTGGACGACCTTCGCTCCGGTGTGGTACGGTGGCTGGTTTGCCAACCGCCGCGTCTGTCACGATCTCGGGAACATACCTGCCTTGGCCCAGCGCATCATCGATTTCCTGATCGCCCGGCGTTTGCCGCTGTTGGCGGTGGCGGTCGCGCTTGCAGTGCTTGCATTTCTACCGGCCAGGCAGCTCCAGTTCGAGCGATCGATCGAGAGCATGTTTGCGCCGGGCGATCCGCTCCTGGAGACCTACCAGCAGCTTAAGCGGACCTTCGGCGGCAACGAGGTGGTGCTGGCCGTCTACACCGACCCGGAGCTGTTTCATGCCGACGGGCGGGGAATCCGCCGCGCGGCCGAGGTGAGCCGGCGGCTGGGCGCGGTGGAGGGCGTCGCCGCGACACTGAGCATCGACCAGCCGCTCGGCGAAAGGGTTGCCGAGGCAGACGATGGTCCGGCGCGCCGGGCGCGGGACCTGTTCGAGGGATACACCCACAGCGCCGACGGCCAGGTCGCGGCGGTCGTCTGCCTGCTGCGGTCCGAGCGGGAGGCGAGCGTCTCGCGGCAGGAGACGATCGATCGGATGCGCAAGGTGATCCAGGCGCTGCCCGAGCCGCTTGCGCCGGGGATGCTCGCCGGGGAACCGGTGATGGTGACCGATGGTTTCCGCTACGTGGAAGAGGACGGGGCGCGGCTGGCGGTGGCCTCGACGCTGCTGCTGGGGGTGGTCATCATTCTGTCGTTTCGCAGCCTCCGCTGGGTGATCGTGCCGCTGGCGGTCGTGCAACTGGCCGTGCTGATCACCCGAGCGGTCCTCGCCTGGTCGGGATTGGAGATGAGCATGGTCAGCTCGATGCTGACCGCCGTGGTGACCGTCGTCGGCGTGGCCACGATGATCCACGTGATCGTGCGGTTCCGCGAAGCGCGGGCCGGTGGGGCGGCGCCTCGCGCAGCCCTTTCCCAGGCGGGTGGGATTCTCGCCGCGCCGGTTTTCTGGTCGTGCACGACGACCGTGGCGGGATTCTCCTCGCTGATGGTCAGCAACGTCGGCGCGGTGCAGGATTTCGGCCTGATGATGGCCATCGGCACCCTGTCGGTCCTGGCGAGCGTGATGCTGATCGTGCCGGGCCTGGCGCTCTGGGGCCGATTCGACGCCGACCC
>JAAYCB010000504.1 GCA_012744395.1 Pirellulaceae bacterium
GGCATGGGAGGTGGCATGGGAGGTGGCATGGGAGGTGGCATGAGCGGCGATGAAGTCGGCGGCCGCGACGGCCCCGCCCCGCCGTCAAGGCAGAAGACGAACCTCCTTGAGGGTCTCCAGAAGGCCAACCAGGAGCTTCAAGGCCAACAGGTCGAGCAGCTTGACAAGATCTACGAGCGGGGCAGCGGGATGGGAGGCATGGGGGGCGGATTCTTCTGACTGGCTCTTCCGGTTCTGGGTGCGGAGCCTCGCTTGGAAGTGCGGCAATCCAGGGCGCACGACTGCCGATTCCCCCCTTTCTTGGCCCGCCGCGTTATAATTCGCGGCGGATCGAGCCTTGCCCAACAGTGGCGGGTGTGCGCACTTGCTGCCGGTCCGTCCGCTCGAGCAAACCTCAGACAATGGGAGAGACGCTGATGGCTAGAAAACCGTGGTGCATCGTTGCCCTGGCATGTGCCCTTGTGGGGGGGCCGGCCGCCGGTCGAATTTTCGTCGCGCAGGCGGCTTCCCAACCCACGCCTTGGACGCTGGACGACGCTCGCCAGCAGTTGACCCTCCATCCCGACGACCCGTACTTGCAGTACGTCGCCCTGCAACTCGGCCACAACGAGGGCAAGCAGAACGAGGTCGCCGAACAGCTTCGCCGGTTGAATCGGCGCTGGCAGCGCCAGCCGGATCGCAATGCCAGCCTGTTCGCCCTGTTCAGTGCCGCCCATGCGATCCAGGAGACGCTCCAGTTGGACGCCATGCAGGTCGAGGGGGCGGGCCTGGTAGGCGAGATGGGCGTTCGGGCGAAGGAGACCGTCAAGGTGGCCACGCTCCGGGGGCCGGAGGTCAAGAGCCACCCCTGGGGCAAGATGCTCGCAGCCCAGTCGGTTGCCGGCCGGCGGCCCGAGGTCTCGCGCCTGGCCCTGTGCGTGCCCGACGACCAGTACTTTGTGCGGTTCGGCTCCGTGGAGAAGCTGCTCCAGGTCGTTGAGCTGGGTGACCGCTGGGGGGCCCACATGTTCGCCCAGACGATCGGCAACGCCACCACCAGCCTGACCAGTTCGCGGCTGAAGACGCAGTTGGCCATCCAGACCGATCCGGTCACGCGGCCCTTCTACGACATGGTTGTCGAAGAGATCGCGATCACCGGCAGCGACCTCTACTTCCGCGCCGGCAGCGACACGACGGTTCTCTTCGCGGTCAAACAGCCGCGGGTCTTCCAGCTTCGCATGGACGGATTTCTCGATGCGGCGGAGAAGTCGCGGTCCGCCGCCGTGCGGGCGACCGGCAACGTGCTCGGAGTGCCCTACGTCAGCGTGCGCACGCCCGATCGGTCGATCAGCGTCTTTTCCGCCTATCCGAAACCCGATCTGCACGTTCGCAGCAACTCCCGCGCGGCGCTGGAGCGGGTGATCGCGGCGGTCCTCGGCAAGACCGGCGACGGCACGCCGGTGCGGCGGCTCGGAGAAACGACCGAATACAAGTACATCCGCACGCTGATGCCGCTCGGCGCCAAGGAAGACGGCATGGTCTACCTCTCCGACCCGTTCATCCGCCGGATCGTCGGGCCGGAGCTGAAGCTGACCTCGCAGCGCCGCATGCTCTGCTACAACCATCTGCGGATGATCGGCCACGCCGCGATGCTCTTTCAGACGCAGACCGGCCGGGCGCCCAAGTCGCTTGAAGAGCTGGCCGACGGCGGCTGCGCGCCCGGCCTGTTCGGCCAGGACAAGTATCGCTGCCCCGATGGCGGCCGATACGCGCTGGCTGGAGACGGCGTGACGGCCACCTGTTCGCACCACGGCCACGCCCAATCCCTGACGCCGTGCTGCGAGATCGCACTCGGCTCGGCGACGCCCCAGGAGGCCGCGCAGTACGAGGATTTCGTCGCCCGCTACAGCCAGTACTGGCGGCGGTTCTTCGATCCGATCGCGATTCGCGTGCAGGTGACGCCGGAGCAATACCGCCTGGAGACGATCATCCTGCCGCTGATCGACAACTCGCTCTACACGGGTCTGGCACAGTCCCTGGGCGGCGAGCCTGAGCCGCTCGACGCCCTGCCGGTTCCCGACCGCAACGTCTTCAGCGTGGCCGCCCGGTTCAACAAGCCGGAAGAGGCCAGGGAGGTTCTCCGCGCCAAGCTCGCTGGCGCGACGATTTTCGGCAGCCGGTTGCCGCGCCCCGTGGCGGAGGACGACGCCGACCTGTTGTTGCGTTTTCTCTATGAGGGGATCGGCAACCAGGTGGGGATGCACGTCTACGACGCCTCCCCGATGTTCGATTTCAACCTCACCGAGTTCCTGGGCGAGATGCTGCGGAACTTCCGCGGGGGCCGCCGAGCGATCGACGATGACATCTACCCGTTCAGCTTTCTCGTGGCGTCGCTGAACGCGCCGGTCTATGTGGCCTTGCCGGTCCGCGACGCGGAGCTCGTCGACCGGACGCTCGAGCGGCTCGACGTCTACCTGGCGGAGATCGCCCGCTCCCGCGACGAGCGGGGATGGCTCGACCTGGAGATGGACTTCTACCGCTCGCCGCTTTCGGGCGACGGCCCGCCGGTCCGCTGCTACAGCGTCGGCTTCGGGCCGGTGAAATGGCGGGTGTTCTTCGCCCGCGTCGGCGGCGGGCTCTACCTGGCCAGCAAGCGGTTCATTCTCGAAGACCTCGAGCGATTGGAGCCGTCGCGCGGCGAGGGGCGGGCGTCGGGCAGGCAGGCCGGCGAGGGGCCGGTGGCCCACGCGATGATTCGCATCCGGCCCGAGCACTGGAAGGAGATCCTGCCCGCGTTCCGGCTCGGCTGGGCGGAGGCCAGCCGCGAGGCCTGCTTGAACAATCTCGGTCCGCTCTCCTCGGCGGCCAGGCTGGCCCTGTCCGCCGAGGGGGGCGTCAAGGCCGAGGAGATTCTCCGCCGCGCGGACGCCGCCCACGCGGTCCACTTCTTCTGCCCCGACGGCGGGCGCTATCAGCTGGCGCCCGGCGGGCGCGAAATCGTCTGCACCGCGCACGGCTCCGCCGCGATGCCGCGGCAAGGCATCGCGCCGTCGGAGAACAGCCCGATGGGCAAGCTGCTCGAACAGTTCGGCGGCCTGACGATGGGTCTGACGTTCCTCGAAGACGGCCTGCACGCCGTCGTCACGCTGGAGCGGAAGTAGGAGCAGCGTCCAGCCGTCGGCCGGCGGGCTTCATCGACTTGTCCGCGCGGCTTGCGGAACGGCGGGCGGCCGGCAGGGGTCGCAAACGACCGGCAAGGGTTTGGGGCAATAGTTGTCCGGGCAGCGGCCAACGTTCACGCACGGGATGCAGGGCTGCGGCTTGGGGCAAGAATCGTCCGGACACGAGCGGATGCAGGGGCAGGCAATGCACGGGGCGGGCTTGGGGCAATAGTCATCCGTGCAGCAGCCGGAAAAGATCATGCTCCGCATGCAACACAGCTCGGCATGGATGGACCGGGCGCAGCGGTCGGCGCCCGCCGTCGCCTGGCAGGGAACCAGCAAGGCGAGCGCGGCCAGTACGGCGGGGACGGCAAACGGGGCGGTGGCACGGGGCATCGGCGGACTCCCTTCTTCTCTCACGGGCTCGCTCCTGGAAACAGCGGGCAATTGGTTGCTTTCTGGAGAATCGGCATTTTGCCCGCATCCGCTACCCTGCGAACAAGCCGCCCCGCACAGCCTGCGCACGCGGCACGACCTCTACAACAGGCACCGCGGCTGGCCAGGGCGGCCCGGTCGGCGGGGGCCCCCGGTCCGCGGCGGGGGCCGAGGGGCACCGACGCTGCCCAGGGCCGTTCACGCCTGCCCGGGGCCGGCCCCGGAGGCGGCCGCCGCGCGGGCCTCGATCCTCCTCTGCCGGCGATCGGCGATCCACTGGATGACGTAGTAGAAGACGGGCGTGAGAAAGATGCCGAAGAGCGTCACCCCGAGCATCCCGCTGAACACGGCCGTGCCCAGGGTCCGCCGCATCTCCGCGCCGGCGCCGCGGGAGATCACCAAGGGGACGACGCCCATGATGAAGGCGAACGAGGTCATCAGGATCGGCCGCAGCCGCAGCCGGCAGGCCTCCTGGGTGGCCTCGAAGCGCGGCATGCCCGACTCGTGCTTGGCCTTGGCGAACTCCACGATCAGGATCGCGTTCTTGCTCGCCAGCCCGACGAGAACGATGAAGCCGATCTGGGTGAAAATATTCATATCCATGCCGGCCACCGCGACGCCGGCGACGGAGCACAGAATGCACATCGGCACGACGAGGATCACGGCCAGCGGGAGGGACCAGCTCTCGTACTGCCCGGCAAGCACGAGGAACACCAGGACCACCGCGCCGCCGAAGACGAACATCGTGGTCTGCCCGGCGAGGATCTGGAGGTACATGACTTCCGTCCAATCGAATCCCATCGAGCGGGGGAGCTGTTCCGTCGCCAAACGCTCCATCGCGGCGATCACCTGCCCGGTGCTCATCCCGGGGCCCCAGGAGCCGTTGATCGAAGCCGCCGGATACATGTTGTAGCGGTTGATCACGAACGGCCCGCCGCTGTCTTTCACCGAGGCGACGGCGCCGAGCGGGACCATCTCTCCCTTGCCGTTTCGCACCCGCAACCGGCGGATGTCGCCGGGCTCCATGCGGAAGGGGATGTCGGCCTGGGCGTTGACCTGCCACGTGCGGCCGAAGAGGTTGAAATCGTTGACGTACAGCCCCCCCATGTTGACCTGGAGGGCCTCGAAGACCTCGCTCAGCGGCAGTCCCATCGACTTGCACTTGGTGCGGTCGACGTCGACGAACAGCCGGGGGGTGTTTGCCCGGAACACGCTGAACAACCCGACCAGCCCCGGCTGGTTGTTGCCCGCCTCGATCAGCGCGTCGGTCTGCGCCTGGATCGCTTCCAGGCCCTCGCCGCCGCGATCCTCGATCATGATCCGGAAACCGCCCGTGCTCCCCAGGCCGCGGATCGGCGGCGATCCGAACACGCCGACCGTCGCCTCGTCGATCTCCGCCGCGAGCCGCTGGCGGATCGTCTTCATGATCGCGTCGGCGGACAGCTCGGGCGAGCGCCGCTTCTCGAACGGATCGAGAACGATGAACATGTTGCCCAGGTGCGAGCCGTTGGCCTGGAGCACGAACGACATCCCGGCGGTGCGCAGCGTGTGGGCCACCCCGGGCGTGGAGCGGATCACCCCGTCGACGCGCTGCATCGCCTCCTCGGTCCGCTTCAGCGAGGCCGAATCGGGCAGCTGCACGACGGCGTAGACGTATCCCTGGTCCTGGGTGGGAATGAACCCCGTGGGAACGCGCTGGACGCTCCATCCGGTCAGGTAGACCAATCCGCCGTAGACCAGGAGCACCAGGGCGCTGACGCGCAGCAGCTTGCCGACGGCCCGCGTGTAGGCCGCCGTGGAGACGCGGAACGTGGCGTTGAACAGGCGGAAGAACCAGCCGAAGGCGAAATCCAAGATCCGCGTCAACCAATCGCGCTGCTCGTGCCGCGGCTTGAGCAGCAGGGCGCAGAGGGCCGGGCTGAGCGTCAGCGCGTTGATCACCGAAAGCAGCGTCGAAACCGCGATCGTCAGGGCGAACTGCCGGAAGAACATCCCGCTGATCCCGGTCAGAAACACGCAGGGCAGAAACACGCAGGAGAGCACCAGCCCGATCGCCACCAGCGCCCCGGAGACCTCTTCCATCGCCTTGCAGGCCGCCGCGTAGGGCGACAAGCCGTGCTCGATGTGGCGCTCCGTGGCCTCGACGACGACGATCGCGTCGTCGACGACGATCCCGATCGCCAGCACGAGCCCGAAAAGCGACAGGGTGTTCAGGCTGAAACCGAACGCCGCCATCGCGGCGAATGTGCCGATCACCGCCACGGGCACGGCGATCAACGGGATCAGCGCCGAACGCCAGTTCTGGAGGAAGACGATCACCACCAGGGCCACGAGGATCACCGCGTCGCGGAGGGTCTTGAACACCTCGTGGATCGACTCGGCGATGTAGGGGGTCGTGTCGTAGACGATCCGGTAATCGACGTCCTCGGGGAACCGCTGGCTGAGCTCGTTCATCTTCGCCTTGATCCGCGCGGCGGTCGCCAGGGCGTTCGATCCGGGAAGCTGAAACACCCCGATGCCGGCCGAGGGCATGCCGTCCAGGACATTGCTCACGTCCTGGCTTCTGGCGCCGAGTTCAACCCGGCCGATGTCGCGGAGCCGGACGATCTGGCCGTCGCCGCCGGTCTTGACCACGATGTCGGCGAACTGGTCGGGATCGTTCAGCCGGCCGAGGGTCGTCATCGTGTTCTGGAAATCGATCCCCTCGGCGGCGGGCTGCTGCCCGACCTGGCCGGCAGCGACCTGGACGTTCTGCTCGCGGAGCGCGCGGACCACGTCGCCGGAGGTCATGCCCCGCGAGGCCAGGCGATCGGGATTGAGCCAGACGCGCATGCTGTAGTCGCGCTGCCCGAAGATCGCCACGTCGCCGACCCCGTCGAGCCGCGCCAGCTCTTCGCGGATGAAAATCAACGCGTAGTTGCTCAAGTAGAGCTGGTCGCGGCTCCCCCGGGGCGAAATCATGTTCACGATCAGCATCAGCTCGGGCGACCGCTTCTTGGTGGTCACGCCGATCGCCCGCACCAGGTCGGGCAGCGTGGGCAGGGCCAGCGCGACGCGGTTCTGCACGAGCACCTGGGCCATGTCCCGGTCCGTGCCGACCTTGAAGGTCACGTTCAGGCTGTAGGCGCCGTCGTTGCTGGATTGCGACGACATGTAGAGCATGTCTTCCACGCCGTTGATCTGCTGCTCGATCGGGGCGGCGACCGTGTCGGCGACGACCTCGGCGCTGGCCCCCGGGTAGGTGCAGGAGACCCGGACCGTCGGCGGCGTGACCTCGGGATACTGGGCCACCGGCAGCGAGAAGACGGCCGCCAGCCCGAGCAGCGTGATGATGATCGAGGGCACCGAAGCCAGGATCGGCCGGTCGATGAAGAACCGCGAGAACATCGGCCGCTCCTTCTAGTTCGCCCCGTTGGCAGCGGCGGGGAGCGGAGATGCCGCCTCCGCCACGTCGAGCAGGCCGTTTCTCGCCGAGGCGACCGCCTGTTCCCCGTTCCTCGGGACGACCACCTCGCCGGGCCGCGCCCGCTGCAAGCCCTTGACGATCACGCGGTCGGCCGGCCCGATCCCCGAATCGACGACGCGGAGCCCTCCGTGAAGCGCGCCGACCTGGATGTCCCGGTGTTCCACCTCGTTCTTCTCGTTGACCGTGAGGAGAAACTTCTGCTGCAAATCGGTGCCGATCGCGCGGTCGCTGACAAGCAGCGCCTGGCGCGGCCTGCCGAACGGCACACGCACCCGCACGTACAGCCCGGGGGTCAGGTGCCGGGCGGAATTGTCGAACACGGCCCGGGCCTGGATCGTGCCGGTGCCGCGGTTGACCTTGTTGTCGAGGAAGTCCAGCAGGCCGGCGTGGGGGAAGCCCTCCTCGTTGTCCAAGCCGATCTCCACGGGAACCTTCAGCTCCCTGATCCGGTGGAGGACCGCCTTCCCGTCCGCCCCCCAATCGAGGCTCAGATACTTCAGCAGCACGGGCTCTTCCATGTCGAAATAGACGTAGACCGGATTCGTGGTGACCACGGTCGTCAGGATCGTCGAACTGCCCGACCCGGTCTGCACGAGGTTGCCCTCGGTGACCAGCCTGCGGCTGGCCCGGCCGTCGATCGGCGCGGTAATCCGCGTGAACTCCAGATTCAGTTCGGCCTCGCGGATCTCGGCCTCGGCCGACTGGATCGAGGCCCTGGCGATCGCCACCTGGGCGGCGTGCTGTTCGTACTCGTCCTGGCTGACGGCGCCCGAGGGGCGGAGCCTTTCCGAACGGGCGAGGTCCGCCTGGGCCTTGGCGAGCGTCGCCTGGAGGCGCATCAACTCGCCTTTCGCCCGATCCAGGGCCGCCTCGTAGGGGCGGGGATCGATCTCGAACAGCAAGTCGCCCTTCTCGACCTCCTCTCCGTCCTCGAAATGCACCTTGACGATATAGCCGGTTACCCGGGCGCGGACCTCGACCTCCCCCACGGCGGCCGTTCGGCCCGGAAACTCGTAGTAGTCGGTCACCTCCTGCAACAACGGATTGGCGACCGTCACCGCCGGCGGCGGCTGCTCCACCGGTGGGCCGTTCCTGGCACAGCCGGCCAGGCTCCACGCCGCGCCGATCAGGACCGCGGCACGTGCCGCTGCACAACGCGAGCAGGGAAAGCGGTAGCTCCGGTAAAACACGAAGGCCTCTCCATCTAGTGCCGGTCCGCCCGGGCGGGAAAAAAAGAACACCGCAACAACAACACGCAATCGCTCGCCGCGGCCGCCGCACACGCCGACTCCCGGGCGGCGCGCGCCGGAGGCCCCGCATCCCTTTAGGTGAGATAGCACTACCCTGGGGACGAAACCTTCCGATTATACGGACCACTGGGTCGCGATTCAAGACGCGCCGGTCGGGAGTCTCGCGCGACCGTTCATCGGCGGCGGCCGGGACCCGGAAGCCCGGCCGGCCGCGCGGACCGGCGATTCTCGGCGGCCAGCGGCTAGTTGGCGCCCTTTCTGAGCTCGACCTGCGCACGCTCGGCGAGCATCACGGGGCTGTCCCAAACGGGCAGGCCCTTCAGCTCGGTGTTCGTTCCCCGGGCCGTCCAGCTCTGCTTGTCGAGTTGATACACCTTGCCGCTGATCATCTCCACGTAGACCGGGTCCTGGAACGCGGCGCCGTTGACCGTCAGGTCCACCCGATCCCATTTCAGCTCGTCGCTGGGGATCCGATCGCCGTACCAGATCAGGACCACCGGGCTGGATTGCTTGCGGAACCCGGCGACGGTCAGCCCGCGCGGCGAGCTCGACTGGTGCTCCAGCAGTCCGACCGGCGCGACCTCGCCGTCGAAGAAGCCGGCCATCTGCTGAACCGCGTAGTAGGCCGGCCGCTTGTAGATCAACTGGAGCAGGAGGTTCGAGCGGATCAGGCCGAACGACTGCTGCATGTTGGGATATTTCAGGTCGATGATCGTGAAGATCGACGAGTCGATGCCGCGGACGCGATCGCCCGCCATTCGCCGCAGGTTCCATTTCGCCTGGCTGTACTCGGTCCAGGGGTAATTGGCCAGGGCGTGCGTCCATTCCAGGATCGAGGGGCAGCCGACCTCTCCCTGGTAGACCTTGTACTTGGGGTTGTACGATTCGATCAGCGCCCGCATCTTCTCGACGGCCGGGTAGCTCGAGTCGGGGTTCTGCGCGTAGGGGTGGTAGACCCACCGATTGACCAGCTCCAGCTTGCCGGCGGCCTCGAGCGCCTCGAGCACGATCTTGCGGTCGGCATCGTGGATGGCCGTGACGAGAATCACCGCTTCCGGCTGGATCTTCCTGATCAGCTCGGCGGTGGCGATCAGCAGCGTGGCGTAGTTCGCCCCCTGGCCAAATGGCTCGTTCCAGACCTCCCATTCCGCGACCACGTCCTTGTAGCGCGTGACCGTGGCCTCGACGTATTTCAGCCAGGCCGCCATGGCCTCCGGCGACTTGACCAACGGCGCCAGCCCCGATCCCAGCTTGAAATCCGAGCCGTAGATCGGGTTTCCGTAGCAGAGGCAGATCCAAGGCTTCACGCTCTGCTCATCGAGGCCGTGGACGCACTCGTCGAGCCAGGCGAAATCGTAAACGCCCTTCACCTTTTCGCACTTCGCCCAGCCGCTCTGCAGCCGCCCGCGCTTGACGCCCAGTTCGCCCACGTAGTCCTTGTAGACGCTGAACTTCGCGTAGTCGCGGTCGAGCGTCTCGCAGCCGACCGACCACGGCGACGACTTGATCTCCCTGGCGTGGCGGACGGCCAGCCACCCGATCTGTTCAAGCTCCGGCCCGGCGACCTTGAACTTCTCCCAGGTGATCGACCTGTAGCCCTTGCCTTGTCCCAGGGCAGCGGGGCAGAGCAGCAGGCCCGACAAGAGGACGATCCCGAGGCCGGCCGCCTGGGGAGCGTGGGAAAAGAGTGGTCGCGCGTCTCGCCTCATCGTCCTGATCCTTTCTCGAATTGACTGCGGGGGATTGGGAAGTCGACGAACCACACTCATGGATCGCCCCTGGCGGCGTCTTCGCCGGGCGCCGGCGCGGTGGTTTCAGCGGCCAGAACGGCTGCCCCGGTCAGCGACAGCCCGGCGGAGGCCTGCAAGAAGCGGCGGCGATCGATCGAGTGGTCGGACATCTTCGTTCTCCGGCAATCGTCGGTTGGCGAAAAATTCGGCTGGCAGCCTCTCACGGCGCCGGGAGGAATTCGGGGGTGGCGAAGTCTTCCTGCATGTCGTAGGGCAACCGGCGTACGGTCTTCCCTTCGAAATCGGCGAAATACAGCCGCGAGACGGAGAGCTTGTCGGCGTGCCCGTCCGCCCAGAGGACGGCGAACGGCGAATCCGCTTGGGCGCCGATCACCTTGCGGACGTACGAGTGGTTTCGCGGGCTGTCCTTGGTTGCGTCACGGACCTTCGTCCAGGCCGCCCCCTCGTCGCGGCTCGTCCAGACCGCCACCTCCCCGCCGCCGCCCCAGCGCTGCGGGCCGCGCTCGGTCGGGCCGATGATCCGCCAGGTCCCCTCGGTTTCGATCCAGATCGGACCGGTGTCGTAGTTGTGGGTCGAGTCGGTCACCTTGTGGATTCGCCAGGCGCCCCCCTTATGGTGCAATACCTCCCAGGTTCGCGGATCCCCCTGAGGCCCCGGGCGATGGTCCGAGGAGGTGACCACGAGAATCACGGGGTTCCCGTCGCCGTCGAGCGCGATGTCGTTCATGTACACCAACCGGCGTTCTGCGGAATAGGCCTTGATGCGGGCCGGGTTGTCCGGGTCGACCAGCGGTGGAGCGATCGTCTTGCCGTCGATCGTCTGCCACGTCTTGCCCAGGTCGCGGGTTTCCAGATAGTAAAGGTCGGTGCGGTTGTCGGGCATGCCCTGCGGATGCCGGTTGAATGCCGTCACGATCCGCCGGCCTTGCCGGAACGAGACTTGATAGTGCCCCTCGATCCCGGCCAGTTTGCGGTCCTCTCCGCGGGTCCCGTCGGGCTTGCGGAAGTTCCAATAGAGTTCCCGCACGCCCGTGTACTTGGTGAACAGTTCGACAATCCCCTCGCTTCCCACGCACCAGGGCTGGGGATAGCAGATTTCGTCCGACGAAATCCGCTCGAAGCGGTCCACGTCGTAAGGCCTTGCGCTCCGGTAGACGAACCCCGGCCGCGATCGACCCCGGCCCGCCACGTAGACCCAGATGCGGCCCTCCGGATCGATCGTGAGAGACGCGTCGTCGTGCGGATCGTCGACTCCGCCCTTGTCGTGGACGATCGTGGGCCGGGGCACGCGATCCTTCTGGTGATCGTAGTAGGAGACCATGTTGTAGAGGTAGCGCTGCCCCTCCTTGGACCCGCCGTAGCAGAAGAAGGTCTTCTTCACCGCCGGGGCATAGATCGCCAGCGGCAGGTGCTTGGCGGTGTAGGTCCCGAGCCCTCCGGAGTACTTGTCGCCGTAGTCCCAGAACCCTTTCCACTGGCCCTTGCCATAAGGCGCGTCGGTGTATTGCCCGAGCGTGAACCAGATCCCCCGATAACCGCCGTCTTTGGGCTTCAGGGTCTCGGCGGCGGCGGAAGCGACCGCGGCGGTCGCTAGCGTCATGCAGGCAATCAGCGCAAATCGATGCATCGGCGGAGTTCCTTGTTTGCAGTGGTTCATTCGTGGTTGCGAGGAGTCGCGGTCAGGCAACGCCGACCAGCTGCTCGACGAATTGCCGGGCTTTCTTGACCTCTTCGAGCGTCTGGGCGGGATCGCCGGGCTTGACCATCTCGATCATCAGCGGCCCGCCCTCCAGTCCGCCGCGGCGGAGTTCCGCGAACAGGGCGGGAAAATCCACCTTGCCGGTCCCGGGCGTGAGAGCCACGTTGTTCGGCGGCAGGTAGTCCTTGACGGACACGCCGGTGACCAGCCCCGCGACCGCCTTGACGTCCTCGACCGGATCGACCCGCCCTTGGGAGTAGAAGTAGATGTTGCCCGGATCGTACATCACCGTGAAATTCGCGCGATCGATGCGGTTGGCGGCATCACGGATTTGCGGTCCGGTGCCCGTCATCCCGCCATGCGGCTTGAGCACCACCGCGATTCGCTTCTCGGCCGCATAGTCGCAGCATTCGGCAACCGTTCGGCAGCACGCCTCGTACGTCCGCTCGTTGCCGATCCCGGACAGCAGCACCGACTGGGCGCGGGCCGCCTGGCAGTTGTCGATCAGTTTGCGGAGGCCCGCGGGACCTTTCTCCAGCGACACGCCGCCTCCGTAGACGTTCGTAATCGTCAAGCCTCGCCGCTGGGCTTCCTGCCCCACCTCGGCGGCTTCCTCCAGCGTGGTCTCGGCGGCGATGACCCGCCTGGTCCGCGTCTTCGCCCCGGTCAGGGCGATGTGCTTGAAGCCGGCTTCGGCCATCGCGTCCATGCCGACGCGATAGTCGAAGGCCGCCCAGGGGCGGGTCCAGCAGCCGACGAGCCAACCCCGCTGTTCGAAGTAGGGGAGCGGCGGCTCGCCGGCCGGGGCGGGCACCCGCGCAACCAACAGGCCCGCCGCCGCGGCCGCCGCCGAGCGGCTCAGGAATTGACGGCGGGTGCAGGGAGAGGTCCGAAGCATGTCTTCACGCCTTTCTTGGTTCTTGTTTGACTGTGCCTTGCGGAACTGGGCCGCGGATGGAGCGGACAACGCAGTTGCGGTCTGGGCGAGCTAAACGGGCAGGCCCAGGAACCCCTCGTGGAGGAACACCGGCTCGTAGCCGCGATCGGTCGCCCAGCGGATGGCCGTCTCGACCCGCTGGGGATGGTCGCGGAGATAGGCCGAGTAGAATGGCCAGAAGTACTGTTCGTGGGTCATCAGGTCGAGAATCTCCGCCTCGTCGGGCCTCTCGGCGATCTCGTCCAGTCGCGGGACGATCCGGTCAAGCGGGACCGTGTTGCAGACCATGTCGATATTCGAGAACAGGATGCCGCTGTCGAAGTCCTTCAAGGCGTCGTGCCGCGAGAGATACTCGCTGCGGACCGGGTCCATCCTGTAGTTCACAAGCCACTGCTCCCCCCGTTTCTCGAAATAGCCGCTGAGGGTCTTTGCGCCGCGCTCGGCCAGCGGTTTCCATGCCGACGGCCGCACCATCCCCCAGTGCACGATCGTCGTCGGTGAATAGGTCTCCTCGCCGGCAAAGCGGAGAATCTGCTCGCGGACCTTGTCGAAGTCGGCGATGAGCTGCTCGGGCGGCGCGTCGAGATAAGGATTGGCCGGCTCGTTGGCGTGGGCGTGGAACGCCAGTTTCAGCCAATCGGCGTTGTCGCGCCACTCGCTCCGGTAGCGGTCGGGGAACTTCGTCAGATCGAATTCGTCCGCCGTCGTGTAGAAGATGTTCAAAACGAACTTCGTGCCGTACTTCTTGTGCAGCTTGCGCAACATGTCGAGATAGAAGCAGCCGAACAGCGAAGGGTACTTCGCGCGCCAGATATCCCGCAGGAAGAAGCTGTTGTCGTCAACCGCGAACCGGTACCGCGGGCGGGAGTTGCGGTCCCAGAGCACGCGGACCGCGTCGCGCGCCGGCGGCTCCTCGGCGAACGCCGCGACAATCTCGGTCTCCTGTTGCCGCAGCACGACCTCGGCCTCAAACTGCGCTGCTGTCTGCCGCGATGGCGCCCCGTTGACAAGCACGCGCCGCCCAGCCGCCGCCGTGCCGCGGACGCGGACCCGCAGCCCTCCGTCGACCGCCTGCCCGTGGTGCCGGTTGAGCACCGCACCGTGGAATGGTTCTTCAATCCGAATCGGCCGAGCGTCTTCCGACGCGTGGGCAATCCGGCCGACCGCCGCAGCGCCGGCGGCCGCACCCACCGCCCGCAGAAACTGCCGGCGACTTACGCTGGGATGTAACATCGGTGATCCTTCCTGAAAAAAGGGCTACAGACCCGCAGGGGCCGTGCCTCACGGCCAACGCGGCGGGCGACCGCATGCGTGGCCGCCTCGTGCCGCCCGATGCCGCGCCGCCGGCGAACTGCTCCTCGCCCGTCGCCGGCGAGGAGACCACTGCGAAGATGACGACCGTTCACCGCCCGCGTCTGAGCGGAACAGCAGACCGATCTCCGGCTGGAGCTAGATTATTGCACAGGCAGCGGCCCGCCCGCAATCAGAACCGGCAAGCCTGACGCCGGCTCGTTCGCCCGGTGTCCGCCACAAGCCAAGACGCCTGCCCTTGACGGCCTGGCGGTCGCCCGGCCGGCGGCCGGCGGCGACGGGCCCTTGACCGCGCAGTGCGGAATGCGCATGATTGCCGCAATAAATGCTCACGATTGCCCCCGAATAGGGGAGCGGCAGCTTCCGGAGCGAAAACAATGTACCGGGTCCGCAGGGCGTGGCGGTGGTGGGGATTGGTTGCCGGGTTGGCGTGGATTGCGGCGGCCGGGCACGCGCTCGGCGCGGAGTGTGCCGAGCGGACGGCCGCCGACGAGCCGCTACTGGCCAAGGCCCGGCAGGTCCACGCCGCTGCGCTGACGCTGGATACCCATGTAGACATCGCCGGGCCGCAATACGCAACCGGGCAGCTCGACCCCGGCATCGAGCAGCCGCGGCTCAGGTGCGACCTGGTGAAGATGGTCGCCGGGGGCGTCGACGGCGTCTTCCTGGCGGCCTACGTTTCTCAACAGGCCCGCAATGCCGAGGGGTACCGCCGTGCCCATCAGGCTGCCCTGGAGCGGATTGCGGCGATTCGCCGGTTGGCGACCGCGATGTATCCCGACCGCTGCGAGTTGGCGACCACGCCGGACGACGTGGAGCGGATCGCCGCGGCGGGCAAGCGGGCGATCATGATCGGCGTCGAAAACGGCTATGCCTTGGGCACCGATCTGTCGAACGTGGCGCGGTTTGCCGACCTCGGCGTCCGCTATATCACGCTCTGCCACAACGGGCACAACCAGATTTGCGACTCCTGCAATCCCGCGGCAAGACTCGGCGACCGGGAGGCCGAGCATCGCGGCCTCAGCCCGCTGGGCCGCCGGGTTGTCGCCGAAATGAACCGCCGGGGCATCATGATCGACCTCTCGCACGCCGCGGCGAGCACATTCGGCGATGTCGCGGCGATCTCCAAAGCGCCGGTGATCGCTTCGCACTCCGGCTGCTCAGGGGTCAATCCCCATCCTCGCAACCTGACCGACGAGCAGTTGCGGATGCTCCGCGCCAATGGCGGGGTGATCCAGATCGTCGCCGTGGGCGGATTCCTCAAGTCGCCGGCGGAGAGGAACAGGGCAATCGCCGATCTGGCCAGGCGGATCGGCGTCAGCGCAGGCGATTTGGCGGCCGCCTCCAGGCAGCCGGAGGGGCGGTTCCGGCGGGAGTTGGCTGAAATCGACCGCCGCTACCCGCCGGCCAGCCTCAAGGACTTTGTTGACCACATCGACCACGCGGTTCGGGTGGCCGGCCTGGACCACGTGGGCGTCGGCAGCGATTTCGACGGCGGGGGCGGAGTTCCCGGTTTCCAGAACCACGCCGACGCGCTCAACGTGACCGCGGAGCTGCTCCGCCGCGGATACACGGCCGAGGAGATCACGAACATCTGGGGCGGCAACTTGTTGCGCGTGTGGCGCAGGGTGCAGGCCGCCGCGTCGCCCGAGGGCAAGGCGGAAGAAGCAATACCCCCATCCGGTTAGCCACCAGGTGGCCGCGCGGCCCCGGCGCGCTGGCATCGGGCGGGATCAGGCCGAGGCGATTGCTTTCGCCGTCCTCGCCGTCGTAGAATCGCCGCCGGGGCCGGCGGGTCGGTTGCGGATCACATCCGAACGGTTTAGCGCGGGGATTTGCGAATGTTCCGGATTCGAGGCATCTTTGACGACCACCGCCCCAGCAACCAGTCGGCTCTTGCCCAGGTGCAGGCCATTTTGCGCGGGCAGTTTCCCGGCTTGCGCGAGGCGGTCATCCTGGAGATCCCCCAGCGGCTCCGGAACCCGATGAAGTACCGCTTCCGCTCCTCGCTGTTCGTTGCGGAAGGCGCCCGATTCCAGGTCAAGGGATTCGCCTTCATGGCTCATGATCCCGAGTTGAACTTCTGCTTTCTGGACTACCTGGCGACCGCACGGCACATGCTGGATCGCGGGATTGGCGGGGCGCTGTACGAACGAGTCCGGCAGGAGGCCGTTCTGCTTCGAGCCGTCGGCTTGTTCTTCGAGTGTCTGCCGGACGATCCGGCGCTGTGCGCCGACCGCACCGCGCTGCGGCAGAACGCCGCTCGCCTGCGGTTCTACGAGCGCTACGGGGCCCGCCCGATTGCCAACACCGCCTACGAGACGCCAATCACGCCGCAGAGCAGCAACCCGCCGTACCTCGTGTTCGACGACCTCGGGCAGCATCTGGCCCCGGCACGAACCCAGGCACGGGCGATCGTCCGCGCGATCCTCCAGCGCGAGTATGGCCACGTGTGCAGCAGCCAGTACATCGACAAGGTGGTCGCGTCGTTCCAGGACCCGGTGATCCGATTGCGGGAGCCGAGGTATCCGGCCAAGGAGACTCCGCTCCCGCTGGTTGCGCGAATTCCCGACGACCTGAAGATTGCACTGGTGGTCAACGACCGGCACGGGATTCATGATGTCCGCGACCGCGGCTACGTGGAAGCCCCCGTGCGGATTTCTGCGATCATGAAGGAGATCGGCGGAAGCGATCTGTTCGCCGCCGTGCCTCCGAAGAACTACCCCGTGAGCCACACGCGGGCGGTGCACGACGCGGACTTCGTCAGGTACCTGAAAAAAGTCTGCGAGAGCATTCCGGACAACAACTCGGTCTATCCCTACGTGTTTCCGATCCGCAACGTGGCGCGCCCCCCCAAGGAACTGGCGATCCGGGCGGGGTACTACTGCATCGACACCTTCACGCCGCTCAACCGCCGCGCGCACGCCGCGGCCGAGCGCGCCGTCGACTGCGCGCTGACCGCGGCCGACGCGGTTTTGCAGGGGCGGCCGATCGCGTATGCACTCGTCCGACCGCCCGGCCACCATGCCGAACGCCGTTGCTTCGGCGGTTTCTGCTACCTCAATTCCGCCGCCATCGCCGCCAACTACCTCAGCCGCTTCGGCAAGGTGGCGATCCTGGACATCGACTATCACCACGGCAACGGCCAGCAGGACATCTTTTACGAACGCGCCGACGTGCTGACAATTTCCATCCACGGGCATCCGCGGTTGGCGTACCCCTATTTCAGCGGTTTCGACGACGAAAGGGGAAGCGGTCCCGGCACGGGCTTCAACTGGAATTTGCCGCTGCCCGAGGAAGTCGACGGCCCGCGATATCGTGAAGCGCTGCATCGGGCCGTGCGGTTGCTCGCGCCGTTTCGGCCCGAGTTCCTGGTGATTGCCTTAGGTCTGGACACGGCCAAGGGCGACCCGACCGGCACTTGGAGCCTCCGGGCGGCGGATTTCGAAGCCAACGGCGCGATCCTCGGCGGCCTCAGGCTGCCAACCCTTGTTGTCCAGGAGGGGGGATACAACACGCGCCGCCTGGGGGTCAACGCGCGGCGGTTCTTCTGGGGATTATGGTCCGCCATGCACGAAGGCCGCGTGCCGGGCGCGCCGCAAGGGACGCCGCAGTCGGCCGGCGAAAACTGCACGGGGCAACGTCGCAAGGCGGTTCCGCCGGTTGCTCGCGACCCCTTGCAACCTCCTTCGAAAGAATGAACGATGGAGTGTGCCTGGCTGAGGCCCGGTATCGCTGAATCTGCCATCGCCATGCGGGATCGGGAGACGAAAATGGCGTTAAGAGTCTTATGCTGCGCGTTGGCGTGCTTGCCGGGAATCTGTTTTGCGGATACGAATCGGCCGCCATCGGTTGGCGAAGCGCGGGCCGCGTTGCTGCGCGATGTCCGAGTGATCGACTCGGGCGGAGTCCCCGGTGTCGTGCTGTGTGTCGGCGCGCACGCCTTCCCCGTCGTCGGCGCGAAGTGCGGCCGGGCCGTCCAGCCGGTGGCCGCGGCCAGTTTCTATGGCAAAGGGCGCGTGCTCGCCGTCGGGCACCCCTCCTTCTATACGGAAGAGGGGACATCCAAGGCCGACACGGCCGCCTTTATCAACAACGGCGTCGCCTGGCTCGGCCAGGGCAAGGCGACCGTGGCGGTCTATCGGAACCAGCCCGTCGCAAAAGCCCTGGACGCCATCGGTGCGCTGGATGTCACTGAGATCCCTTCGCTCGAGAGCCTCGCGGATTTCCCCGTCCTGGCCGTCTACCCCGACAGCCTGAAGCCTGACGAAGTCGAGCGGATCCGCCAGTTCATCGTCTCCGGCGGAGGCTTGCTGGCCTCGGGCATCGGCTGGGGCTGGCGGCAGGTCTCGCAAGGCAAATCCCTCGCCACGGAGAACCTCTTCAACCGCCTGCTCGGCCCGGCCGGCCTGCTGATCAGCAGCGAGATCGCCGACCGCACCGCGACGGACGGCTATCTGGCGGCCTTCCCCCTGCCGGCGGGCGTAAATGCCGTGCAGGCCGCCCGCCTGGCCGCGGAGGGAAACGTCTCCGACCCGGTCCTCCTGCGCCAGATCAACCAGACTCTCTGCGCCGCCAAATCCGTCTTGCCGCCGCGCCAGACCGAGCTGTCGCGCTCGCTCGACGCATTGATGGACTCGCCCGCGGCCGCCCGGCTGCCTTCTCCAGAGCAGCCGCTGAAGGCCGGCGACATCCCCGCGCGCCTGGCGCTTCTGGATCACCAGGCCGGATGGCTCGCCAGGCCGCTCGACGTGTGGCCCGCCCACCCGGCCGCCGCCGCCTATCCCGGCCTCCCGCCCGCCGGCGCGCCCCGCGACCGCGGCACGCTCACCATCGATCTTGGCATCCCGCGATGGCACGGCACGGGACTCTACGCGGTGGCGGGCGAGCCGGTCACCGTCGAGCTGCCCGCCGGCGCCGAGAAGCTGGGCCTCAAGCTGCGGATCGGCGCGACGACCTGCGACAACACGCACCACGACCAGTGGCGCCGCGCGCCCAAGGTCGACCTTGAGATCCCCTTGACCGCCGCCAGCACCACGGTCTCGTCGCCGTTCGGGGGGCTTCTCTACGTGGTCGTTCCCGACAAGCAGGCTGACTCGGCCGAAGCGCTGCTCGAGGTGACGATCCGCAACGCCTGCCGCGCGGCCTGGTTCAAACAAGGACGCGACACGCCGGCCGCCTGGCCGGCCGCGGTCCGCAACAGCCCGGCCCCCTGGGCCGAACTCGAAAGCGACAAGGTGATCCTCACGGTTCCGTTGAGCGCCGTGCAAGGCCTGGACGACCCCTCCCCCCTGCTCGCCTTGTGGGATGACATCGCCGATCAGGACGCGCGCCTGGCCGCAATTCCGCCCGAGCGCCGCTTCGCCGAACGGTTCTGCGCGGACGTGCAGTTGTGTGCGGGCTGGATGCACGCGGGCTACCCGATCATGATCCCCGAGGCGACTGCCAAGGACCTTGTCGATCTGGAGAAGCTGCGAACCGAGGGGGACTGGGGGTTCTTTCATGAACTTGGCCACAACCACCAGAATCGCGACTGGACTTTCAGCGGCACTGGCGAGGTGACCGTCAATTTGTTCACGCTCTACAACATGGAGCACGTTTGCGGAATCCCGCCGCGGAAGACGCGGATGGGCGCCCCCGGCATCCGCGCAGCGGTCCGCAAGTGGGTGGCCGGCGGCAAGCGCCACGCAGACTGGTGCCGCGACCCGTTCCTGGCGTTGGAGACTTTTGTGCGTCTCCAGCAGGCCTTCGGCTGGAACGCGCTGGAAGAGCTGTTCGCCGAATATCGCACGCTGTCCCCAGCGGAACGGCCGCAGAACGATGCCGCCAAGCGCGACCAATGGGCGGTTCGCCTCTCGCGGATCACCGGCCAGAACATCGCCGCGGTCTTCGACGCCTGGAGCATCCCCCTCTCCGCAGAGGCGCGCGACGCGTGCGCCAAGTATCCCCGCCCCGCCGATCCGCGCCTGTTTGAAGACGTCCTCTAACGCTCGGCCGCGCGCCCTGTGACGATCTGGCGAGATTGCCAAGCATCAAGTTCTTGCGGCACACAACGCAGTCTCTCGTCCGCCAAGTCGACATCCGCAAGCAGTTGCCGAATCACGGAGCGCTTGCCGGCACCGCTGTCAGACACGCCCACGCCAGCGCTATCGATCTTGGCACGACTCTCGCTGCCGCCGCATGCACGGCACGAACATACAAGATCGAACACCCCTACCAAGAGCCATCGTGCATCGCTTTGGATCCAGTCCGGAGCAGAGCTCCGGGAGGCAAACCGGCCGTTGGCCCGTACCCCAAGAAGACCCTCCTGGTTGAACCAGGCTTTCATTTTTGATAGAATCACTCGTGCATAAACAGTTCTCGGAAGAAAGAACATGCAAGATCATGGACAGACATCGCAATGCCATAACTATTAATATCCCAGGGAGTTACGAGTTCTCTGGGGACTCCAGCGGGGATCAGCGGTGCGACCGCCGAATTCTGCCATCGATCCGCACAATCGTTCAAATTCTGGCCATTCGTTCACATTCGCTCTGCCACGAGCACCGAATTACTACTCCGCAATAAATCTGACTTCCCTGTTGTGCAGGGAAGCCAGCCTTACAGGGGCAGCGCCACCAACGGCATCGCAGCTCGGCTTCCAGCCGAGGGGTTACTGGCATGCACACGTAGCCGCCGAGATCGCCGCAAGGTCGAATTGGTGATCACTCCCGTCGGCAGGGAGTTGGCTCAAGCGACTCCGGAATTGGTCCGAGACCGGTTCATTGAATCGCTGGGGGGAACTGTCGCAGGCGGAGCAGGCAGCGATCACGCATTTACTGGAACGGGTAGTCGAACTCATGGAACGTTCGCACCTGGACGCCTCTCCCAACTTGGTCTCCGAGCCAGCCTGCACGAATCCATGCACACCGCCAGCGAGGAAATGAACCCATGCAAACCATGTCGAAACAACAGAAGCAGATCATTCGGACGGTTGACGAAGACGGCGTACTCTCGCACTGGCGCGACTGGCATTGGCAGCTGCGGCATTGCGTGCGCGACCTGGATACGTTCGAGAAGGCGCTGGGTGTCCAGCTCGACGCCCGGATGCGGGAGGATTTCGCCCGCACCGTTGCGAAATTTCCCATGTCGATCACCCCGTATTACCTCTCGCTGATCAACACCAGCGACTTGGCGAACGATCCCGTCTTCCGGCAGGCGTTTCCTTCTCCACTGGAGATGATCATCAGTCGCGGCGACATGGCCGACCCATTGCACGAAGGCGAAGACTCGCCGGCTCCTTGCGTGACGCATCGCTATCCTGACCGGGTATTGTTCCTTGTCAGCAATACCTGCTCGATGTACTGCCGCCACTGCACACGGAAGCGTCGGGTGGGCGACCTGGCCTCCATTCCCTCGCGCGAGGAAATGCGGGCCGGGATGGACTACATTCGCCACACACCGCAGATTCGGGACGTCCTGCTCAGCGGCGGCGACCCGTTCCTGCTCAGCGACGAACGCTTGGATGAGATTCTCACGGAACTGGACGGGATCGATCACGTCGAGGTGGTCCGTATCGGCACCCGAACGCCGGTGGTGCTGCCACAGCGGATCACCGACAGCCTGGTCGATATGCTCAGAATGCATCACCCGTTGTGGATCAACACCCACTTCAACCATCCGCGCGAATTGACGGCCTCGGCCAGGCGAGCGCTCACCAGGTTGGCCGACGCGGGGATTCCCTTGGGCAATCAGTCGGTGCTGCTGGCCGGCGTGAACGACTGCCCGCGGATCATGCGGGCCCTGGTGCACAAGCTCGTCGCCAATCGCGTCCGGCCGTATTACCTCTACCAGTGCGACCTGTCGGAAGGCCTGAGCCATTTTCGCACGCCGGTCGGCAAGGGCATCCAGATCATGGAGAGCCTGATCGGTCATACCAGCGGCTTCTGCGTCCCGACATACGTGATCGATGCACCCGGTGGGGGCGGCAAGATTCCCGTTTCACCGAATTATCTGATCTCGTGGTCGACCAACAAGGTCGTGCTGCGCAATTACGAGGGCGTGATTACGACCTACAAACAGCCCGACAGCCACGAGCCGATCTTCTGTAATCGAGACTGCGAGAATTGCAGCCTCCAACTCGGCCTGGAAGACGCCGACGAATGGAAGGCCGTTGGCATCGAGAAGCTCATGGCCGACCACGACGAGACGATCTCGCTCGTTCCGGCGGGTAATGGCCGGTACCAGAGGAGAGAGGACGATGCCTAGCCTGCCCGCGGCGGTGAGGATTGTCTGTCTGTTGGGCATCATCCTGGCGGGCCTCTGCCCGGCGGCCCCGGCCATCGCCCAGAACAGCGACAGCCCCCTGCGCGTGGCGCTGACGGGCAAGTACCCGCCATTCAGCTACTACAACAACCAGGGAAATCTGGCCGGATTTGACGTCGATGTCGCGCGCCAGATCGCCGAGCGCCTCGGCCGTCGGATCGAGCTTGTCGCCACGGAGTGGGACGGAATCCTCGCGGGTTTGCTGGCCGAGAAGTATGAGGCGATCATCGGCTCGATGGCGATTACCCCCGAGCGGGCGAAACGGGTGAGCTTCTCCGAACCGTATTACCAGTCCGGAGCGCAACTGTTCATTCATCGCGATAACCCCGCCAAGGTTTACTCCATCGCGGAATGCGACGGCCGCCAGGTGTCCGTCGTCCTCGGCGAGACCTACCAACGCTATCTCGAACAGAATTATCCCGGGATTCAGGTCGTCACGCTGAAATCCAGTGTGGAAATCTTCGACCTCCTGGAGCAGAAACGCGTCACCGGCTTCGTCAGCGACCGTCTCATCGGTTCGTGGCAGATCAAGACCGCGGATCGGCCATTCGTGCCGGTTGGCGATCTGCTGTATGCAGAGAAGATGGCCATCCCCGTCCGAAAAGAAGACTCCCAACTGCTGGCCGACATAAACCGGGCCTTGCAGCAGATGCGGCGGGACGGCACGATGCAGGCCATCCACAACAAATACTTCGGCCTCTCCGGTCCAGTCGTCGGCGGGTCCAGCGGCGGGATGTCCACCGGAGTCGTCGTCGCCAAACTGGGCAAGGGGTTCGCCGTCACGCTGGGAATTGCCGGGGCAGCCCTGGCGATCGGGTTCCTCCTGGCGATTCCGTGCGGCTTGGTGCTCAACCATCCGCGCGGCGGGATGGCCTTGATCTACTGGCCAGTCCGCACGGTCGTGGACTTCCTTCGCGGCACGCCGGTACTGATCCAATTGCTGTTTGCCTGGATGGGCCTTGGGCTCTCGCCATACATCGCCGCCATCGGCACCCTCGCCGCCAACTCAATGGCCTACATGGCCGAGGTCGTCCGCGCGGGGTTGATCAGCGTCGATTACGGCCAGGTTCTCGCAGGCCGGGCATTGGCGCTGAACCGCTGGCAAGTCTTCCGCCATATCGTCTGGCCACAGGCGTTCCGCGTGGCCATCCCGCCATTGATGAATTCTGTCGTTGCCCTGACGAAGGACACCGCGCTGGTCGCCGTGATTTCCGTTGCCGAGGTGATCCGTGAGGCCCAGGCGATCATCAGCGTCACCTTCGAACCGCGCAAGTACTACTTCATCGTGGCCGTGATGTTCTTTGTCGTCACGTTCCCCTTGATGAAACTTGCCGCCCTGATGGAACGCCGGATTCGCCAGAAGGGGTTTGCTCATGATTAGGATCCGGGATCTGAGCTACGTTTACCCCAACAGCGAGGAACCGGCGATCGCCGGGATTAACGCGGACTTCCCCCGCGATCGGGTCTTCGCCGTGCTCGGTGAAAGCGGTTCCGGCAAGACCACGCTGCTGAACTGCATCGCGCGGTTCCTGACGCCCAGCAGCGGCACGATCACGATCGACGATCAGGATATCGCCGACCTGCCCGAGCCCAAGTTGCGCCGTGCTTTGGGTGTGGTGTTCCAGAAGCTTTACCTGTTTCCGCATCTCACGGTGCATGAGAACATGATTCTCGCGCCCGTCAAGGCCTTCGGCCAGACCCGCAACGAGGCCGGCCGAATCGCGGCCGAGATGCTCGCACGGCTTGGCATCGGCGACCTGGGCGATCGCTACCCGTCGGAGATCAGCGGCGGCCAGGGCCAGCGCGTGGCGATCGCCCGGGGGCTGATGCTTCAGCCACAGTACATGCTCCTTGATGAGCCGACATCCGCCCTCGATGCACGAACCACCGGTGAGTTTGCCCGCTGGCTCAGCGAACTCCAGTCAGACACGAGTTTCATCATTGTGACCCACGACCTGCCGTTTGCAGCCGATGTGGCTTCTCGCGGTGTGTTTCTCAAGGCCGGGCGGCTCAAGGCCACCGGAAGTGTGGAAACGATCATCCAAGAGGCAACCCAGAACGCCTAGCAGACTGAAGACGATATGCAACCCGACATCATCGAAAAATTCGGCAACAGCACCATCCAGCACGGCAAATATAACGACCGCATCTACGTCATCAAGATCGCCCCGGAAGACGCCGCCTCGTTGCCCCAATCGTTGAAAGACAGGGCACGCAAGTGTAAATATTCCAAGATTTTCGCCAAGGTTCCAGCCGCCTGCGCCCGACCGTTCCTGAACAATGGTTTTGAATGCGAAGCCCAGGTGCCACGTTTCTATCACGGGCGGGAATCCGCCCTGCTGCTCGGCAAGTTCCTCAGTCCATGGCGCTCGGTGTCCAAGACCGCCGACCAGAATGAGCGCGTGATGGAAGCTTGCCGCCAGAAGCAGGCCGACGCCATAGAACTTGGGCGACCGGACGGGGCAACGCTCCGCAGATGCCAACCCGACGATGCGGAAGCCATGGCGCAACTCTACGACGATGTGTTTCCGACCTACCCGTTCCCGATCAACGACCCGGCCTACATTCGCCAGACGATGGCCTCGCACGTCTTCTACTTCGGCGTCTGGATGGAGGGCAGACTTGCAGCCCTCTCGTCGGCGGAAATGGATCTCGAGGCCCGCAACGTGGAGATGACCGATTTCGCCACCTTGCCGGACTTCCGCGGGCAGGGACTCGCCACCCTCCTCCTTGATGCCATGGAGGCGGAGATGCGTGCCCGCAACATGGCGACGGCCTACACGATTGCCCGCGCCCCGTCGTTCGGCATGAACATCACCTTCGCCAGGATGGGCTATCACTTTGCCAGCCAACTGGTCAACAACACCAATATTGGCGGCCGGTTCGAGGACATGAACGTCTGGTATAAACACTTGACCACACAGTAGCAGGAGCCCACGTCCCACGTGGAACACACGCCGCAAACGAGGAAGCGTGTCGGATCAGATCAACTCCTCGAACGAACGAAGTCGACGGACCGTCTCCGGCAGACGCCGGTTTGCCAACGCGCCGAGGTGCTCGTCAACCGTCTTGGGAGGACTCTTGAGGCTTGCGCGATGGCGCTTGGCCGCCGCACCAGGCGGCAGCCGCAGCGAGTTCTCCCGTTGGATCATCGACGCGCAGCCCCCCCCCCCCCCCCCCC
>JAAYCB010000063.1 GCA_012744395.1 Pirellulaceae bacterium
GCGGCCTTGCGGCACGAAGTCCTATTGTGTTTGCCTGGTGTTTTCGGTATGCACCGCCTTTTCGCAGACGTCATCTGAGCGTTCGGTCTGTCTCTTGCCATCCGGTCCCACTCTGCGCAAAAGCGATGAACTTTCGAAACCGCTACCAGTGTGAATTTGTTCTTCTGGTGGGTCTCTGCTTGTGCGGGGGCCTGGTTGCCGTGCCGGCGTATGGCCAGGCCTCGGGCGAGTCCGGCGCGAAGGCGGTCTCGCTCGTGCCGCAGCGGCTGCCGATCTGGAAGCCCTCCAGGCAAGACGGAGACGCGGGGGCCGATCGGGCGACGGCGGAGGCGGCTTCGCAAGGCGTGCCGGCGGCGGCCGTCTCGCTGCCGGTGGCGACCAGCGGCGGCGGCCGGCCGGCTGGCGGCAGCCCTGCGGAGGCGGCGAACGCCGGCGTGGCCGCGCCGGTCGCTCCGCGGGTGGGAGATCTCCATGCTCCCTACGCGGTGAATTACGGCCCGGCGCTGGAGCCCGTGATCACCGAGGGGCCCGGCAACGACCTGACGGTCGTGTTGCCATCCGCCCAGCAGGTCGTGCCGCAATACCAGCCGCGCCGGCCGGCGCTGTGGTTTGACGCGAATTACCTGATGTGGTGGGTCGAAGGGAGCCGCACGCCGGCGCTGGTGACCAGCGGGATCGGCGGATCGACCGGCGCCCTGGGCGAATTGGGGACGGAAGTCCTCTTCCCGAGCACAAGGCTGAATGCCGGCATGCGGCACGGCTTTCGCGCGCAAGGGGGTTATTGGTTCGACGAGGCCGGGCTTCTGGGGATCGAGGGCGACTACCTGATCCTGCTCGAGGAGAGCGAGGGGTTTGCCGCCTCGGGCGACGGCGTTCCCGTCCTCGCCCGGCCGTTCTTCAACATTGTCACCGGGCAGGAAGACTCGCACGTGTTCGCCTATCCGGATGTCGCCTCCGGCTCGATCGACATCTCGTCCGACAGCCGGATGCAGGCGGCGGGACTCTGGTTTCGCCGGGCGATTCTCGAGACCGCTGACTTCCGCTGCGACGGCGACGACCGGTCGGGCGCCCGGGTCGACTTCCTGGCCGGCTATCGATTCATGCAACTGGACGAGGACCTGCGGATCCGCGAATCGTTCGAGGCGGCTGGTCCGACCCAGTTCGACCTGTTCGACTCGTTTTCGACCGAGAATACGTTCCACGGGGCGAATCTCGGCGTCCTCGCGGAGTTCCGCTACTGGGCGTTTTCCCTGGAATTGTTGATGCAGCTCGGGCTCGGCCATTCGTCGGCCGACGTGGTAATCGACGGGGCGACGACCACGACCACCGGGGGCGGCCCGCCCGTCGTCTCCGACGGCGGACTGCTGGCGCTGACCACGAATTCCGGCTCCTATTCGCAGGGCGGGCTGGCCGCCATTCCGGAACTCGGCGTCTCGGTCGGCTGCAACCTGACGCAGCGGCTGCGGGCGACGTTCGGCTACACGTTCATCTACTGGAGCCGCGTGGCCCGGCCGGGCGAGCAGATCGACCGCAACCTCAACCCGACGTTCTTTCCCAACAACGGCCCGGCCGTCGGCGCCCCGCAGCCGGAATTCACGTTCGTGACCACCGATCTGTGGATCCAGGGCATGAATTTCGGGCTCGATTACCGGTTCTGACGGGGAATCGTCCGCCTCGTTCCCACGCGCGGGCCTGGGAACGACGGTGAAAATGGGGCGCAACGGAAGGCATTCCGTGCCGCGAGAATAATCCGGGGTCGGCGGTCGATCGACCACGTCCTATGCGCGCCGGCGGCGATCAGTTCCACGGACCAAGCGTCCTGAGGACGAAGTCGACCGTCTTGGCGATCGACTTGCTGTCCGTTCCTCCCGCTTGGGACCGTGCCTCGACGAAGGAGAAATCCCGCAGGTCGCACGTGAGCTGGTCGTTTGCGAGGCTTGCCGAATTGAATTCCGCGCGCAGAACGTCGTCGAGGGCGGAATCATGGAGCACGGCCGTGTCGTATCCGCCGCCCCCGTAGATTCTGATCGAGGTGATCGCACCGGCCGAGAAGACGTGGCTCCATGCGCCCAGGCTCACGTGGTAGCCGTCGGCGCTGGGCAGAAACTCGACCGCCTCGTCGCGGCTCGTGCCGGTGATCATCACTTGCCGGCCGCGCCGGCCGACCTGGATCACTTCGCCGAGCCGAATCCAATCGGCGGCCTCGCTGTCGCCGGCGCGGTCTTCCGCCCGGGCCATCTGCTCGCGGAGGCTGTAAGGCCAGCCGTAGGTTGTCAGGCTGGTGTGGATCGTCGAACCGAGGAAGCTGCCGATCGAGACCGAGGTGGGCCGCAGCCAGCCCGTATAGAGGCCGCCGATCCGGCCTTCCTCGTCCGCGTCGAGCGTGATCGTCGCCGTCAGCTGATCTCCGGCATAGCACGCGGCCGGCTGCCGGGCGACGACCTGGTAGTCGCCCGCCCGGAGACCGTCGATGCGGAATCGACCCTGGTCGTCGGTGATCGTGTTGATCTCGACCACGCCGCGATGCTCCGTGTCGTCGATCGCCGTGAGGGTCACGAAGACGCCCGGCAGCGGCAACGCGGCGGGCTGGAATCGGCTGTCCGTGTTCCGTGCATAGACATAGCCGGTGACGGCGGAAGTCATGCCGACATCGACCCGGACAATCGCCTCGTGCTCCGAGACGGCGCCGTCTGCATCGCGAATCGTGTAGGTAAAGGTGACCTTGCCGGAATAGCCGTCGGGCGCGACGTAGACGAACGACCCGTCGGCGTTCCCCTCGAGCAATTCTCCGACGGTCGGTTCTCCCCAGGTGTCGACAACGATCGGGTCGTTGCCCGGGTCGGAGTCGTTGGCCAACACCCCCCGCGCCGCGTCGACTTCCAGCCGGCCGAAGCCGTCGAAGACGTAGTAATCGGCGTTGGCCACCGGCGGAGCGTTGAGCACGACCAGCTCGAAGGAAACGCTCGCCGCTTCGCCGTCGCTATCGGTGGCCGTGACCGTGACCAGGCGCGAATCGTCGGGCCCGTCGGATGTCGCGAGCGACCAGCTCCAGGCGCCGTCGCCGTGGTCGACGATCGTGCCCGCGGAAACGGTCAGCGTCACCGAATCGTCGCCCGGATCGTGGTACGTGCCGCTGTTGGCCGCCGTCTGGCCCTCCACGACTTCGACTTCCGGCAGGGCGGCGCTCACCTCGGGCGCCACGTTGGCGACGACGAGTTCGAACGTCTCCGAGGTCGCCGCGCCGTCGCTGTCGGTGGCGGTGACCGTGATCACTTGGGAATCGTCGGGCCCGTCGGATGTCGCGAGCGACCAGCTCCAGGTGCCGTCGCCGTGGTCGACGATCGTGCCGGCGGAAACGGTCAGCGTGACCGAATCGTCGCCCGGATCGTGGTATGTGCCGCTGTTGGCCGCCAGTTCCCCTTCGTCCACATTCACCGCTGCCTGGTCGACCGTGAGCACGGGGGCGGCGTTCTCGACCACCAGTTCGAAGGTGATCGTGGCCGCGGCGCCGTCGCTGTCGGTGGCGGTGATCGAGACCTGCTGCGAATCGATGGCGTCGTTGGCGGTTGTGAACGACCAGCTCCAGGTGCCGTCGCCGTTGTCGACGATCGTGCCGGCGGAGGCCGCGAGCGTGACCGAATCGTCGCCCGGATCGTGCAGCGTGCCGGTGTTCGTGGCCGTCTCGCCTTCGACGACCGTTACCGTTTGATGGTCGACGGATAGCGCGGGGGCGACGTTTTCGACGAGCAGTTCGAAGGTGATCGTGGCCGCGGCGCCGTGGCTGTCGGTGGCGGTGATCGAAACGGTCTGCGAGTCGTCCGGGCCGTCGGTGGTTTCCAACGACCAGCTCCAGGCGCCGTCGCCGAGGTCGACGATCGTGCCCGCCGAGGCGCTAAGGGTCACCGCGTCGCCGCCCGGATCGGAGTAGGTGCCGGTGTTCGTCGCCGTGGTCCCTTCGGCGACGGTCACCGACTCGTCGTGGACGCCGATCGCCGGGGGGAGATTGACGATCTCGATGGTCGCCTGGGCCAGTTCGCTGACCGCTCCGGCATTGTCGGTGCAGCGGAGGTAGACCATCCAGGAGCCGGGCCCGGCCAGGCCGTGGGCCGAGAAGACGGGGTTTTGTAGGTTCTCGTCGCCGCGCTCCGCCGCCTCGCCGGTCTCGCCGAACAGTCCATCGCCGTCGAGGTCCCACTCGTAGACGAGGGTCGGCTGGTCGGCCGGCGCGTCGGCGCCCGAGCCAAACAGCTCGACCGTGCCGAATTCATCGACCAGGTAGGGGCCGTTCGCGTCGGCCACCGGCGCGGCATTGACGACGGTCAGCTCGAACTGCTCGGTCGTCGACATCCCGTGCTCGTCGGTGACCGTGATCGACACGATATAGGAGCCGTCGTCGGCGTAGACGTGGCTGGCGTCGATCGACCCGACCGCCGGCGGCCAGGTCTCCTCCGCGTCGGCTTCGCCCGAATCGTTGGCGGTGCCGTCGCCCCAGTCGATCTCGTAGAGGAACGGCCCGCTGCTGTCGGGATCGAGAAACGCGGCGATCTTGCCGAAGTCGATCAGGCCTTCTGGGCGGGTCAGGTTGCCGACGACCAGCACGCTCGGCGGCTGGTTGTCTTCCTCGAGCGCCGCGGCGGCGATATCCGCCGGGTTGGCCAGCGGCCCGATGAACGGTTGGCCCGGCGCGGCGGACGTGTCCGAACGGAGGCCGTCGCTGCTGGCGGGCTCGGCCGGCGGTTCGACGTCCTGGACCGTGACGAGCAACGTCTGCGCGTGGGTTCCGCCGTCGTCGTCCTCGAGCGTGACGGTCACTTCGTAGGGGATCACGTTGCCGAGCGGATCGCGCCGCGCGCTGGCATAGGTGTGGCTGGCCGTGATCGAGCCGGTCAGACCGGCGACGTCGCCCGGCGGGCCGAATGGAGATGCGACCACGGTCGCCTGGTCTTGCGTCCCGTCGCCCCAATCGACCAGGGCCGTGTGGGTGTCGAGCGTGCCCGAGTCGAGGAAATCCACCGGGCCGAGGGTGAACGGTTCGCCCGCGTTGACGCTCGCGTCGGCGATCGGGTCGAGCACGGGCGCAACGTTCACCACGGTGACTTCCAGTGTCGCCGTCCCCACCCCGCCGTCGTCGTCGGTAACCGTCACGGTGACCGTGTAGGGGATGACGTCGCCGGAATCGTCGGTGTTCTCGTCGGCATAGACGTGGCTCGCGGCGACGGTTCGGGCGACTGGATCGACCAGGCCGGCCTCGGGTTCCGTGCCGTCGCCCCAGTCGATCATCGCGGTGTGCAGATCAAGCGAGCCGGCATCGGTGAAACTCGCCAGAACCCTGTCGAGCAACGCCCCTTCCGCGATCTCCTCGGGTCCGAGGGGCGTGACCTGCGGCGGGGCGTTGCGGACCTCGGCCGTCTTGTCGACGCTGATGCTGCCGCCATCGCCGTCGGCCACGGTCACGCGGACGTTGTAGACGAAGACTTCGGCGGGCGGATCCGCGCCGGTGGAGTTCGGGCCGTCGTCAAGATATCGGTGCGGATCGGAAAGGGGCTCGACCGGGATCGTGAACTCCCTGGCCCCGACCGGCAGGGTGACCACCGTCTCGGGCGTCCCGTCGCCCCAACTGACGGTCACGGTGTGCTCGTCGAGGATGCCGCCGTCTTCGAACGTGCCGTGGACATAGGCGACGTCGCCCTCGGTCACGGGCGCGATGTCGTCGACAACCAGCGCTCGCGGCGCCGCGTTGTTCACGATCACGGTCATGTAGCGTTCGAGCGAGCGGCCGCCGCCATCGTCCTCCACGGCGATGGCGACCACGTAGCGGCCGTCGTCCAAGTAGGTATGCGAACCGTCGAACGTACCCCAGGTGAGTCTTCCGGGGCCGCCGGGGACGTCAATCCGGGCGGTGCCGCTGTCGAGTGCCGAGCCGTCGGCCCAGTCGATTTCGTAGGTGAACGCCGCAGCGTCGAGTTGATGGTATCCGGGGTCGGTGAACATCCCGAGGTTGGCGATGTCCAGTTCGCTCCCCTCGGCGACGACGCGGATGCCGCGGACCCAAAGGCTCGGGGGGGCGTTTTGGACGGTCAGGGAAAACGTGCCGAGGCCCTCTCCGCCGCCGTCGTCCCGCACGCGGATCGAGACGGTGTAGACCTCCAAGGCGACCCCGTAGTCGTGCGCGAGCTTGACCGTTTTGCCGTCAATCGCCGCCGGCTGCCAACCCGAGCCGTCGCCGTAGTCGACCTCGGCCGTCCACTGATCGTCGCCGGGATCGGTAAAGACGACATCCAGCGTGAATGGAGTCCCTTCGTCGACGATCGCATCTTCGATGGGGCTGACAATCGGGGCCGCGTTGAGGACCGTGATGGGGATCGTCCTGGTGTCGCTGGCGCCGCCGGAGTCGGTGATTGCGACCGTGACCGTGTAGGGATCGCCCGGCAAGCCGGCCGAGTTCTCATCGAGATACTGGTGGGAGCGGGCGAAGCCGCGCTCGCCCTCGGTCAAGTCGAACGTGTCGCTCCCGCCATCGCCCCAGTCGATCGTGATCGTGTGGACGTCGACGGGGCTCGGGTCGTCGAATCCGCAATAGAGGGTCGTCGAACCGCCCTCGTCGATGGTGGCCGGGTCGGCGTCCAGATCGGTGATCGTGGGGACGGGCTGGCCGACATGGATCGAGTCGGGGGCGTAGGCGTAGCGGACA
This sequence comes from Pirellulaceae bacterium, assembly GCA_012744395.1. Taxonomy (GTDB): domain Bacteria; phylum Planctomycetota; class Planctomycetia; order Pirellulales; family Thermoguttaceae; genus JAAYCB01. The sequence goes on from JAAYCB010000063.1 coordinate 6,692, forward strand.
TGGTCCGCTGCGTCGCGGATCGCGCCGAGCACGAAGTAGTCGCCGATCGCGATACCGGCAAGGTCGCATGTGCCAGATTGCGCCTGCGGCGCCGCGGCAGTCTTCGCCAGGGTCTGGCCCGCCTCGCTGCTGACCAGGATCGCATTGTCGTTGTAGGGGTTGCGGTCCGGATCGAGGTAGAAATGGGCGGTGGCCGGGCTGTCGTAGTCCTGGTGGCGGAAATCGACGTCGAACGTGTCGCCCGAAATGAAGTTCCGCTGGGCGGAAGCGACCCGCAGATCGAGGAGATTCGGCCAAGTGGCATTGGTCCAGTCGATGGCCGCGCGGCTCCCTTCGCCGCCCAGAGCGGTCGCCAGACCCGCGGAGGGACGCGGTCCCCCAACGACCCGGCAATAATAATACCCCGTTTCGCCGCGTGGGCCGGGCATCTGTTGGGCCGTGTCGTACCAGGCGGCCAGCTCGGCCGCGGTCAACTCAACATCGCCGTCGTGGATGCCGTCGACCGTGTCGATTGTGCCGTGGTACCAGAGATGGACGTCGGAGTGCGCGCCCGGATAGCCCAGGTTGTCCTCCCCATCGAGGAGCTCCTCGTTGAGGAGGAACTCGTGGGCCCCGGGGACGGATTCGCCGTCGAAGTCGGTCACATTCGCGTCGGATCGCCAGTAGCTGTCGGCGAAGACCACGTTCTCGGTGACGGCGAAGCTGTTGTCTCCCCAATCGTCGGCGCCGACGGGAAAATCGATCGGGTGGGTGTCGAGGTAGGTGACCTGGTCGACCCAGACTCCCGCCTGGCCGAAATCTTCCGCCAGGGCGCCAACCAGGGAAGCGCCGCGGCTGTGCCCGACCAAGTGGATCGGCGAGGCGAGCAGATTGGCGCCGAGTGAGGCCAGACCGGTCAAGAGATGCGTGGAGACCGCTTCGGCGACGGACTGGGTGGTCGCCTCCCAGGGCGTGGCGACGGCGGACCAGTCGAGGCTGACGACCGCTTCACCACCGAGCGACTTCGCCAGGTCGTAGGTGGCCGCGATGTCTTCCGCGTCGGGCGCGAAGGTGCCGTGGAAGTCCCAGCCCGTGACTTGCACGCCGCCATCCACCTCTTGGACCGTGATCTTGAATTGGGCGACGCTCTCCGCTTCGCCCCCGTAGGCCTCGCCAATCCGGCCGGCGACCTCCTCCGCCATTCGACCAACCCAGATCGGCAACTGGGGCTGATCTCCGGGCGGTTGGGCTCCATGCGTGATGAAGGTCACGCCGCTGAGCAGCCGCCGATCTTCCAGCGGTTCGCAGAGCAGGCGGCGGCGCTTCGGTCGAGAAGCGCGGAGCGGGGACGGCGAGTCGGGATGGAGGATCGAGCTGCGGATGCGTTCAAAGAGAAATCGGCGCATGATGTCACACCCTTCGGCGGAGACGGATGACAAAATCGCTGCGGAACCGTTGCGGCGAAAAGAACTCGACGGTTGTGAAACGTGATTACGCGCGCCCGGAACGCTTGCCGGCACGGCAAATTCACGGAGTTTCCGCAAGCGTACGGGCCGTCGGCCACTCCTTGGCAGAGCGACGCCAAGGCGCGCTTCCGCCCGACAGATACACGCCCCATACCAACCGGGGCTGCCCCAGCGGAGTGCAGCCACTCTGCGCTCCGCGGTCCGGGTCATCATGACTGCGGGAAAACGGCCTGTCAAGCATTTGCCAGAAAAAAATGCCCGAAGCCCCCATCTTCCGGCCCCAGAGTGGGTCGGCCGGTCTTCGGAGTGCTCCGCCTGCCCGCCGCGCTGCCCGTGGAGTGCAGCGACGGATCGCCGCTTTGGACGCGCGGCCACTTGAGAACGAGGTGCGTCTGGGGAGGGGACAGCGGCGATCAACCGCCGCACTCCAAGGCCTCGATCGGCAAGCGGGGGAAAGGCGGCCCCCTACCGCAGAAAACCGATGAAGAACGAGAACACCTGCTCCCGGTCGCCCTTTTCCGAAACGATCGGGAAGGCGAAGTCGAGCGCGATCGGCGCCGGCCCCATCGCGGGGATCGTGATCCGCAGGCCGAAGCCGGGGGCGACGCGATAGCGGTCCTGCCAGTTGTCGATCGTCGGTTGCACCGCGCCGGTGTCGCAGAAGACGACGCCCCGCACCATGTCGTTGGCCGTGATCGGGAACATGTATTCGGCCGAGGCCAGCAGGCTGTACTCGCCGCCGACGACGACGCCGCCGACGCGCGGCGAGGCTTCGCGGAACCGGAAGCCGCGGATCGTCGAGAACCCGCCGGCGAAGTAGTGCTCGTAGATCGGCGTCTTCTCGCCGGTATAGGAGGTCGTGCCCTTGACGCTGAGCACATGCCTTCCGGAACCGTCGGGCCGCTCGTGGAGCATGAAGTACTTGCGGAAATCGATCTCCGCGCGGGGATACTGGTAGGTGCCGAGCACCTGCTCGAACGACATCGAAAGCAGGTGCCCTTCGGTCGGCAGAAACGTGCTGTCGCGGGTGTCGTGCGTCAATTGGCCCATGAAGCCGTAGAGGTCCGATTCGCCTACCGCGTCGAGCAGATCGGGTGGCGCGCCGAGGATCGGGTCGGAAATCGTCACGTGGGCGTAGCGTACCGCTCCGGAGACCGACAGGTCGTGGGTCAAGGCGTAGCCGAGAGCCACCCTGCCGCCGATCCGCTGCTCGTCCCACTCGTTGTAGAAACGCGTGTAGTAGAACCCGTTCAGGTTCAGGCTGACCTGCGAATCGAGCAGGTAGGGCTCGGTGAACGTGACCATGTAGCGTTGGACTTCCGTGCCCGGCATGGCCTCGACGCGGAATCGCTGGCCGCGGCCGCGAAACGCGGTTCCGTTGCGGATGTCGGCCCAGCTTCGCGGGGGGCGCTGCCAGTCGAAGTTCTGCTCGTCGATGACGACCGAGCCGATCAGGCCCGCTTCCGAGTTGATCCCGGCGCTGAACATGAACCGGCCGGTCTCCGTCTCCTGGCCCGTCGGTACCAGCGGCAGATCGATCAGCGGCTCCTGGTCGGGCGGCGTGCCGACCATCGGGCCCTGGTAGCGATCGCCAAACAGGCCGAAGTCGGGGAAGAACGAACCCGGCTGACCGGCCGAGCCGACGCTGGCCGGCGGCGGCAACTGGCCCGCTGGCGGTTGGGCGTAGGTGCCCGCCGGTGGTTGGGCGTAGGTGCCCGCTGGGGGCTGGACCTGGCCGGCGGGCGGTTGGGCGTAAGTGCCCGCCGGGGGTTGGGCGTAAGTGCCCGCTGGGGGTTGGACCTGGCCGGCGGGCGGTTGGGCGTAGGCGCCCACCGGCGGCTGGGCGGGCGGGCTGCTCGATTGGACGCCGTAGGGCGGCAGCGACGGCGTCGATTTGCCCCAGTCGGCTGAATACTGGTATCTGACGATATTCTCGCTCGGCTGGGCCTGGGGGGGGCGGGAGTCCGCATCGGCCGGGTCTTGCTGGCCGCGAAACGCGCCGGTCTGCGCCTGCCGCCGGGCAAACTCGATTTTCGCCCGTTCGATGTCCTCCGGAGTTGGAGGGCTGAAGGCGATGTCGGGCACGACTCCCATGGCCGGATCGACCTTGAAGAGCTGGCTGGAACGGAGCCTTCGCTGGCTGTTGCGGAGTTCGCGGATATCGACGATATCGCCCGGCTGGAGCGACATCCGGTTGAGCATCGTCGTGATCTGGGTGTGCGGATAGTCGCCGAGGATCTTGGGCTCGATTTTGCCCACCCGGTATCGTTCCCCTTCCGTGATCTTGTAGACCAGGTCGAGTTGTCCCGGCTCTTCGAGGAATCGGATTTCCGGTTTGACGTCGGCGAAGACGTAGCCGACGGCCCCGTAGCGGTCCTTGATCGCGTTCTCCCCCTCGGTCATCCGGTCTTGATAAAAGGGCTCTCCCGGTTTCAGTTTCAGCAGCGCCTCGAGCTCCCCGGTGGCGATCTTTTCATTGCCGACGACGGACAGATTGCGGACGGCGTAGCGAGGCCCTTCGTCAATCACGAACTTCAGCGAGATCCAGGTGCGCCTGTCGCTGAACTGGTGCTCCTCGAGCGTGCAGCCGATCCGCGCGCGGAAGAATCCCAGGCTATGATAGTAGGATTCGAGACGTTCCTCATCGAGGTCGATCTGTTTGCGGTCCAACTCCCCGCCGAAAACCCAAAGGATGCCTTGCTTGGACTTGATTTGCGTCCGCAGCCGTGCGTCGGTCGCGATCGAATTGCCCTCGAAACTGGTCCAGAGGATGCTCTGCTTGGAGCCTTCGTTGATGAGGAACACGACCCCTTCGTCCGTTGGCCGGCTGCCCTCGAAGAGGCTCACATGGGCCTTGGGGAATCCCTTTTTCTTGTAGAAGGCCTCGATCCGGCGGCGGGCTTCCTCGACGGCGAACGGGTCCAGGGCGTCGCCGGTCTTCAGCTTGGCTTCCTTCGCCAGGGTCTTCTTGCTGATCCGGTTGCCGACATACTTGACATAGCCGATGGTGGGCCGCTCGGAGACCTCGAAGACGACCACCTTGCCCTGCCCGTTGGGCGCGTCCTGGTATTGGGGGCGGACATGGAGCACGAGGCCGGAATCGGTCAAGCGGACGACGTCCTGCCCGACCGTCTCGGCGCTGTAGGGCCGCCCGGGACGCGTCTTGATCAGGCGCAGCAGGCGTTCCTCGGGCGTGTGCTTGTTGCCAACGATTCGCACCTCGACGACGATTTCGGCGGCGGGAATCTCGGCGGGAATCGCCGCCGGTTGAACAAGCGCCGGCAGGTTTGGCGGTTGGGACGCATGGCAAACCGCCCCAGCGCCAGCCGCCGAGAGGGCGCCGATTGCCAGGATCTGGAGAGCGGCGCGCGTAGTTTGGCTGGCGAGCGTGCGGACTGCGACCATCGGGGTCCTTCCCGTTTCGCGGTTGCTGATCGTCGAGAATAGCGCCCTAGCCTGGCACATCGTTGCTTGCTTGTTGAGCTTACGGACGGCGCTGGCGGGCAGTTCAACCATCCCGGCAACGCCAGCGCCTGCCATCTCGGGGGTGCGGCGCTGGCCGGCTCTCCCGGTCGCGCGCGCCTCCCGCGCCGAGGGGCGATCCATGCGCCAAGAGACTCCACAATGGGCGTACAAATACAGAAAGCCCCTTGGGCTGGCAAGGCGAGTTCCGCCGGGGGCGAGAAGCTGCGGGTTTTGGAGAGGCTGTGCCGCCCGGGGCCGGAAATTCCCGCCCACCCGGCGACTCGGCACGGCTCAAAACGGCTCGGCAGTCCCCTGGAAATCATTGAACTCGTCGTAACGGTCGACCGCGCGATTCTCGAACCGCGTGAACTCCTGCCGCCAGGTCAGCTTGACATCGTCGGTCGGGCCGTTCCGCTGCTTGGCGACGATCAGTTCCGCCTTGCCCACCAGGTCGCGTTCGCGGGCTTCCTCGCGCGACATGTAGTACTCCTCGCGGTGCACGAACATCACCACGTCGGCGTCCTGCTCGATCGCCCCGGATTCCCGCAGGTGGCTCATCCGCGGCCGATTGTCCTTGGTGACCTCGGCCTGGCGGTTCAATTGAGCGAGGCACAACACGGGCACCTTCAGCTCCCTGGCGAGCCCCTTCAGTCGCCGGGCGATCTTGGCCACCTGTTCTTGGCGCGGATCGGAGGGATTCTCCGGCTCGATCAGTTGCAGGTAGTCGATCACCACGAGGCCCAGCTGGTTGCGCCGCTTCAAGCGCCGCGCCGTGGCCGCGATCTCGGTGACCGTGCGGCTCGGCGAGTCGTCGATGAACAGGGGCGCCTTGCTCAGCTCGGCGGAGGCCTTGACGAGGTCCTCGCGATCTTCGCTGGAGAGGTATCCGGCGCGGAACTTGTGCCCATCGATCCGCCCGCGTGAGCAGAGCATCCGCTGGGCCAACTCGAGCCGGGCCATTTCCAGGCTGACCATCAGCGTGGTGACGTTCGATTCGACCGCCACGTGATCGGCGATGTTGGTCGCCAACGCTGTTTTTCCCATGCTGGGTCGGGCGGCCAGGATGACCAGTTCGGAATCGTGCAGGCCGCCGGTCAGGCTGTCGAAATCGTTGAAACCGGTCGGAATTCCGGTCGCGCCGCCGTGCTTCAGGCGGTGGTCGATGTGGGCGAAAGCGTCGACGAGGACGTCGTGCATGTTGGCCACCTGTTCGGCGCTGCGCTCGTCGTGGACGGCGAAGATCTTCTCCTCCGCCCGGCCGACCAGCTCGCGCGGATTATGGGTTGGGTCGTAGGCGTCGCGGAGAATCTCGGTACTCGCATGGATCAGCGACCGCAACGTGGACTTGTCGCGGACGATCCGCGCGTAGTAGGTGGCATGGGCGGCAACGGGGACGGCTTGGAGGATCTCGGCCAGGAACGCCGTCCCGCCGACCGCCTCCAGATCGCCGGCCTGGCGGAGCCGCTCCACGAGCAGGGTGGTGTCGAGGCGGCCCCCCTCGCCGTGCATCGTGATCATGTGGTGGTAGAGCTTGCGATGGGCGTCGGCATAGAAGTCCTCCGCCCGCAGGATCAGCGCCACCTCGTCGCAGAGGACCGGATCGAGCAGCAGGCTTCCGAGCACGCCCCGCTCGGCATCCAGGTTCTGGGGCGGCAGCCGGTCGAGAATCTCGGAACTCACGCGCGCCGCGCTGTGTCTGCCGTCCACGCGTCCTGCCGTCGCCATCGCTCCGTCTCCACGAGAATCCGTGCCCGCCACGAGGAACCGGCTCAGGCCTCGTCCTCGCCAACGGCCGGAACCACCCAAACCTTGACTTCCGAGTCGACATCCTGGCCGACATGGAGTTTCACGGTGTACAAGCCGAGTTCTTTCAGGGGGCCTTCCAGCCGCACCTGGTCGAGGGCGATCGTGATCCCGGCCTTCTTCAGGGCGTTGACGATCTCCGGCGCGCCGACCGAACCGTAGAGGTGTCCCTCCTCGTTGGCGTTGGCCTCGATCGTCAGGCTCTGCTGCTTCAGTTCGGCGGCCAGCGTCCGCAGCCCGGCGAGCCGGGCTTTCTGGATCGAGAGCAGCTTGGCCTTGTGCTTCTCCACCATTCGCTTGTGGTGTTCCGTGGCAATCGTCGCCAACCCCTGCGGGATCAGGTAATTCAGGGCGTAGCCCGGTTTCACGCACACCACGTCGCCCTGCTCGCCGACGTCTTCAATCGATTGGATCAGCAGCAGTTCGATGCCGCCCGCGGGCCCTTTGGGAAGCCTCTTGAAGCGTCTCTCTCGGCCGGCCTTTGCTTGTTTTCTGGTCTTTGTCTGCGCCATGAGTCTCGAACCTCTCCGAGTGGTCTGGTCCACATCTGTCTGTTTCTTTTTACGCCCCGGCCGACAAGGGAACCCGGCGGCGATGCATCCCGGAACCGTCTGCCTCCGCGCGGCGGGCGATCGGCCGGCGGTGGGCAGCTCTGCGTGGAGTCCCGGAACGTGCTCCTGCGTGTCTCAAAAGGGGATTTCGTCTTCGGGTGTTCCTCCCGCAGCGGGGGGGGCGCCGTAGGAATCTTCGGGCGGGGCATCCTGGCTATAGGCGTCGCCGTTGCGCTGTTGAGGCGGCCTGGCGCTTCCGCCACCGGCGCCTCCCGCGCCACCGCCCGCACCGCCGCCGCGCGACCCGACCATCTGCATCCGCTCGCAGACCACCCGGAGTTTGTTCCGCTTCTGGCCGTCGCCCGTCTCCCAGCTATCCAGCTTCAGCCGTCCTTCAATCAGCACTGGCGAGCCTTTGCTGAGGTATTCACCGGCCACTTCGGCGGTCCGCCCCCAGAGGGTCACGTCGACATAGGTTGTCTCATCGACCCACTGTCCCTCGGAATTCTTCCGCCGGTCTTTCACGGCCAAGCCGACGTCCGTAACGGCCGTGCCGCTGGGTGTGTATCGGATTTCCGGGTCACGAGTCAAGTTGCCCAGCAGGATCACGCGGTTGTAACTTGCCGCCACAGCGATTTCTCCGATCGTTCAAGGCCCACGGATCGTGTCCGCCCCGGCTTGGACGTTTGCCGCCAGGGCACGTTGTCCACTTGAGGCCGCCCCCGCCACCGCCCCGACCGGCCGTGATTTGCCGATCGCCCGGCCTAGTCCTCGTCGTCGTCCGTCTGGTCGTCGTCCGTCGCATCGTCTTTGCCGACGGTCGCGGTCGCGGTCGCGGTCCGCGACCGGACCTTCTCGGTCCCTTCGCCATCTGCGGGGCCCTCGCCCGAACGCGTCAAGCCGCCCTGGGCGTGCTCAACCAGAGCATCCACGATCCGCGGATCGACCTTCAACAGCAGGAATCGGAGGATGCTGTCGCTGAGTTCGCACTGCCGGCGGATCGCGGAGAGCTGCGCGGCCGCCGCGCGGAAGTAGGTCAGCCAGTAAGTGCCCTTCTTCTGCCCCTTGATCGGGTAGGCCAGGCGCCGCTCTTCCCACAGGCGGCTGACCAGGATTTCTCCCCCCGCATCTTGAACGATCCGCGCAATCTCGCCGGAGACGGCCTCCGGATCTCGTCCGAAGCGCCCCGAATCGAAGATAAACATGCCTTCGTATGCGTTCGTCGCCAAAGTTTTACTCCTCGTTGGCCTCAATTGTATTGATTCATGCAAACGGCGATACCGTCGCGGACCCAGACGGTCACGGCATCCGCGGCCCTCTGAACCGCTCGCTCCACCTCGGACTGCTCATCCTTGGAAAACCTGCCCAACACGTATCCCACGGCGTCCCAGCCCTGCGGCGGCGCACCGACACCGATTCTCAGCCGGGGGACTTCCTCGCTGCCGAGCCGACCGATCACGTCGGCAAGGCCTTTCTGACCTCCCGACGACCCCTTCATCCGGACCCGCAACTGCGCCAGGGGCAAGTTGATGTCGTCGCAGACGATCAACAGGTCCTCTTCCGCCAATTTGTAAAAGTCCTTCGCCGCGGCCACGCTCGCGCCGCTGCGGTTCATGTAGGTCGTTGGGCAGAGCAGCACCACACGCTGGCCCGCCACGTCGACTTCGACCGTCTCTCCGTGAAACTTCCCCTTCGGTCTGCCGGCCGCATACCGCCGAGCCAACTCCGCAACGACGGCATACCCCACGTTGTGGCGGGTCCCTTCGTACTTCCGGCCGGGATTGCCCAGCCCGACGACCAACTTCATCCGACCGGGCTCCTCGGCACCGCTCCGGCACGCATTGCAGGCTGTTGCCGCGCAGCAGCTCAGGACTCGGCTTCCTCCTCCTCGGCCTTCTTCCGGCCGATCACTTCCGGCTCTGCCTCGGCGCCTTCGCCCGCCTCTTCCTCCGCGGCCTCGGCAACCATCGTGCACTGCACGATGACCGTCTCGGCCGGCGTCAGAACCGCCACCTTGTCGGGCAGCTCAAGATCGGCGACCGTGATCGGCTGATCCAGCTCCAGATGGTTGATGCTGACCGAGAACTTCTCCGGGATGGCGATCGCCTCACATTCCACTTCGAGTTCGTGCACGAGGTGTTGCACCGTTCCACCCGCCCTCGCCCCGGGCGATTCCCCGCGCAATTCCACGGAGACCTCGACCTTCACCCGCTCGTGCGCCGAGATGCGGGTGAAGTCCACGTGCGTGACCCGCATCCCCCACGTGTCCCACTGGCATTCACGAATGAACGCCGACTCGCTCACCGCGCCGGTCAACTTGACCATCCGGGCGCCGCGGCGGACGATCGCATCGACCGCGTCGGCCGGGGCCGCCAGCGACACCGGCGGCTTGCCGTGGCCGTAAAGCGTGGCCGGAATTCTGCCCGAATTGCGCAGCCGGCGATTCTTGTGCTTGCCTCGCTCCGGGCGAGCCTCCACATTCAGTGCTTCCGTCTGATCCATCGAAATCCTCGGTCGCCAACCAGTCTGTCTGCTTGCTGAATATCCGCTGTCCGCTCGCCGGCCGCGCGCTTGCCATCCGCCGGCGCTTGTCTTTCGCTCCGCTCGCGCTCCCCCACGCGCCGCGGCGCGCTGCATGGGGGCAAACTGCTTATTGTGGACGATTTCGCGGGAATTTCAACCCCATCGGCCGTGGTTTCCTGCCAACCTCCCGCTCCCCCAACCTACCGAAACAGCCCGCTGACCGATTCGTTGCGGTGGATTCGTTTGATTGCCTCCCCCAAAAGAGGGGCAATTGTCAACACCGTCAGTTTCGGAAACCTCCGCGCGGAGTCGAGCGGAATCGTATCGGTGACCACGACCCCCTCGACCGGCGCCTCGCGAATTCGCTCAATCGCCGATCCGCACAGGACGCCATGGGTGGCCGCCAGAAAGATCCTCTTGGCGCCGGCCATGTGGACCTTCTTGGCCGCTCCCGTGATCGAGCCGGCCGTGCTGATCATGTCGTCGAAAATCAGGGCGATCTTCCCCTCGACGGGACCGCCGATGAGGTTCGCCTGCTTCGTCGTCTCCGCCCCGGTCCGCCGCTTGTCGACGATCGCCACGGGCACGCCGAGGTTGTTCGCGTGGGCCAGGGCCCGTTTGATGCTCCCTTCATCGGGGCTGACCACGATGATCTCTTCCTTTGGGAAACCCATCGCCTCGAAATGGGCGTCGATCACCGGACTGCCGACCAGGTGGTCGACCGGGATGTCGAAGAAGCCCTGAATCTGGGCCGCATGCAGGTCCATCGTCAGCACCCGGTCCGCGCCCGCCCGGGTGATCAGGTTCGCCACCAGCTTGGCGGTGATCGGCACTCGGCCTTCGTCCTTGCGGTCCTGCCGCGCGTACCCGAAGTAGGGGATGACCGCCGTGATCCGCTCGGCGCTCGCCCGCTTGAAGCTGTCGATCAGGATCAGCAGCTCCATCAGGTTGCTGTTGACCGGATGGCACGTTGGCTGCACGAGAAACACGTCCCGCCCGCGGACGTCCTGGTTGATCTTGCACCAGATTTCCCCGTCGGGAAAGGTGTCGATCGCCAGTTTGCCGAGCGACAGTCCGAGGTAGGCGCAAACCGCATGGGCAAGGTCCGGATGCGCTCGGCCGCTGAAGATTTTCAGATCGTTCATAATGGTGGAACCGTCTCCGCGCTGTGGAGTCGCCTGGCGGACCTCCGCGCTTGCCGGCGGCCGGGTTCAGCGGCCGCCATCCTGCATCGCCGCTTCGACAGCCAGGAGCTCCTCGGCGGTGTTGATGCCGAGGACCTCGCCCGGTTTGAGCACCGGAAGCGCTCGGACCGGCAATCCGCGCCGCCGCAAGACCCCCGGCACGTCCGTAATGTAGTACTCGCCCTGGATGTTGTTCGGGCGGATTTCCTCCAGTGCGGCCAACAGGTCGTTCGTGCGGAACACGTAGTAACTCATGTTCACTTCCGTAATTCGCCGCTGTTCCTCGGTGGCGTCGCGATCCTCGACGATCCCCAGAAACCGGCCCTCGCCGTCCCGCAGGATGCGGCCGAGGCCCGCCGGGTCGTCCTTGAAGGCCGTGCCGAGGATGCAGGCCGCCGGCGTCCGGTCGTAATCGTCGAACAATCGGGCGACCGATTCGGCCTGAATCATCGGGCTGTCGCCGGCGATGACGAACGCGGGCCCGGCGTGCGCGGCCAACACCTCGCGGCAGGCCATCACCGCGTGGCCGGTGCCCAGTTGTTCCGTCTGCTCGACGAACTGAAGTCCCGGCCAGTCGGCCAGTTCCGCCCGCACCAGGTCGGACCGGTAGCCGACGATCACCACGATCTGGTCGATCCCGGCTGCGCCCAGCGCGTCGAGCACGTGGGCGATCATCGGCCGCCCGCGGACCGGAATCAGGACTTTCGGCAAATCCGACTTCATGCGGAGGCCCTTCCCCGCCGCCATCACCAGCGCAATCCGTTTCGCCATTTAACAAGAACCTCGCAGTCTCAACGGGTCTGCCGCGCTCCTCGGCGGACCGGCGGTTCGGAGTGTTCCGGTGCCGCCTCGTGGAAATCTTCAGCCGGCGATCGATCCGCGACGGCCAATCCGCAAGTCCCCTATCTTGTCAGGAAACGGGACCGAGTGCCAGGGGGTCGGTTGGCCGGGCCGCACGGCGGGCGGCCGCGGTGGATCAGATTTCCACCCACTTGCCGGGCACCGGCGCCGGGTAGCGGCCGCTCGGGTCGGCCTGGACCGGGGCGGGGCTTTCGGCGGTCAGCCCGTCCACCCCGGCGAAGAACTGGAAATCGGAGGCGATGGCTTCCTCCCAGGTGATCGTCCGCCCCATGTGAACGGCGGCGCGGCCGATGATCGCGCCGAGGTTCGCCAGGGCGGCCCGCCGGGTCTCGTTGTGCGGCCGGTCCTGGCGGATCGCGGCGAGGAGCACGTCCCATTCGGCCTGCCAGGGGTTGACCTTTTCCTTCTCCGCCTCCCAGGCGATGTTCGCCCGCTCCATCTGCTGGTCCTTGTAGATCTTGCAGGTGGGCATGTGGACGTTGCCGGAAAACTGCCCGGCACACCGGGTTCCCTGCACATAGGTGGCGAAATCGTTTTCGCAATTCGGGATGTAGCGCCCGGTGACCAGGGCCTTCGCCTGATCGGCGAAGGTGTACTCGATCGAGTAGCTGTCGAGGTTCTGGCTGCAATCCATGCTGCCCGCGTAGCGGCCGCCGACGCCGTGCGCCGAGATTGGCCAGGAATCCTTGATCCAGAAGCACTCGTCGATCTGGTGGATCATCAGCTCGATAAAGACTCCTCCCGAGGACCACATGAACTGGTAGGGATGGCCGGGGCTGAGCTGCCAGAGGAGTTCGTTCTGGTCTTTTGGGAACGGCCCCATGAAGTAGCCGGGGTCCATGCGGTAAGCGCGGATCAGCTGGATGTCGCCCATCGCGCCGTCGCGGATTTTCTGGATCATCGCCTGCCGCGCCGCGGAGTGGCGGCACATCAGGCCGGCCCCGATCTTGAGGTTCTTCTTCTCGGCCGCCTCGCCGGCGCGAAGCATCCGCTTGACCCCGCCCGGGTCGGCGGCGAAATCCTTCTCCATGAAAACGTGGAGGCCCTTGTCGACGGCGTATTCCAGGTGGGGAGCGCGGAACGCGGCGTGCGTGGTCAGGATCGCCACGTCGCCCGGCCGCAGGCAGTCCATCGCGCGGCGGTAACCGTCGAATCCCTGGAACCGCCGTTCGCCAGGCACGTCGACCCTCTTGCCCAGCAGTTGGCTGAGGACCTTGTGGGTCTGGTCGAGGCGGTCTTGGCGCAGGTCCGCCATCGCCACCAGCTCGATCGGCCCGCCGGCGGCCGAGCCAACCGCCCGGCCGGTTCCCGAATCGTCTTCCAGCACCAGGCCGCCGGCCGACATGGCGTTGGCCACGGCGCCGCGGCCCCGCCCGCCACAGCCGATCAGCGCCAAGCGGATCGTGTTGTCTTCGCCGGCGTGAACCGGCGGAACGGCGACGCTCGCCAGGGCCAGGCCCGCGGCGGCCCGGCCGCTGTCGGCAAGAAACTGGCGGCGTGGCGTGGTGTTTTGTTTTGATCTGCTCATGGGGGAAACCTGCTCAAGTTGCCATCGGCTGGAGGGAGTCTGCCTGTCTCTCGGAGGCGGCCCCATCCTACGTTGCCCGGGCGGCGAAATCAAGTTGGCGCCCGCCGGCGCCGCGCTGCAAGACCGTCGCCGGCCCCGGGCATTCAGTCGTAACGCAGCAGGCTGATCTTTGCGTATCGGCTGATCTTCTCCGCACCGCCAAGCCCGCCAAGCTCCATCAGGAAGAGACACGCCGCCACCTGGCCGCCGGCCTTCTCCACCAGCCGGCAACAGGCGTCGATCGTGCCGCCGGTGGCCAGCAGGTCGTCGACAACGAGGACCTTGGCGCCGGGCGAGATGGCGTCGGTGTGGATTTCAAGCGTGTCGGTGCCGTACTCCAAATCGTAGCTCTGCGATCGGGTGCGGTAGGGGAGCTTGCCGGACTTGCGGATCGGAACCAGGCCGACCCCAAGCTCCAATGCCAGCGGGGCGGCAAACAGAAAGCCCCGCGCTTCGGCCGCGGCAACCAGGTCCACCCCCATCCCACGGACCCGATCGGCCATTGTCCGCACGGCATACTGAAACGCTTGTGGATTACCCAGAAGGGGGGTAATGTCCCGGAAGAGGACGCCCGGCTTCGGAAAATCGGGTACCGAGCGGATGCAGGCCTGAAGGTCGATCGGAGACGTTGCGGACATAGTGGAGCCTCATGAACTGGAGTCGGGCTGCTTGCCGGGGGGAGAATCGTCCATTCTAGCGGCAAACCGCCCAGTTCGCGCGATCCGCTGCGGGAGGCTGCCGTGGATCCGTCCGTGGATCCCTCCAACAATGCGGATTTTTCGGCCCTGGGGGGCTGTGCATTCTCCCTCCAAAGGCTATATTCTGGGTTTGGAAGTGTTTACCGCAACGGGCGGCGATTCGGGCAGCGCGGAAGCCTCGCCCGCCCGTCGGGAGCGATCTTCGTCGTGGAGATGGGGATGTTCCTGGTGAACGTTCAAGTGTCTTGTCGCGTAGAGCGGAATTGCACGCCAAGCGATGGATTTCGAGGGGGTTGAGGGTTCTGACAATGCGAAAAGCACACGTGTGGACTTTGGTCGGTCTGTTAGCGCTCGCCGTGGTCGCCAGTTCGCTGAAGGCAAAGGAGCCCGCCCCGAAGAAGCCCAATTTGGGCATGTTGCGCCACGTCGTCCTCTTCAAGTTCAAGGAGGGTACTTCGCCCGCCGCACTGAGGAAGATCGAAGAGGGGTTCCGGGCATTGCCCTCGAAGGTCCCCCAGGTTGCCGATTTTGAATGGGGGACAAACAACAGCCCGGAGGGCCTGGACGACGGATTCACCCATTGCTTTCTCGTCACGTTTCACGACGAGGCCGGCCGCGCGGCCTATCTGCCCCATCCGGCCCACCAGGAATTTGTCGCGCTGCTCAAGCCCCACCTGGAAAAAGCGCTCGTCATCGACTACGTGGCCAAAGAGTAGCGCGGCGCGCGACAGGGTGGGACAAGGGACGACGCATTCCGAACGAGGAGGGAAGTCAGAACTCCAATTCTGTGAACACATCTGTTCGTGCACGTGATCACCAGCCAACAGGCGCCGGCCCCCAGAAGGCCCGCTGCAATCAGCGCCAGCGGCCAGGCAAACAAGCCCGAACACGAGACTGCGAACCCACGCTTCCGATTCCCGCAGGCTCCGCAGCAGCACCCACGCGGCGAGCACGGCTAGCCCGATCGCAACGGTCAGATCCGTATCGTTGGGAAGCACTTCGTAGATCGCAGGAAACGGTGACGTGGAAATCGTTCGCCGGCAGTCTCGCGACATGAGGCGGATCAGGCCGAGGTTGTCGGGCCCGGTCTCAGACATGAAGCTGGGTCCGCGCGTACCTCTTGCTTCCCAATTCAACACGACACGGATCTTGCTCATCAACGGATGCTCGGCGGCGAACGCTCGGGCGCCGAGCAAGCCATGCTCTTCCGCATCGGTGATCAGGAAGATGACGTCGTTGGGCGGTGGCGGCCGCTGCGTGAGGATGCGGGCGATCTCCAGAATCGAGCACACCCCGCTGGCGTCGTCGGCCACTCCCGGTCCTGCCGGCAGCGAGTCGTAATGGGCAACCAGAGCAATTGCATCGGCGCCCTCGGTTCCGCGCAGAGGAACAACGATGTTCTGGACCTGCTCGGCAAGACCACGGCCATCGCGGGCAAACGTGGCTTGCACCTCCGGCTCCAGGCCGAGCGCGCGAAACTCCCCGATCACCGCGTCTCGCAGACGTGCGTGGTCGAGACTTCCCGTCGGATGGGGCACGCCGGGCCGAATGATCTTCTGCAACAGAGTGCCGACTCGTCCGGCAGAAAACTCGTCTCGCGCCGCGTCGGGCCCCCTGGCATCGGGTGGCACGCATCGCAGCAGCGCCAATAGCAGCATCCGTAGAAAGGCCGCCGTCTGCACTGCGAACCACGAACCTGGCCTGGTTGGCCGATCCTCCCACTGCGATGTCATCGGTTTGCCTCGAACTGCTCCGCCCTACGTGCGATATCCCCGCACTTGATCCATCAGCCGGTTGGCCGCGTCGACCCCGGGCGCGCCGCGGACTCGATAGAGGACGCCGCCGGCCAGCGCGTGCCGATCGAGCGCGTCGGCGAAGCGGTTGAAATCCACGTCGAGCACCAGCGGCGTCTGTCCCACGCGCTGCTTGATCTCTCCGAGTACATCGAACGCCTTGGGGAAACCGCGGTCGTCGCCCAGATAGATCGCCTTCAGGCCTTCGAACTCCGCCACCGCGGGGAGCAGGCGCCGGCCGTTGCCGTGGATGTGGAGCACGCCGCCGTCGAACCGGCGAAAAATCCGTTCGACCGGCCCGCGACCCCACTCTTGTAGACAATCGACGGAGGTCATGTGGAACGGATCGACGCTCTCGGAGACGATCCGTCCGGGAATCCACTGGACCATGTTGCTGCACGTTCCCCCGCCGGGCGCGGCGGCGTGTTCGAAGAACGCCGCCTGAACGGCGACATTGATTTCATAGGCCAGTTCGATCGCCCGGCGGACCTCGCCCGGATGCTCGTAGAGGCCCAGGTAGGTTTGGGTGGCGCCGACCAGCTCGAAGACGAAATTCAGCCCGTCGATGAGAATGAAATGGCTGACGCCGAACTTGCCCGCCGCCTCCTCGGTGAAGACGCCAAGCTGGTCCAGGTAGCGGCGAAACCAGGGGTGGTCGGGGTCGAATCGCAGCCGCTCCAGCTCGGACCAGTCGCGGAGGATCGGGGCGACCATCGACGAGATCCAGCCGGAGTCGGGGTGGGCCATGAACTGCACCTTGCCGCCGACCAGGCCGCCATACAGCCCCTGGTCCATCTCGCTCAGGTAGGCGCTGGGCACCGAGTCGTCTTCAACCGCCGCCCGCTCGGCGAGCAACCGGTCCCAGAAGGCGATTCGCTCGGCCGGATCGGGCGGGTCGCAGTAGCCCTCCCGGTATTCCCCTTGGAACGCCTCGATCGCCCGGCTGGGTGTTTCCATCACGGCAAAAATCCGCTCTTCGGCCCGGCGCTCGTAGAGCGCGCGGAGCCGAACCAGGACTTCGTTCATTGCCGGTTTGTAGGCAAACATCGGGCAACCTGCCAACAGGGTCAGTCTTGGGGCACCGCCTCAATCAGGAGGGTTTCCAGGGGATTGAGCTTCAGTTCACACGGCTGGCCGGCGGCGAGCCGTTCGGGCACGCTGCGATCCGCGGCGGACCAGGGGGCCGAAATCCGATAGGCGGTCCGCGCGTTTGCCGGCAGTTCGAACGCAGCGGCCGGGTCAACCCGGATCGACCGCGGCGCAGCGGCCGGATTCCGCAGCACGAGGAGCCCCTTGCGGGGCGACCAGGCCGCGTAGCCGTACGGCTCCGCCTTGCCCGGGTCGCCTCCGATCCAGTGTACGTCGACGAGCAGATCGGCATTCTCCCGCGACCAGCGAGTGCACTCGGCCAGCACGTCCCAACCCTCGGCGGTCATCCGCGAGGGCGTTACGTAGAGCTCTAGCAACTGCGTGCCGCCGGCGAAGGCCATGCGGATCTCGTCGGCCAGGTCGCCCACGTCGCCGACCATCTTGGCCGCCAGACCCGACTGGGCCTGGCAAAGGCTGACGATCATCAGCGAGTTGAGCGGATAGAGAGGCGCCCGGTCGACAATCGCTCGTTTGACGAACATGTCGCGGTAGGTGATCGACTGCTGGCGGATCGAGCCGGCGCCGTGGAACCCCAGGTCGGCGCCGTTCCGCCAGACGGAGTCGCCGTACCAGAGCCAGTAGGGCGAAGGCCACGTGCCGGTGGTAATGCTCAGGTAGACGTCGGGGCGCAGGGCGCGGAGCTCGCGCGAGAGCTTCAACAGCGCTTCGACGTCGGCGGCCACCTCTTCTCCGGCGCCCGGCACGCCGAGGCCCTGGCCGATGCCGTCGAACTTGAAATAGTTGACGCCGTAGCTGGTGATCATCTGCTTGCATACGCCGGCAAATCGGGCGTAGTAGGTCGGGCCGGCCAGCGAGAAGCCGCGCGAGTTCGTCTCAAAGCCCTCCTTGCGCCCGAAAGCCAGCCGGTCGACCTTGCCCTGGCCGTAGCCGCCCCACGGGGAGAGCCAGACGCCGACCGCCGATTTCTGCTTCGCGGCCGCCGCCTGGTGCGGTGCAAAGCCATTGGGAAAACCGCCGTGAAACTGCCAGAGCGTCTGCGGGTCGTCCCAGCCGTCGTCGAACACGAAGCTGTCGAGCGCCACGCCCCGCTTTTCGAAGAGCTCGCGGCCGAAATGGTCGATCACCGCCAGGCACCGGGCCTCGTCCATCTTCTGCCCGAAGCCGGCGATGTCCCACCAGGAATTGTAATGGAGAAACAAGCGGTAAGGCCGCGCCCGCTCCCTCTCCACGTAATAAAGGAACGCCCGCCGCATCTGGCCCGAGGGCGCAACGCCGATCACCGCTGTCCGCGACCACGCGTCCGTTATCTCCGGACCGCCGCGGTAGCGGCTGAAACAGGCGATCCGGTCCGGCTCGGCGCGGTTCTCCGCCAGCGGGTGCTCGCAGGCGAGAAACAGGTTGCCGACGCTCGCGGGCGACCCGCTGACCGTGCCGGCCACCTTGCCCTCGGCGGTGGGAAACTCCAGCACGATCGCGCCGGCCAGGCCGGCGGGCGACTGCCGGAACGACAGGGCCAATTCGGTGCGGACATAGTTGGACCTGTCGCGGAGCGTCGCCTTCCAAACCACATGGAAGCGGTCGTCGGGCGATGCGAGCCGCACCACGGCCTGCCAGCCGGCCTCGCGAGCCGACGATTTCGTGCTCTTCTCGTCGGCTTCGAGCCGCACGAGTTCCGGTTTGGCGGCCTGGCGGAAACTGGAGGCGCCCAGCCGGCTCCCGTCGGCAAGCAGAACGGCGAACGCGTCGCTCCCCGATTTGAACTGCTTGCGGCCGATCCGGTCCTCCACCCGCTCCAGGCGAAAATCGCCGTCGGCCGCGGTCCAGGCGACGGCAATCGCGGCGTTTTCCAGGACGAATTCTCCGCCTTCCAGCCGCGCCGCGGCGGCGCCGGGATCGGGGCCGGGAAAGTCGATCGCCGCGGCCGGCGCGGCCAGCCCCGCCATCATGGCCAATACCGCGGCCAATGGATGCCTTGGTGACATGCTTGCGCCTTTCCAGTTACTCGAACGTGATCTCGCGAATGATCAACCAGAAACGCTGGGCCTCGTTTGCACGCAGCCTGAGGGCGTTGATCTTCTCAGCCGGCAGGGTGGTTTCCACCCGGGCGGCGCCGAGCTCGGCGAGCTTCGTCCACGTTCCATTTTCCAACCGGACTTCGAGCACGCCGTTGTGGACATACTCCTGTTGATAGCGGCTCGTGCCCAGCAGGATCGTGACCTTCTTCAGTCCCGCCGGCTCGTCCAGCAAGAGGGTGAAATGATCCCCGGCCTCCAGGCCGCGGTTCGACCAGTAGAACGTCTCCGGGTCGCCGTCGCAGGCGAACTCGGCGTAGTAGTCCTGGTAGTTTCCGAGCGACGACTCGATTCGGCCGGGCCGCGAAAGCCTCTCCGGTTTGGCCCAGAGTCGCAGCCCCAACTCAGCGGCATCGGGCAGCGGCTCGCCCTCTTCGAGCGCTTCGCGGGCCGCCGCCAGCCGCCCGGCGAGCGCGTCGCATCGGGCGATCGCCTGGTCGTAGCGGGCGAGCGACCAATCGAGCGCGTAGGGCTTGTTTTCCCGTTCCCAAAGCGCCTGCCACCGCGCGCGGAGCCTGCGAAACGCCTCGCCGGTTCGACTCGCGGCGGCGGCCGCGCGATCGAGCCGGGCGGCGGCCGGCGCGCCTCCCGTTCGCGCTTCCTCATAGGCCAACGCCGCGCTGACACGGTCGATCTGGCCTTGGTAGTGCTGCCGCAGCCGCTCGGCGCCGAAGCGGACTGGATCGACCAGATCGGCATCGGCCCTGGCCCCCGCGCGGCAGGCATCGAGATGCCCGATCGCCTTTTCGATGACTCTCAGGCAGTCCTCGGCCTGCGTCTGGTCATCGCGGCGGACCAGCCCGCTCGGCGTTTCCCAAAAAGTCCGGTTCGGCAGCCCGCAGAATCGGCTGTCGGAAAGAAGCCGGATCGCCCGGCCGAACTCGTCGCCGGGCTCGCCGAAGAGCACCGCGCCGATCCGCCGGTCGAAATCTTCCCGCGCGGTCTGCGAGGCGTTCCAGGCGCACTCGGCGCCCCAGGCGAAGCCGTACCAGTTGGGCGCGTTGAGATTCTCGCCGTCGTCGTCCCACGACGTGTTGAGCATCCCGATCGCGCCGTGCCGGGCCCCATCGCGGACGAAGTTGCGGATGTTCGTCGAGGCTGCGCGAAAGTCGGGCAGCACCCGGCTCCAGTTGTTCACGCCCGGGCAGACGAAGAATTCATAGCCCGAGGCGGCAAACGGGAGAATCTGGTCTTCAAAGCTGTCGCGGGCGGCGTAGCCCCAGGTGAGCATGACGACGTCCTTGGGAATCTCGGCAAGCTTGTCGGGATGCTTCAGAATGATATCGCCCCACATCATCATCCGCTTGCCGTACTTGCCGTGCACCAGGTCGTAGACGCGGCGAATGTGCCGCACGTAGACCGCGCCGGGGCCGATCTTGTCGGCCAGGGCCTTCGACGGCCCGCGCGTCCCCAGGCCCCACGTCTCGTCGCAGCAGACGTTGAACATCTCGAAGGGGAGGATCGGCAGCACCTCGGAATACAGGTCGTCGAGCAGCGCGTAGGTGCCCTCCTTGGCGGGCGAAAGGGTCCGGTCGTCTTCCTTCAAGGCGGCGTATTCCGGGTGCGCCAGCGCGTGCTGCATGTGGGCGAACGACTGCTGGTTGCCGAGAATCCCGATCCCCAGCGGCCGGCCATGCTCGACCAGCGCGGCCAGCTCCTCGGCACTCAGCGATCCGTCCTTCGGACCGAGCAGCGGGTGTTTCTTGAAGGCGAACTGGCTCTGCATGTAATAGGTGAACAGGTTGAGCTTGAGCCGCGCGCCGCGGGCCAGGTCGCGCTGCAACTGGGAGAGCTTCGTGCTCGGGCCGCGGGTGATGTCGTCCTGGAAGGCCCGCCAGCGGATGCTCGGCCAATCGCGGACCACCAGGCAGGGAATCGCGCCGTCGCGGCGGTTGGCGCGGACGAGCTGCGCGAGCGTCGCCAGGCCGTGAACGAGGCCAGCGGGCTGCTTGGCCCCAACCACTGCCGCCTCGGGCGCGACCGACAGCGCGTAGTCTTCGCCGCCGGCTTCCGGGCGGAGGCTCGGCGGCGGGCCGCACCGGCCGCCGGCCGGCATCAGCCGGGCGACCGGCTCTCTGCCGCCGCTGAGCCGTAACGCCGGCGGCGCGAGCCCGAGGCGCCGGAACTCTTCCAGCAGGAAGGCCTCCGCGGCGTGCCGGGCCGTCTCGGGAACCTCGACGACAAGCGGCCGTTCGAGGCGGAAGGCCCCGGCGCTGATCTCCACGTGCTTCGGAAAGGGGACCAGCCGCAGCAATGCCGCGTCATCGGCCAGAGCAGACGTGGCCGCCAAGATCGCCGCCGCGGCGGAGACCGAAAAAGCACCCTGCATCGCAGTACCCCTCCACGGATCGCCGGCCGGTGTTGACGGGAACATCGCCTGCCGGAATGCCAGAAGCCCTCGACCGCGCGGCATTCTAGCACGCGGCTCGGACGCCGGCAAACTCTCCCCGCAGACCGCGGCAAGGCCATGCCCTGGATCGCGGCTGCTTGCAGCCCGCACGGGCGTCCGCTAGGCTACGGGGAAGGTTTGGTCGAGGGGGCCCGGGCGCGAACAGGGAGAACACCGATGATTCCACGATTGCTGCTTTTCTCTGCCATCGTCTGGGCGGGAGGCGTGGGGCTGGCGGGCGAGGGGCCTGCCCAGACGCCGGGCGAATTCCCCTTCGTAATTTCGTATGACGCCCCGGACAACGTGACCAACGCCTCCAGCTGGCTGCCCAAGCCGGCTGGCGGGAGCGGTTTTGTCCGGGTAAAGGAGGGGCGGCTAACCACCGACGCGGGCCCGATCCGCTTCTGGGCGACGAATCTCTGCTTCGACGCCTGCTTCCCCAGCCACGAGGAGGCCCAGCGGGTCGCCGCGCGGCTCGCCCGGCTCGGCATCAACTGCGTGCGGATGCACCACATGGACTCGCGGTCGATCTGGGGCAAGAGCCCGAACAAGACGATCATCGACCCCGAGCGGCTCGAACTGTTGGACTATCTGATCTACCAGCTTAAAGAGCACGGCATTTACACGAACATCAACCTGCACGTCTCGCGGTCGCTGGGCGATGCCGAGGGCTTTCCGCACGCCGACCGGCGGCCGAACTACGACAAGGGGATCGGCAACTTTGAACCGCGGATGATCGAGCTCCAGAAGAAGTACGCCCGCGATCTGCTCACGCACGTGAATCCCTACACGAAGACGGCCTATTGCGATGAGCCGGCCATCGCGATGGTCGAAATCAGCAATGAAGACGCCCTGTTCGACATCTGGAACCGGGGCAACCTGGACGACCTGCCGGAGCCCTACGCGGCGACGTACCGCGGACTCTGGAACGCCTGGCTCGAAAAGAAGTATGCCACCACCGAGCGGCTCAAGGAGGTCTGGAACGCTGGCTCGGCGCCGCTTCAAGGCGAATTGCTCGCCGATCCCGACTTCCGCCAGCCGCTCGGCAGGGCCTGGTCGGTGCAGACCGACAGCGAGTCGGAAGTCGACGTGGCGGTCACCGAAGGCGGGCCCGAGGGCCGGCCCGTGCTGCGGCTGGAAATCAAGAAGATGGGGCGCGAGGCGTGGATTCCCCAGATCTGGCACGCCGGCCTGGCGGTCAAGAGGGACCGGCCCTACACGGTGGCCGGATACGTGCGAGCCAGCGAGCCGCGGCAGGTCGGCATCAACTGCATGATGGACCACGAACCCTGGCAGCGCGTGGGGCTTTCGGGCAGGCTCAGCGCGGCGGACGAGTGGAAGCGATTCCAGGTGACCTTCGTCGCCGAAGCGGACGAGCCCAGCGCGCGGGTCTCCTTCTCCGGGTTCCAGCCGGGAGTGTACGAGTTCTCGGGGGTTTCCTGCCGGCCGGGGGGGATCGTCGGCTTGCCCCCGGATGAACGGCTCGAGGATGCGAGCGTGGCCGTCGTCCCGCGGGGCAACATCAACGTGACCCCGGCCGCCAAGAGCGACTTTGTCGATTTCCTCTGGGACACCGAGCGCGACTACTGGTGGGGGATGCACCGCTTCCTCAAGGACGACTTGAAGGTCCGTTCGATCGTTTCGGGCACCCAGTTGAGCTATAGTCCGGTGCATGTCCAGGCGGGGCTCGACTATATCGATGCCCACTCCTACTGGCACCACCCGGTGTTCCCCGGCCGGCCTTGGGATTCGGCGAACTGGTACGTTCGCAACTTCGCGCTGGTCAACGCGGCGGATGGGGGCACGCTCGCCCGCCTGGCGGCGCGGCGCGTGGCCGGGATGGCCTACACGGTCAGTGAATACAACCACCCGGACCCCAACTTCTACGCGGCCGAGGGCTTTCCGATGATCGCCGCCTTCGGCCGGTTTCAGAAGTGGGACGGCATCTTCTCGTTCACCTATTCCCACAGCCGGGATTTCGAGCCCCGCAGGCTCAGCGGCTACTTCGACATCAAGGGCCAGACGGCGAAGATCGCCCACGGCATTGCCTGCGCCGCCCTCTTCCTCCGCGGCGACGCCGACGAAGCGAAGGCGGCGATCGCGGCCGATTTGCCGCCCGAGGCGGAACGCCAGATGCTCCACAAGACGCTCACCGCGTGGCGCCTGACGGCCGACAACCTCGGCCTTGGTGTGACCGAATCGATGCGGCACGCCGTCGCCCTGAACCTCGATCCGAAGGTAAAGAACGCGCTGCCATCGCCTTCCGAGGAGTCGAGGCAAATCACCTCGGACACCGGCCAACTCCGCTGGGACTGGAGCATCCCGGACGCCGGAACCTTCATCGCCGACACGCCGCGGACCAAGGTTTTCACCGGGTTTGTCCGCGGCCGGACGTTCTCCTTGGGCGACATCGAATTGAAGATCGAGCGGGCAAGGCTCGACTGGGCCACGGTCACGATCACGGCGATGGACGGGCCCGACCTCCGCTCGCCGGGCCGGATTCTGCTGGTGGCGACCGGAGAGGTGAAGAACACGGGGGCGCGAATCGAGGACCTCGGCGGAGGGCGGATCACGCTGGGCAACCGCTGGGGCAGTGCGCCGATTCTCTGCGAGGGGATCGGGGCGCGGGTCGCGCTGCCGGTCGACGCGGCAAGGGTCCGGCTCTACGCGCTCGACGAGGCGGGCAACCGCCGCACGGCGATCCCCGTGGCCGAACGCGGCGGCCGCGCCCTGCTGGCCATCGGACCGCAATACACGACCGTCTGGTACGAGATCGAGATCGTGCCGCAGCCCTAGTGCCGCCGGAGGCAGGGTGAATGATCCGTTGCTGGCTGATCGGTCTGGGGTTTGCTCGTCTTGTTGGCTGGTCGGAATGCGGCTACAGCGTCTGGGATGCCAGCCTTGGCAGAGCGAGTGGCGACCGCCGCGCCGAGCGGGAGTTCTGGGCGGCAGTTGCCGAGGGGCGCACCCCGAGGCTGCGGGTCGCCGGCCGCCCGGCGGCTTGCCGGGATGCATGGAGGGCCCAGGCCAACCCCGTCGAGCAGGTGGTAGCTCCGGTCGACAACGAATCGCAAGAAGGCTAATCTAGTTGAGTCGGTCTGGGGTTCTCTTGCGGGCGACCCGCCGAGGCCTTGGACTTTGATCCCCCAAGAGGCCGATCGCGCACGAGGTGAACGATGATCAGGTGTACGGCGATCCTTCCTGCGTTCGTGCTGGCAATTCTGCCGGTGGGACACGCCGAGGCGCAGCTCAAGGCGCCCGAAGAGCTGTTCTTCGCCAATCTTCCCGCCGAGATGAAGAACCTCGTCGAGCAGATGTACGTGGCGCCGACTCCGGCCCAGCAGGCCGCGGCGGCGGCCAAGCTGGCCGCAACGGGCGAAGCCGCCGTGCCGGCCCTTTCCTACATGATCCGCATCCTCGGCGAGCCGATCGATCCGGTCGTGCGGCGGGCGGTCGTTGATGGGCTTGTCAAGATCGGCAAGCCGGCCCTCGAGCAGGCGATCGGCGGCCTGAAGTCCTCCCATCCGGCCGCCCGGCAGAGTGCCATCGAGGTGCTGGGACAATTGGCCGACAAGGAGGCGATCGCACCGGTCCTCGACGCGTTCCTCCACGATCAAGCGGGATCGGTCCGCGAAGCAGCGCTCGCCGCCCTGGCGAAGCTGGTCGTCTTGCAACCGGCGGCGTTGGAGAAGGTGATGGCGACCGCACAGGACAAGGCCGCCAAGCCGGAGATTCGCGGACGCGCGATCAAGCTGATCGGCAGGCTGGCCGGCCCGGCCGTGCCGGTCGAACCCCTGGTTGCCATCCTCCAGGACGCGGGGGAAGACATTCGCATGCGCTGCGCGGCGGCCGACGCGCTGGGCCGGAACAAGAGCCCCGCGGCCGTCGCCCCGCTGGTCGCCGCCCTTGCGGACAAGAGCGCTTCGATGCGGGTCTGGGCCGCGGTGGCCCTGAACGGCAGCTCCGATCCGAGTGCGATTGCGGCCCTGGTCAAGGCGATCGGCGACGAGAACGAGCGGGTTCGCGTCCGTGCGGCCGATGCCCTGGCTTCGGTCCACGATGCCAAGGTGATCGATCCGCTCACCAAGGCCCTCGGCGATGCCAACGCCGAGGTCCGCGCCTGGGCCGCCGTCGGATTGGGCAACTTCTCCGATCCGAGGGTCGTCCCGTCGCTCGGCGACGCGCTCCGCGACGCCGACGTGGGCGTCCGAGTCCGGGCGGCCGACGCGCTCGGGCGGACCCACCTTCCCGAGGCGACCCCATTACTGATCCAGACGGTCGGCAGCGTCACCGAAGACGCGCAAGTCCGCTGCGCGGCCGCCCGGGCCCTTGGCGGGCTCCGCGACTCGCGCGCCGTGCCAACCCTGATCGGACTGGTGCGCGACAATGATCCCGCCTTGAGGCAGTGGGTCGTGGCAGCCCTCGGCAGGATCGGCGACGCCCGGGCCGTCGAGCCGCTGATCGGCGCCGCGGAGGACGCGGAGGCGCAAGTGCGGGCCTGGGCCGTACTCGCCTTGTCGCGGTTTCGCGATCCGCGGATTATCGAGCCGCTCGTCAAGGCGGCCAAAGACGCCGATGCCCAGGTCCGCGCCCGAGCGGTCCTGGCGATGCGCGTGGCGATCAACGATCCGCGCGTCAAGGCGGCCTTGCAGGCCGCCGCGGAGGATTCCGACCCGGTGGTCCAGGAAAAAGCCCGGCAAGCCCTCGGCAAAGCCGGATAATCAAGCCTAAAATTGGATATGGGCATTTACGACCGGGAATACTATCGCGACGAGCCGGGTGGGTTCCACTTCCGCAAGCCGGGCACGATCATCGGTTGGATCATCCTGATCAACGTTATCGTCTATCTGGCCGACGGCTTCATGGCGGCCGAGAAGGTCCATACTCTCCAGGGCGTTGCGGTCAGCGTCCCCTCCCACCCGGTCAATGACGGGCTGGCCCTCCATGCAAGCGATCTGGCCCGGCCGTGGCTCTGGTGGCGGCTGCTGACCTACGGGTTTGCCCATGATTCCTATCCGGCGATCGGGCATCTCCTGTTCAACATGCTGGGGCTGTTCTTCCTCGGCCCGCCGATCGAGCAGCGCTACGGGAAGCGGGAGTTTCTCCGGCTCTATCTCGCCCTGATTGTGTTCTCCGGACTGGTCTGGGCGAGCGTCGGCCTGCTGCGGGGAGTCCCCCCGCATGTCGGCGTGGTCGGGGCCTCCGGGGCGGTCGTCGGCGTGGTTCTGCTGTTTGCCCTGAACTATCCCAGACAGACGGTCTACCTCTACATGCTCTTTCCGGTTCCCGCCTGGGTGATCGGGGTGGTGATCGTCCTGGCCGACCTCTACGGCGCGCTGAACCCCGCCCGCGGCATGCACATCGCCGTCGAGGCCCACCTGGCGGGCGCGGCGCTGGCAATTCTCTATTGGCGCCTCGGGTGGAATTTCACCCGGCTGACCGACAAGCTCGCCCCGGGCAAGCTCTTCAAACGCCGCCCGCGGCTCAAGGTCCATCGTCCCGATGACTCCGCGGACGCGCAGGCCGCCGCCATTGGCGACGAGGTCGATCGGATCCTGGAGAAGATTCACCGCGAGGGCGAAGCCAGCCTGACGCGCAAAGAACGCCGCACCCTCCAGGACGCGAGCCGCCGCTTTCAAGAGAAGCACCGCGACGCGCCGTTGGACGAGTGACGCACCGAATGTTCCGTGCCCACGCCCGCCGGCTGCTTTTTGCCAGAGGCGGCCGGGGCCGCCAACGCACGGGAACCCGCCGAGGGCGCGCCGGCGCATGGCGGGGGCAAGAGCGCCGAGTTGTTCGCCGGCGTCCGATCCAGGATCGAGCAGGAGATGGCCGACTCAGGCATCCCCTCATTGGCCGTTGCGGTCGCCAGAGATGGTAAAATCCTCTGGGAAGAGGCCTTCGGAGGAATCGATCCGCCGCTACGGCAACATCGTGACTCCGCCCGGCGAGCGGTACCGCTACAGCAACTTCGCATATGGCATCCTCGACCACCTGCTCGCGCGGACGCCCGCCGGGCCGGACCGGACGGTTCGCCGCCGGCCGGCGGCAAGCCATAGCGCCATGGTGGAAAGGACATGAACCTCGTGCAAGATCATACGGATCCGACGACGGGGAGCGGCCCTGGGCTCCCCGATCGCCGCGCCGCGGGCGATTGACCAGTGGAGGATCGAACGATGGAAGCGCGGTTGAAGTTTGCCGTGGCGCTCGGCGCGGCACTGGTGCTTCCGGCGGCCGTTCAAGGCGCCGACTACTTCGTCACCCGGCAGGGCAACGACGCCAATCGCGGCGCCGATTGGGCAACGTCCTTTCTGACCGTACAACGGGGCGTCGACGCACTCAAGCCCGGCGACACGCTGACGATTGGTCCGGGCGAATACCCTGAGAACGTCAAGTTGCACGGGTTCGGCGTACCAGGCAAGGAAACGCTGATCCGGGCGGAGCTGGCCGGCACGGTGGTTCTGCGAGGCGACCGCGATGTGGACCTCGACTTCGCTCAAGTACCGGGCCGGCGGTTCGTCTACATCGCCGACTGCAAGATGGATGTCTTATCGGTTCACGAGGTCGACACCCTGACGAACCTGGCGCCGGCGGCCGACCCGGGCGCGCTGGAGTTCGGTCCCGCCCGGTATTGGCACGACGCGGAGGCCGGAAAGCTCTACCTCTCCACTTCGGACTTTCAGCCCGCCACTTGCCACCGGTATACGATCGGTGTCCTCCGCGACCACGGCGTCGATATGCTCCAGTGCCGGCGGGTCGTGCTCGATGGGCTGGCGGCGGCCGGGTACAGGACGGCCGTCGGGAAAGAAGGTCTCCTCCTGCCTACCAGCGGCTTCATGCTGCATCAGACGGAGCAGTGCACGGTCCGCCGCTGCACGGCGTTCTTCAATGGCAGCGGCATCACGATCAACAGCGGGGTCGGCGGGCGCACGGACCAGCCCGGCGAGGGGAAGGGCAACCTGGTGGAAGACTGCCGCGCGTTCGCCAACCGGCTCGACGGCATCGTCGCCTACAATCCCAGCGGTGAGACGATCCGCAATTGCCAGTCCTTCCTGAACCAGACCTACGGGGCGCGGTTCTACGGCGGGCGGGCGGGCGACGCCGTCTGCCTCATGTCCGACGTCCTGGCATGGGGCAATCCCGGCGCCGACTTCTGGACCAAGGGAGGCGGGCTGTCTGAGTACAACGAGGCGGTCTTGGCCGAACGGTGCATCGCGCTGAGGGACTGCAACTTCGGCAACTTTCAGCACGGCATCATCGGGGGCCGCAACGTCTACCGGGGCGATCGTCCCCACACGATCATTCTGCCCGGCGAGCATGAGGAGTTTCACCAATTCAACGACGCCCACTTCGCCGATCCGATGAATTTCGACTTCCGCCTCCAGGCGACCTCCTCGTTCCGCCAGTCCGGCGAGGGCGAGGCCGCCAGCGGGCCGCACCCGTACAAGGCCGACATCTACCATGTCAAGCCCGGCGGAAACGATGACCTCGACGGCCTTTCCTTGGCGGCCGCGTGGAAGACGCCGTCGCGCGCCGTCGCCAGGTTGAAGCCGGGCGACACCCTCTACATCGCGCCCGGGCGATACGCGGGCGACCTGGCCCTGACCGCGAGCAACATATGCATTCGGGGGCGCGGCATCGAGCCGGTCGTCATCGAGGGCGGCCTGCGTCTGGCCGAGTGCCGGGATGTGTCCGTCGAGCGGCTGCAATTCTCGGGTCCCGCTCGCGCGATCCGCGGCGGGAACATCGAATTGGCCAACTGCGTCCTCTTTGGGCAGTCCGTCGAAGCCGAACAGGTCGAGGGATTGCGACTGAACCACAACCTGTTGGTGGCGTCTCTCCGGCTCGTGGGCTGCTCCGGTGTGATCTTGAACGGGAATCTGCACGCCGCCGCGCCGGCTGTCCAAACCGACACGCGCCAGGCCGTCCGCTATTCCTCTTACAAC
>JAAYCB010000505.1 GCA_012744395.1 Pirellulaceae bacterium
ACCGTTCCCGTCTCGGGATCGATTCGCCGGGCCACCGGCCCCATGTACTCGGCCGCCAGCAACACGCCGTCGATGTAAGCCAGCCCGCCGTCGAACGGTCCCTCTCCGGTCGCCACGGTTCGAACGAGCTGGCCGGATGCGGGATCGATGGCGAAGATCTCCCCCACGGTGTTTCCGGCGAACAGCAGCCCGAGGCCGGCCGCGCCGGTCAGGCTGCCGCCCAGATCGCAGGCCAGGTTGAGCGTTTTTACGACGGATTCGGCGGCCGGATCCCAGACGAGAATCTGATCCGCGTCGCAGCGTTCGAGGTAGATCAGGCCATCGAGATAGGCCAAACCGGTGATTTCCGCATCGGGACTCTCGCAGACGGTGCATGAACTGAGGACCGCGCCGGTTTCCAGATCGAGTTGGTGGAGAATCTGCGCGCTGCCGAGCCCTCCGTCGATATAAAACAGGCTGTCGGGGCCCAGGGCGAGACCCTGCGGGCCGGAATAAGAGGTCACCGCCGGAGTGGCGAAGCTGCTCAACACCGATCCGGTCAGGGGATCGATCCGCGCAATCGTCGATCCCGACCCGTGGCAGTCGTCGCCCCAGATCGCGTACAAACGCCCCTTCGAGGACGGCTGCCGCGGGAAGGTCGGCAGCCAGTCGGAGTGGAGTTCCTCGACCACCGCGTGACGGCCGGGCGGGACTAGGGTGAATGCATAGTTTCCCCAGGCGTCGGTCGTCGCCGATCGTTCCCCGCTCTTGAAGACGCCGTCGGCGTCGGCGTCGAGGAAGATCGTCCAGCCCTCCAGGGGCGGTTCGCCGTCATCCCAGACTCCATCGCCATCCAGGTCATGCCATTTTCTGCCGCGGATTTCCGCGAACTGGCCGCTGCCGAAATCCACGTTCTCGATGAGCTGCTCCGACTGGAGGACCACCGTGCGGGTCCGCGGGCCCGACCACCCGGTTGCGCCGTCGCCGGCCAGCCCTGAAAGGGACCCGTGCTCCGACCCGCCGACGGCGAACTCGCCGAGCAGGGCGCCGGTCCGCGGATCGATCCGCCTGGCCGTTGGCGACGGGCCAAAATCCGCGGCGATCAACTCGCCGTGGAGATAGGCCATGCCGCCTCTCAGGGAACCGCCGCCGGTCTCCACACGCCGCACCACGCTGCCCGTTCTGGGGTCGATCGCGTAGATCGTGCCGAGTTCGTTGCCGTTGAACAGCAGATCGAGGTCGGCCGCGCCCGTAAAGCCGCCCTGGAGCGTGGCATTCATGACGACCAGTCTTCTCACCTCCGTGTCGGAAACCGGGTCCCAGGCGAGGATCGTTCCGTAGCCCTGCTGGTGCAGATAGACCTGGCCGTCGAGATATCCCAGGCCGCTGATGTTCGTTTTGTAAGGTGTATCAACCACGTCCTGTTCGAGAATCTGGCCGGTGTCGAGTTCCAGCCCATAGAGGGTGTGGGCCACGTCGCCGGTGCCGTCGATGTAGTACAGCCTGTCCGGCCCCAGCGCCAGTCCCTGATACCCCTCGTCGCTAATCGCACCCGGGGCCGAAAAACTGTTGATCGCCCGGCCATCGCCGGCGTCCAACTCAACGATCGTGGCCTTCTTCGTGCCTTTATCTACCCAGAGCGCGTACAACCGACCGGCGGAAGGGACTTCGCTCGGGCAGGTCTGTGTCCAGCCCGGCGGGAGTTCGACGGCCACGGTGTGCGCTCCCGGGGCAACCTCCGTGAATGCATACTCGCCGCTGGGGCCGGTGAGCGTGGAGGTCTCTGTCGCATCGAGCAGGCCGTTCTGATTCGCGTCGAGAAACACCGTCCAGCCGGCCAGCGGCGGTTCGCCGGCGTCCCACAGCCCATTGCCGTCCAGATCGTTCCAGTGATGCCCGCGGATTTCGCCCGGCAGCAGCGGGCTTCCCACGAGCCCGTCGCCCGCCAGTCCGGTCAGGCTGCCGGAACCAGCGAGAATGAGACTTCCGAGGAGCTCACCTGTGACTGGATCGATCCGGTAGACTTCGCCTGACGCGTCGCTTCTGCCGGCAAGGA
>JAAYCB010000506.1 GCA_012744395.1 Pirellulaceae bacterium
ACCGTTCCCGTCTCGGGATCGATTCGCCGGGCCACCGGCCCCATGTACTCGGCCGCCAGCAACACGCCGTCGATGTAAGCCAGCCCGCCGTCGAACGGTCCCTCTCCGGTCGCCACGGTTCGAACGACCTGGCCGGATGCCGGATCGATGGCGATGATCTCGCCCACTGTATTTCCGGCGAACAGCAGCCCGAGGCCGGCCGCGCCGGTCAAGCTGCCGCCCAGATCGCAAGCCACGGTGAACGTTTCTACGACCGACTCGGCGGCCGGATCCCAGACGAGAATCTGATCCGCGTCGCAGCGCTCGAGGTAGATCAGGCCATCGAGATAGGCCATCCCCGTGATGTACGTTTCGGGATTCTCGCAGACGGTACACGAACTGAGGACCGCGCCGGTTTCCAGATCGAGCTGGTAAAGAACCTGCGCCTTGGCGGTCGCTCCATCGATATAAAACAGGCTGTCGGGGCCCAGGGCGAGACCCTGCGGGCCGGAATAAGAGGTCACCGCCGGAGTGGCGAAGCTGTTCAACACTGATCCGGTCAGGGGATCGATCCGCGCAATTGCCGATCCCGACCCGTGGCAGTCGTCGCCCCAGATCGCGTACAAACGCCCTTTCGAGGACGCCTGCCGCGGAAAGGTCGGCAGCCAGTCGGAACGGAGCACCTCGGCCACGGCGTGACGGCCGGGCGGGACTCGGGTGAATGCATAATTGCCCCAGGCGTCGGTCGTCGCCGATCGTTCGCCGCTCTTGAAGACGCCGTCGCCGTCGGCGTCGAGGAAGATCGTCCAGCCCTCCAGGGGCGGCTCGCCGTCATCCCGGATTCCGTCGCCATCCAGGTCGTGCCACATCCTGCCGCGAATCTCCGCGAACTGGCCGCTGCCGAAATCCACGTTTTCGATCACCTGCTCCGACTGGAGAACCACCGTGCGCGTCGGCGGGCCAAACCACTCGGTTGCGCCGTCGCCGGCCAGCCCCGAAAGGGACCCGTATTCCGACCCGCCGACGGGGAACTCGCCGAGCAGGGCGCCGCTC
Source organism: Pirellulaceae bacterium (assembly GCA_012744395.1). GTDB lineage: Bacteria > Planctomycetota > Planctomycetia > Pirellulales > Thermoguttaceae > JAAYCB01. Next base: position 1,033 of record JAAYCB010000506.1, read on the forward strand.
TGCGGATCGATCCGCTTGGCCGTTGGCGACGGGCCAAAGTCTGCGGCAATCAACGCGCCGTTGTGATAGGCCATGCCACCTTTTAGAGAACCGGCGCCGCTCTCCATATTGCGCACCACATTGCCCGTTCTGGGGTTGATCGCGTAGATCGTGCCGACTTCGTTGCCGTCGAACAGCAGGTCGAGGTCGGCCGCGCCGGTAAAGCCGCCGTGGAGCGAGGCAGTCATAACGACCAGTCTCCTCACCTCCGTGTCGGAAACCGGGTCCCAGACGAGGATCGTTCCGTAGCCCTGCTGGTGAAGATAAACCTGGCCGCCGAGATATCCCAGGCCGCTGATTTTCGATTTGTAGGGTTTATCAACCGTGTCCTCTTCGAGAATCTGGCCGGTATCGAGTTCCAGCCCATAGAGGGTGTGGACCACGTCGCCCGTGCCGTCGATGTAGTACAGCCTGTCCGGACCCAGCGCCAGGCCCTGGTACCCCTCGTCGCTAATCGCCCCCGGGGCTGAAAAACTGTTGATCGCCCGGCCATCGGCGGGGTCCAGTTCAACGATCGTGGCCTTCTTCGTGACTTTATTTGCCCAGAGCGCGTACAACCGTCCGGCGGAAGGGACTTCGCTCGGGCAGGTCCGCGTCCAGCCCGGCGGGAGCTCGACGGCCACGGCGTGCGCTCCGGGGGCAACTTCCGTGAACACATACTCGCCGCCTGGTCCGGTGAGCGTGGAAGTCTCCCCCGCATCGAGCACGCCGTTCTGATTTGCGTCAAGAAACACCGTCCAACCGGCCAGCGGCGGTTCGCCCGCGTCCCACGATCCGTTGCCGTCCAGATCGTTCCAGTGACGCCCGCGGATTTCGCCCGGCAGCAGCGTGCTGCCGACGAGCCCGTCGCCCGCCAGTCCGGTCAGGCTGCCGGAACCAGCGAGAATGAGACTTCCGAGGAGCTCACCTGTGACTGGATCGATCCGGTAGACTTCGCCTGACGCGTCGCTTCTGCCGGCAAGGA
>JAAYCB010000507.1 GCA_012744395.1 Pirellulaceae bacterium
TCGTCTCGGGATCATATTCGACATAGGCAGTAAACGTGCGACTCATAACCCCAGCTCCCTTATCGGACGCCGACATTTGCTGTCAATTTGGAGGCAAAGGCCGCCACCGTTTATGGGGACCGTTCCACGTCCGGAATCTCGATCCTGGCGGCCACCGGGCGGTGGTCGCTGGTCTGGGGCGTGTCGGGGAAATCGCCGGCGCGGACGATCACGTGGCTTTCGGCCTTCCACTGCCGGGCTTCACCGGCGACGAAGACGAAGTCGAGGATGCTGTTGTAGTCGTTCAGGCCGTCGGGATCATGCTTTCCGTCCGACCAGTTGGTGGCAACGAGCGTTCGCGGTTTGACCCACTGCAGCGCGCCGCCCTCGGTGAAGAGGCGAAATGCCTCGTTGCCGCGGCCGAAAGGGATGTCGACGTCGAAATTGAAGTCGCCGACGGCGATCATCGGCAGCGATTGAGCCGCCGCGTACTGGCGGAAGCCGAGCGCCTGCGCGCGCCGCTTGGCTTCGTCGGTGCGGTGGAAATGGTTGACCGAGAAGAGGAACTGCCGGCCGGTCTGCCGTTGGCGGACCCGGACGCAGAGCGGCGCGCGGCCGCCGCTGCCGAACTGGAGGCCCGAGAGGGCGAACCCTTCAAGCCATTCCAGCCGGCTCGCATTGACCAGGAGGAGCAGCCGGCGGGCGCCGCCGGAGGCGCCCTGGACGGCCTGGTAACTCGCCTCCAGTCCGGCGTCCTGCGCGCCGGAATTGACGGCGGCGAGATAAGCGTCGAAGCAGGCCGGCTGCACCTCGCAAAGGCCCCAGAGGTCAAATTCCTGCCGGGCCAGCTGCCGCAGCCGGGCGGCCGTGATCCGGGCGTCGGCCCCGGTGTCTTCCACATTCCAGGTGATCACGCGGACCTCCGCCGCGCCTGCGGCGGCGGGGAGGAGGAGGGCAAGCAGGACCGCGGCGAAGATGCCCGGCAGCGGCCGGCGGTGCGGAGAACGTTGGCGTCGCATGGGATGGCTTGGGGGTCAGGGGGCAGGAGGGCGATGGATGGTAGTGTAGTGAAATGCGACTTGTTTGGAAGGGTGTTGTTTGCACGTGAGAGATTGCGGGAGGGGCGCCGGGCGAACGCAAGCGGGGCGGTGCTGATTTTGGCTTGCGTTACCGGTGGGGTCTTCTTCGCGCCGCAGGGTGGTGCGGAGCGGACCAATCCGGCCCGGCAGGCGGGGCCACAGGGGTCGACGGGGATTTGTGGCCGCCCCTGCGGGGCGAAATCCAGACGCGAACCCGTGCGGCGACTGCAAAACCGTCAGCCGCTTCTCTCCTGGTTGCCAATCACTATCTGAGGAAACTGTTTTCGCGTCGAAACGCACCAGGGGTCATCCCCACCTGCTGGCGAAACACCTGGACCAGGTACTGCGGAGTCTGAAAACCGGTCCGCCAGGCGATCGCCTTCAACGGCTCCGCCGTGGAGATCAGAAGCTCCTTGGCGCGCTGGATGCGAACGCGCGTGATCTCCTCGTTGGGGGACCGGCCCAACGCCGCGCGCATGCGGCGTTCCAACGCACTGCGGGAGATGGCCACTTCCTGGACGATGTCGCCAACCGAAATCCCGTCGCAAGCCGCCTGGCGAATGAACTGGACGGCCCTGGCAATCTCCGGATCGTCGGTGGCGACCAGGTCGGACGATCGTCGCGTGATCACGCCAAGCGGCTCGATCAGGACCGGCCGGTTGGGCGCAGCCTCGCCGGCCATGAGCCGATCGAGGAGCGCCGCCGCTTCGTAACCGATCCGCTCCGCATTGAGCTTCACGCTCGTCAGCGCCGGCGTCGCCATGGTGCAGAGCGATTCGTCGTTTCCCACTCCGATGACGGCGATTTCGTCGGGGACCGCGACGCGCGCCCGGGCGCACGCGTCGAGCAGATAGAATCCCGCCTGGTCGGTACAGGCCATCAGGCCGACGGGCTTCGGAAGGCGTTTTGCCCATGCCGCGAGATCGTCCTGCTGCCGTTCCCATTGGGTCGGCCTCCGCGGGCGGCACTCGCCGGGATACGTGGTGCAGTCATAGCCCGCCCGTCTGACGGTTTCCCCAAAGCCGACGCGCCGCTGCTGGAGGCCGCTTTCGGTCCCGAGTTGGCAGGCCGCGAAGTGGCGAAAGCCGCGATCGATCAGATGGTTGGCCGCAAGCCTGCCAATCGCCGGATTGTCGCATCCCACTGATGGGGCATGCGGATTCAGGTGCGGGGAACGAAGTTCAACCGTCGGCAGCCCGAGTGAACGGACCGCGTCGGCAATCCCGCGCGTTGCGGTGGCCGTGAGCACTCCATCGCCGCGCCAGGCGCGCAGCCAGCGAGGGGGCGCTGAGCCGGGAGCACGGAGCTCGAGAAACACGGACCATGGGCCGCGTTCACCCAGGTAGCGCCGTACCCCGAGCAAGAGACCTCGCCCGTAGGAATTCGAAGTCTCGATCAGCATCACCACGTGTGGAAACTCTTTTCGCACGTATCTTCTCCATCGCGTGTGCGCGAGTCCCTGCGTGACTGCATATCATAATTACTTTACGTGAAAATGCCATGGTCAACAGCGCTCGCATACTTTACCATGGCCCCGTGTGGAGTGTATAGGTGATACTAGCTCTCCAGGGGGTGTGCTTGGGTGACAACGGCACATATTGGTGGGGGTGCGTGGAGTCACGGCAGCTGCTTTGCCATGCAAGCCGTCCGCGGCAGTTGCGACGACGGTCCGGGGGGCTCCGTTCGTGCCCGTTGAAGTGTCAACGTTCTTTTGCCCGGCCCGTTGGCGTTGCGCGGCTGGGGCGGTCGCCACGGATTTTTCTTTGCCGTTTGGCCGCGGCGAGTCGTTGGGCGGGTCGGCAGCGCGATGGAGGGCATCCGGGATGCGCCGTTGACAGGCTTCTGCAAGGCGGGGGGCTCTGGAAACGCACGTGACTTGTGCGCAGCGCTTGGCGCTGCTGCGTGATCGTCGGGTTTCAATACGTTCTTCTCTGCAAAGGAGATTCCGATGAAATCTGCAAGACTGCGGGTCGGGCGCGTGCCCAAAGGGCGGGGTGGCATGCGTGGGGAGATTGGCGGGTTCACCCTCGTCGAACTGTTGGTTGTCATCGCGATCATCGGCATTCTGATCGCCCTGTTGTTGCCGGCGGTCCAGGCCGCGCGCGAGGCCGCGCGGCGCTCCCAGTGCACGAACAATTTGAAGCAACTCTCGCTGGCGATGCACA
>JAAYCB010000508.1 GCA_012744395.1 Pirellulaceae bacterium
CCAGGTCAAGGTCGGTGCGGGCATTTACGCTCGTAGAACTTCTCGTGGTGATTGCGATCATCGGAATCTTGATCGCATTGTTACTCCCGGCGGTCCAGGCTGCCCGTGAAGCTGCCCGCCGGTCGCAGTGTTCCAACAATCTCAAACAGATTGGCATCGCACTGCACAACTATCACGACACGCACAAGACGTTTCCGTTGGGGTCGTTCACTCTCTGGGATGGGTGGCCCTCGAACGGGACGAATTGGCGAGTGCTGATTTTTCCGTTCATCGAGCAAGGTACTGTCTTCGATCAATTGAGGTTCGAGGCGATTACCAGTACCTTCATGGCCGGGGGCGCGGCGCCCGTACCGCTGGAGGGGAACCTCGTCTTGCAGGGCCTGGTCGTGAGTGTCTACGCGTGTCCTTCGAGCGCATTCAAGCCGCTTTCAAGAGGTCACCAGAACGCGGGGGTGGCTCAGAACGTCAACTACGCTGGCATTCAGGGCGCAGCCCGGCCTGTTCCCGGGATTGACGAGAATTTGGGCACGCGGGACTGTGGCCATGGCTGGTCGTGCAACAACGGACTGCTTGCCGTCAATGAGTGCTTCAGCATGGGGGACTGCAAAGACGGAACTTCGAACACGATGATCGTCGGCGAACAGTCCGGCTTGGTCCTCCGGGGCTCGACGTGCACCTCGTATTACGAAGGCAACCGCTCGGCGAATTATTACGGCGGATGGTACGGCGCACGCACCTTTGGGTCGGTTAGCGGTGCGACTTGCAGCGACCTCTGGCAGGCCGGAACCACGTGCGTCCGCTTTCCCCCCAACTCGCAGATTTGCCAAACGGGCGCCACCGAGGCAATGTACCGCAACAACACGGTCCTCAACTCGGGGCACCCCGGTGGGATCCAAGTGCTGTTGACCGATGGGAGTGTTCAATTCGTCTCCGACACGGTCGATTTCTTGAATTTCAAGCGGTTGGCCTGCAAAAAAGACGGCGAGCCGCTCCAGAACGCCTTCTAGACTTCGAATAACCGACAATGACCCGGCAGTATTTGGCCCGTCATCCGAACCCTGCCGATTGCAGCGATTGTTAACAAAAAAGGACATTTTGCCAATGGTCTTCGGATCGTATTTGCAGCGTCTGTTCCGGGGGGCTGCCTGGCTGGCAGTCGTCTCTCTGCTTGTGTTGCCCGCGTGCGGGAAAGCCGTGGTGCCTACCGGAACCGTCAAGGGCACCGTTACCTTGGATGGCGAGCCCTATGACAATGCGGCTGTGATGTTCCTGAGTCTCCAGACCGGTCAGGGCGGCAGCGCCGACATCCAGTCGGGTGGCAGTTTTGCCTTGGTCGATCCCCTTCCGGTTGGAAGCTACAAGGTGTTTCTTGCTCCAAAAGCCTCCACCGCCAATCTCGAAGAGGCGGCGCCGGTGACGATCGATACGAACGTGCCGGACAAGTATTGGAACGAAGCGGGAACCGATATCACGGCCGACGTCAAAGAAGGTGAAAACACCGTCACCGTTGAACTGAAGAAATAGGCCCGGCACGCGAGTCGGCACGGGCTCTCTTTCTGACCATCGAGGCGCAGGGTGCCGCTGCCGGCGGTTCGCCTGCGCCTTCCTGTAAACACTAGCCGAAAGTGCTATGTTGCAAAAATCAGCGGAAAGAACGGAAAGCGGAGAGCGGGATAGACGTGAGGGAGCAAGGTGAGGCGGGAATGCCGCGGGGTTGAATTCGGCGTTGTTCTGAAGGATGGGTGGAGCATGTACATAAATATAGCAGTCAAACGGTCTTTTGGAAGGGTTTCTTTGAACGCTTGAGAAATCGGGGAAAGAACGAACCCGGGATTATTCATGAGCCGATCGTTCACGCGAAGCGGAAGCGAGGGCGGGTAGCCCGAGGTGGCCTTGTTTATGCGTCGGGTGTTGGCCTCGCTTACGCGTCGGGTTGGGATGCGGAAAGACACCGACGTTGGCCGCCGGACTCGCCGGAACTGGCAGCCCCCGGCGTGGGGCACCTCGTTCGCCTTGTCTCTTCTTCCTCGGCTGCTGATTCAAGCCAATTCCCACGCGAGCTACGACTTGAACAGCTGTCCGTGCCTTGGAGCAGCTGTCGTTAACGGTCTGATTTACCGCTTCGACCGTCGGCGCGACGTTCATGATTGTGACCGTCAGCTCGTCCGAATGCCCCAGGCCTCCATAGTCCGTGACGGTGACCGTCACTGTGTACACGCCATTATCCGCATACACATCGACCAACCGTTGCCACGCCCGCCGGCCCTGAGTCTTGACTCGCTCCAACAGGCTTGACGAGGTCAACGGCGATGAGCCGGTGCCTTCCCCCCTCTCGGAATCACTTCTCCGAGACATCACACGGCCGTTGGGTATGATCTGTGTGCCCCTCTGGAGATGGTAAATTTACCGCTCACTGGGACCGGTGTCAACGCACTCGATCGGGGCACGATCGGCTTCAGCCGGGATTGGCAGGATTGACCGAGAATCGGTCCCCGACCAGGCGACGATCCACCCGACGGTCCACGGCGGCTTCGTGTTCAACGCCTCGACGATCTTCTGGTCCTTCGGGCTGAGTTCTCCGCCGGGGCACATGCCGGTCTGGAGCCACAACACGCGGCCGCCCGGACCGGACGAGCGCGTCCAGCGGATGACGGACAACCTGCTGCGGCGGGCGATTGACCGGCAGCGCCCAATCGCCGCGCCGCCGGTTCGCGGCCCGCCGCGGCAGTGCTTGCGGCGGGGGGTGGGGGCGGCTACGCTAAAGCGTTGTTCGGCAACCGGAGTCTGGCCGGCGTCCGCGACGCGCTGAGATCGATTGCCGGGCGCGCCTCACCGTACGTGGGTTGATTCCTGGGACATCTTGGCACGAGAAAGGACCTGATCGATGAACCACCGCACCAACCGCCGTGAATTCCTCCGCAGAACGGCGATCACCGGGGCCGGGGTCTGCCTGGCCGCGTCGGGGATGGCCGCCGAGCAGAAGCCCGCACCGAAGCCGCGGCCGAGCGTGCCGCCGAGCGAGCGAATCAACATCGGTCTCGTTGGGTCCGGAGGGCGGGGTCGGGCGAACCTGGGCGGAGTGCTCGGCGATCCGGGCGTGAACATCGTGGCGCTCTGCGACGTGAACGAGTCGGCCTTCGGCGGGGCGATCAAAGCCGTCGAAGCCGCCTGGGAGGGGCCCTGCAAAGCGCGCTGCTACAGCGACTGGCGGAAGATGCTCGAGCAGAAGGACATCGACGCCGTGATCGTCAGCACGCCGGACCACCACCACGCGTTGGCGTCGGTGGCGGCGATGGAGCTGGGCAAGCACGTGTATTGCGAGAAGCCGGTGGCCCATTCGGTGCACGAAGCCCGCACGGTCCGGGAAACCTACAACCGGGCCAAAGTGGCCACGCAGATGGGCACGCAGATTCACGCCGGCGACACCTATCGGCGCGTCGTGGAACTGATCCGAGCGAAGGCGATCGGCGAGGTCAAGGAAGTGCACGTCTGGTGCACGCGGGTGGGCCGTCCGGAGGGGACGACGCGCCCCGCCGAGACGCCCGAGGTGCCCAAGAACCTGGATTGGGACCTCTGGTTGGGCCCGGCCCCCGAGCGCCCCTATCACCCCAGCTACCTGGGCGGCTGCACCGTCTGGGAGCAGTGGTGGGACTTCGGCAATGGCTGCCTGGGCGACATGGGGAGCCACCTGATCGACTTGCCGTTCTGGGCGCTCGATCTGCGGCAGCCCACCACGGTCGAGGCGGAGGGCGCCTATCGCAGCGACGAGACCTATCCGCAATGGCTGACGGCGCGGTGGGAGCATCCGGCCACGCCGAAGCGGCCGGGGCTGACGCTGACCTGGTACGACGGCGGAAAGTTCCCGCCCTCGCCGCCGGGCATCGACCTGACGAAGTGGGGGATCGGCGTGCTGTTCGTCGGCGAGAACGGCTACCTGGTGGCCGACTACGGCAAGCGGGTGCTGCTGCCCGAGGACAAGTTCAAGGACTTCACTCCCCCCGCCGAATCGATTCCCAAGTCGGCGGGGCACTACCGGGAATGGCTCAACGGCTGCCGGACGGGCGGCCCCACGCTCTGCAACTTCGACTACTCGGGCATGCTGGTCGAGCACAACCTGCTCGGCGCGGTGGCGTTCCGCGTGGGCAAGAAGCTCACCTGGGACGCGGAGAACATGCAGGCCGCCGGCTGCCCCGAGGCCGACCGGTACATCCGCCGCCCGTACCGCAAGGGGTGGACAATCTAAGTCCCGGGTCCGCTGCCGCGCCAGCTACGCCAGGTCCGGCTCGTCGGCCAGGGCTTGTTCGAGCGTTTTTTCCGTGCTCGAGGGGTCGACGCGGCGGCAGCTCTCGGCGAGCAGGCGGGAGATCTCCTCGAGGTCGCCGCGCCACTCGTCCTCCTCCGCGTCTGGAGGGGTGAGCGAGGCGAACTCGGCCACCAGGAGGATCATCCGCAGGAAGTGGCGGAAGAGAACGCCCTCCTGCTTCTGGAGCGATTTGCTGGTAATGTACTTGTTGAAGTCGCCGCCGAATTCGATCAGTTCGCCGGCCGCCCAGACCGGAAACGTGCGGACATCGCGGACCGCGGGAAAATCGTAGTCGAACATGCGGCGGAGCTTCTCGGCGACCGTGAGCACCCAGACGCGCTCCTCCGCGAAGCTGTGGCGGTGCTCCTCCTGCTGTTCGCGCGACTGCTCGACCAATTCCTCCGGCGTGGCCAGGCCGAGCTGTAGCAGCTGCACGTCGAGGCGGGTTGTCGCCAACGGCCCCGGCGGGAGGAACTCCTGGCGCGGGACGCGGACCGCCGGGCCGATCGACCGCGGCAATTCGAGCACGCTTTCCATCGCCTGAATCCGTTCGGCGCGATCGGCAATGCCGAGTTGGTTGATCAAGAAGACCCCATAGAGGGGATTCACGCCGCGGAACTTCGTCAACAGCCCGAGCCGCTCGGTTGGCCGGGCCCATTTCGCCTCGTAGGGCGGTGGGCCGCCGGCGTGCGGTTCATCGTCCGGCTGCCGTTCCGGTCCGGCCGTCTGGAGCGGAATGCCGAACAGCCCGGCAGGCGCGGGGGGCGGCTGCCGGGTCTCTGGCGGCCGGTTCGCCGGATCGTCGTGTTTGAGCGGCTCCGGCACGAGCTCGACGTAGCCGGCGCGCCACAAGGTCAGCAGCATCTCGTCGAGGTCGCGGTTGGCGCGTTCCAGCCGCTTGGGGTCCATCAGGCGTTTGCGGACCAGGGCGCGGACGCGTTCGACGTCCGGCGAGGCGTCGAGCATGTAGGCCAGGAGCCGCCAGGGGAGCGGCCCGCGGCTGGCCAGGCTGCCCGGCGGCGCGGCGCGGAGCTTGTCAAACTGCTCCTCGGTCCAATACTGCTCGGTCGCGCGGCGTTTGGGCATCTTCTTTTTGAGCTGCTTCTTGGCCTTGAGCAGTCCCGGGTCCTTGGTGTCCTCGGGGATCTGATCGTACTTGTCCTTCCAGCGGCCGATCTTGACATCGTCTTCGTGGGCAAGCACGAACACGTAACCTTGGGAATCGAACTGGGGCCGGCCGGCGCGGCCGAAGATCTGGTGGGCGCTGCTCGGATCGAGCAGTTTCCGTTTGCCGGAGGGGCCTTTCAGAATACTGGGGAGCACGACGGATCGCGCCGGCAGGTTGATGCCGGCGGCGAGCGTTTCCGTGCAGGTGGCGATCGAGAGCAGCTTGCGCTGGAAGAGGTCTTCGACGATCCGGCGGTACTTGGGGAGCACGCCGGCATGGTGCACGCCGACTCCGCGCAGGAGGAGCGGCCGCAGCTTGGGCCCGGCCCCCTGCGACCAATCGTATTGCTTCAACTCCTCGTCGAGGGCCTTCTGGCGGTCGGCCTCGATCAGGTGCTTTCCCTTGAGCTGTTCGGCGATCGTCCAGCACTCTTCGCGGTTGAAGCAGAAGATCAGCGCGGGCGTCGTCCGCTGCTCTTCGCCGCCGGCCGACATCCACTCGATCTGTTCGGTGAGCAGCTTGTCGGCGACCCATTGGAAGGTCAGCGGGACCTTGCGCTGGTCCGCTTGCACGAGGTCGAGCTTGCGGTCGTGGCTGCGGCGGAGCCAGGCACTGAACTCGACGGCGTTTCCGACAGTCGCCGAGAGCAGCAGGGTGCGGGCCGTCGGCGGGAGGAGCCCGAGCGAGAACTCCCAGACAATGCCCCGCTCCGTGTCGGCGAAGCTGTGGAATTCGTCCATCACGACGGCGCCGACCTGCTCGAAGTCGAAGGATTCCGGGTGGAGCAGGCGATTGAAGAGGATTTCGGCAACGACGACGAGGATTCGCGCGGCGGGGTTCTCGCGGCGGTTGCCCGTGACCAGCCCCACGTCGGTCGGCTGGAATCCCCAGCGGACGGCCGCGGCCTGCATCTCGCGGAACTTCTGCTCGGTCAGGGCGATCAGCGGGGTCGTGTAGTAGGCTGTCTTGTCGGTATGCAGGGCTTCGAAGAGGGCGGCCTCGGCGATGATCGTCTTGCCCGTGCCGGTCGGCGTGCAGACGAGGACTCCCTGCTCGGCGGAAAACCAGGCATAGAGGGCATTTTCCTGGACCGGATAGGGCTGGAAAGGAAGCTGCTCCAGGTAACGCTCGAGGAGCTCTTCGCGCGAGGGTATCGAGTCGGCCATGGAAAATGCTGACGGCTACAGGTTCAAAGCCGGCAGTATAGCAGGGGGGGCGGCGGCATGGTAGCCGGCCCGCACCTGGGGCGGGGTGTACGTCCGCTTGGCAGGAGATTGGTCGGTCTTGAAAGAGGTCACCGTTCAATCCGCGGCGGGGAGCGTGACCACGAAGCACGATCCCTGGTCGGGGGCGCTTTCGACGGCAATCTCGCCGCCGTGCCGCCGGGCGATCCGCCGGGCAATCGCCAATCCGAGTCCAAGGCCGGGGTAGACGTCGCGGGGATGGAGGCGCTGGAAGACCGTGAAGATCCGCTCGGCATGGTGGGGTTCGATGCCGATGCCGTTGTCGGCAACAACGATCCGGCAACCCGCCGCGCCGCCGCCGCAATCGGCCGCGACGCGGATTCGCGGCCGAATCGCCGGCGAGCGGAACTTGAGGGCGTTGTCAAGCAGCGCGGCGAACAGCAAGGCCATCTGGCTGGCGTCCGCTCGAACCGCGGGCAGCGGGCCGACCTCGACCTCCGCGCCGCAGGCGTCGGCCGCGTCCCGGAGGTTGTCGAGCACCCCGGCGATCGTCGTGTTCAGATCGACTTGTGTGAATGGCCCGCCGCCGGTTTCAATCCGCGAAAGAACCAGCAACCCCTCGATCATGCTTTGCCCTCGCCGGGCGGCGCCGAGCATCCGCGCAAGGTCATCGCCGGCGGCGCTGTCGAGCCGGCCGGCGAGCTTGGCAGCCAGGCGTTCGCCGAACGTGCAGACCTTGCGCAATGGTTCCTGCAAATCGTGGGAAACCGCGTAGAGGAACTGGTCCATCTCGCGGCCGGCTGTCTCGTGCTTCTTCGGTTCTGCCATGGGGTCATTCTAATCGCGATCTGGCCGCCGCGGCAGCAACGGACTGACAAGAAATCTCCGCCCCCCCCGCAGGTAGGGTGTACCGTGGGGGGGCTAGCCGGCGGCGAGGGCCTTTTTTTCCGGGCGCAGGCCGGTTTGCGGTCGGTCTGCGAACAACGCCCGCGGACGCGGCAGATCCTCGGCGCCTCTGGCAGCGGGTGCCGAGTGGAACTATTTATATTGGAGAGATATTGACTCCTATTAGTAACGGACTGATAATAATCGCATCCTCGGGGGTGGTTGGGGGAGGTCTCGTCTTGGGTGGTTCCGGTTCGGATTCTCTAGCACAGGAGCAGACGCATGCGCAGACATGCCGCTTGCCGGGCGTTCACACTAGTTGAGCTGCTGGTTGTGATCGCCATCATTGGTATTCTGATCGCGCTGCTGTTGCCCGCGGTCCAGGCCGCCCGAGAGGCGGCACGACGAATGCAGTGCACGAACAACCTCAAACAGATTGGGTTGGCCTTGCACAACTACGAGTCGAGCCATAAGGTTCTTCCGCCTGGCTACATCACGTCGAATACCGCATCGACCCACACGCAGATCCTGCCGTACTTCGAGCAGTCGGCGGCCTACGACTTGTTCGACTTCACCGTGAACATCAACACGCACGCGAACAACCTCGCGGCTCGCGAGCAGAAGCTGACCGGGCTGCAATGCCCGTCGCACCCCGGTAGTCCTGCCTTCATTCTGGCCGGCACGCAATGCCCGAATGGTTGCGGGACGACGAATTATGTGCAGAGCTTGGGCAACAACGCCAATTATGCCACCGGCGACGGTCCCTTCGGCCGCAACATGGGAGCGAAGTTCAGCGCGCTGACGGATGGCTTGAGCAACACGGGCGTGTTTTCCGAGATTCTGCTCGGTCCATCCGACGGGACGGGCGTCACCGGCGTTGTTCCCGCGGGGGATCCCGACGACTACCATGTGGCGACGAATCTGCCGTACGCCACTTGGGACGCCAGCCTGACCGGCGACAAGATTGCGGTCCCCGAGTGCGATAATCGAGCGACCTCGGCCTACCGATACCGCGGTAAGCAGTACTACCGCGGCATCGTTGTGACGACGTTCTACTCGCACACGCTGACCCCGAACTCGAGATATCGCGACTGCATTCGCGGGACGGGCGTCGATCGAGGCCACCTGGCCGCGCGGAGCTACCATCCGGGCGGGGTGAATATCTGCCTGGGCGACGGTTCCGTCCGTTTTGCCGCCGAAACGATCGATGAGGTAATCTGGCGAGCGATCGGGAGCAAGAGCGGCGGAGAGGCGATTGGCGATTGGTAGCCCGCCGGCGCGTACCGGCATTGAAACCGCGTATCGGTTGTTCGGCCCAGGCCGGAAGCGGCTGGCGGGGCCCTTTCCACAGCCATTTTCAAGGAGCCTGCTGGTTATGTCGACTTCATTGCGCGCTGCGATTCTCTTCGCGGCATTACCCTGCCTCGGCTGCGGCGGCCGTCCCGGTCCGATTGCTGAGATCGAAGAGGTGGTTCCGGTCTCCGGGACGCTGACCTATGAGGGAAGTCCGCTGGAAGGTTTTCAGGTGACATTCTTGCCCACCGACGGGCGCCGCGCGGCCACCGGCGTGACCGATTCAAACGGCAAATTCACGATGGGGACGAACCAGGCCGGCGACGGCGCTCCGCCGGGCTTGCACAAGGTGGCGATCGTCTGGGCCGGGACCGGCGCGTCGGGCACTCCGGGAAACGAGGAGGTGATCGACAACCCGGCGGATCTGCCCAAGCCGCCCGTCGAAATCCCCAAGAAGTACCAGAATGCCGATACCTCGGGGTTAACTCAAGACGTTCCCAAGAACGGCTTGAGCGACCTGAAGATCGACCTGAAGTGACGGGATTGGCAGGTCGCCAGCGGCAAGATCCGGTATCTGAGCGGAACCAAAATGCCGGTGTTGGCGGGGCAGAGGTTCCCAAGCGGGAGCTTGGGAACCAGAAGTGAGGCTGGAGCTTGGGAACCAGGAGACAATCATCCGTGATAGCGCGAAAAAATCTCGCGCACGGGGAGTGAAAAGCCGGGCATTAGCTCCGCTTCGGGCAGCGTGTCGTCCTCGGTGAGAACAACCGGATCAGCTTTCGGGCGATGGACCGCCACGCTCCTTCGCAGCGGATCGACAATCCAGACGACGCGGCACCCCGATCCAAAGTAATCGGCCATCTTCTCGCGCATCTCGGCCGTTGTGTTGGCGGGCGAGAGGACCTCGACGGCCAGATCGGGAGCTCCTTCGAGGAACGCGTCGAGGTCCTGTTCCTTCAACCGCTCCTCGCCAAGAAACGAGACGCCGGGTTCACGCACCGTGTCTGGATTGCGCGACAAGACGTAGCCGGCGGAGCTGTCAAACACCTCGCCGAGGCCGCTGGCGTCGGCGAAATTAACGAGTGCCCATGCAATTCTTGCGCCGATCGCGGCGTGCCGTCCTTTCCCTGGGGTCATCATGATCAGCTCCCCGCGCACGAGTTCACAACGCCCCATGTCTGTTGAGGCCGCGAGCAACTCCTCGGCCGTTGTGATCGGGTGGGCTGGTGCCGACATGGCGCCCTCACGAGCTTGCGCGTCACGAGCGGGAAAGGACCCTACCCTCGGTCGACGCCTTCAATTAGATTCCATCTCGTCGCGGCCGATGAGACAACATTTGCGGCACAGCGGTTCATGGCTTGGCCGTGTCCGCGTCCGGTGCGGACGGGTCCGGGTGTTGCCAAACGGGCCGCCGCTGGGCGAGAATGGCCTCTTGGCTTTCCTGGACAAAATGCGAAAGGTAGACGGGAATAACGCATGACAGCGATTCGTATTGCGATCCACGGCGCTGGCGGCCGCATGGGGCGGCGGCTGGTTGCCTTGACGGTTGCCGACCCCGAGCTGAAGCTCGCGGCGGCGCTTGAATCGCCCGCGCATCCTGAACTGGGCGAGGACGCCGGTCAGCTTGCCGCGGTCGGCCGCCTCGGCATTCCGCTCTCCGCCACCCTCACGGCGGAGGTCGACGCGTTGATCGACTTCTCTTTGCCCGAGGCGACCGAAGCGGTCCTCCAGACCTGCCTGGACGGCCGGATTCCGCTGGTGTTCGCCACGACCGGCCTGAGCGACGAGCGGGAGGCCAAGCTGACGGCCGCCGCCGAAGTGATCCCGGTCCTCCGCTCGCCGAACATGAGCATGGCGGTCAACTTGACGATGAAACTGGCGGCGGTCGCCGCCAGGGCATTGAAAGACCAGGATGCCGACGTGGAGATTCTCGAACGGCACCACCGTTTCAAGGAGGACGCGCCGAGCGGCACGGCTTTGAAGTTCGGGCAGATCATCTCCGGCCTGATGGGGCAGGCGTCGCACCGTCACGGCCGCCAGGGGCGGATCGGCGCGCGGCCCCACGGCGAGATCGGCTACCACGCGATCCGCGCCGGCGACGACGCCGGCGGGCACACGATCGTGTTTGCGATGCTCGGCGAGGCGATCGAGCTCAGCGTCCGCGCGACGAGCCGCGACTGCTACGCGCTCGGCGCGCTGGCCGCGGCAAAATTCCTCGCCGGCAAGCAGCCGGGCCTTTACGGGATGGAGGACGTGCTGGGGATTTAGACTCTGGCAGGGCGCATGCGGCGCCGGCCAATCCGCGCCGGCTGACTCCGTAGCGATCCGTGGGTCTGCTCGTGGGCATGTACGACAATCCGCAGCAATTCATCGCCACCGTCGCCGGTTTTCTCGGCGGGTTCTACGCCTTGGCCGCGGGGCTGAATCTCGCCGCTGCCGCCAGCCGCCTGCGCGGCGGGCGAGGGGCTTGGCGCGGCGGGCTGGCCTGGGGGCTGGTGGCGGCCGGCTTTCTCGGCGGCGCGGTCCGCGCCTTCCAGGGCCGGCCCCCGCTGATGCCCGAGTGGGCCAAGCCGGCGATCGATGCTTGCCTCGGTCCGATCCCCTTCACGCTGGCGGCGTTCGCGCTGCTGGTGGCGTTTTACGTCTTCCGGCGAGTCCTCGTCCGCCCGGCAGTCGCCTGGGCGACCTGCAACGCGGCGATCCTGCTCTTGGGCCTGTCGCTGACCGATCGC
>JAAYCB010000509.1 GCA_012744395.1 Pirellulaceae bacterium
AGTCCCCTGGAAGACGACCAGGTTGATAGGCCGGATGTGTAAGCATGGTAACATGTTCAGCTAACCGGTACTAACGGACGAATGCTTGGCCACATGTATCGAACGCTCCAAGCAAAGCGCGCTCGCGGAATCGATCGCCCTCAAAAACACAACCAGACAATCAGCCGCCGTGGCGGGCGAAAGCCCCCCGGCGGCTCTTTCCGGCGACCATATCTGAAAGGTCACACCCGTTCCCATCCCGAACACGGCAGTTAAGCTTTCAGAGCCGATGGTAGTACTGCAAGTGCGAGAGTAGGTGTTGCCGGATTCATACACCAAAGCCCGGCGGGCTGTGAACCGCCGGGCTTTTCTTATTGGCCAACGCGCAACGCAGTGCCCGCCGCCGCGCGGCGATCGGCCCCGCGGGCCCCCCCCCGCCTGCCGCGGTTCCTTCCCCGTAGAACGGAAGGCAACCTGTCCGAGAAAGGTCCCCGCCACCCGCCGGAACTGCATGCGCCGGGGTAGACTGCGCAAACCTTGCGGTCTGTTGCGATTTCTCTGGTCCGTCTAGACCGGCTGTAACGATAACAACGGTAATCTGTGAAGATGAACGGTTCGGAAATCCACCGATTCTGGGCAATCACGTCGCAAACTACCCGAACTTTCTGGGGGGGGGTCCCGAGTCATGAAGTACTGTAGCAGAATTTTTGCCTGCTTCGCAATCTGCCTGGCCACCTGTGCCGCGGGTTATGGACAGGAAGTCGTTGACACCGCACCTCCCGCGCACGGGAATGGCCTGGCGGCGCTTGGGGCCCAGCCCGCAACCTACATCGCCAGCGACGCCGACAACTCCGCCGTCAGGCTCGCGTCCTGCGGCGAATGTGGCGTCGATTGGGGAGCGGCTGTGGGCGCCTGTGGCGATGCGGCCGCCTGTGGCGACTGCGGCATCGGTTCCTGCTGCGGCCGATCCCGCTGCAACGCCACCCGGTATTTCTGGGGCGAGTTCCTCTACCTCAACCCGCGCGACGCCGACGTCGCCTTCGCCGATCCGATCAACTGGTCGAGTTCGCAGCTCGTCAGCCCGATCCAGATCGGCCCGGTGGGCGTCCTCGATCCCGACTATAACCCCGGTTTCCGCACCGGTTTCGCCCTGGAACTCGACTGCTGGTCCCGGGTCGGCGCCGAGTTCACCCATTTCGAGAGCGGGACTTCCGCTGCATCGTCGATCGCCGCGCCGAATGTTCTTCACTCCTTGGTCGCCCACCCCGCGACGGCTTCCGCCACGGCCAGCTACCTCGCCGCCGACGCTCGCCTGGATATCGATTTCGACCTGGTCGACGTCGACTACCGCTGCATTTTCGCCTGCGGCCAGAACTACGCCGTCAACTATCTCGTCGGTGCCCGCTACGGCCACCTCGCCCAGGAGTTCCAGTCCCAATTCATCAACAACGGAGTGGAAGAAGTTGACACCGAAATTACCTTCGACGGCGGTGGAATCCGGTTTGGCCTGGAAGCGGAACGCCACTCCTGCCGCAGCGGCCTGATGGTCTACGGCAAGGCGATCGCCAGCTTCGTCGCCGGCGAATTTTCGGCCGACTACCAGCAGCGGGCGGCGACCGATGCAATCGTTGTCGACACGAGTTGGAAGGCCGGCCGCGTTGTTGCCATGACCGACCTGGAAGTCGGTGCCGGGTGGGTCAGCCGCAACGGCGGCTTGCGATTGTCCTGCGGATACCTGATCAACGGCTGGTTCAACACCGTGAACGTCGATGAGTTCATCGGCGCTGTGCAAACGAACAACTTCGTGGGCCTGGGGGATCACATGACGTTCGACGGCCTCGTCGCCAGGGTGGAGGGCCGATTCTAGCCGGACAGTGCCCCGAAAGGATGCTGTCGACTGCTCTCGAACTCATTGTGACGACTCCAAAAGGTCGCGTCCGCCACCGGGGCGGACGCGACCTTTTTTGATTCTCGCGGCTCCAGACCGCAAAAACTCTCGTTACTCCGGCCCAAACGGCAGGGCGAGATATTCTCGCGTGCGGCCCCCCCCCCCGCGCTCCTTGGAGCCTTCCGCTTCCCCGGTCTTTCGCGCTCGTCTGTACGATCCGTCAGCGAGCCGCGATCCTGCCAAATCGGCGTCAAAAAGGGACGTAGGCCCCCCGAATTGCCGGGAACACACCCAGCGTGCGTGTGGCTTATTTCTGGAGACGGCCGCGAATACGTTTCACGCTAGAAAATCGCCGAATATCCCGAACTTGCGCATTCTTCGCTTTTGACCAAAAACTCGTTTTTCCC
>JAAYCB010000510.1 GCA_012744395.1 Pirellulaceae bacterium
CCGCCGAGACGGCCCCCGTGCCGCCGCCGACAACGACCACGTCGACATCGTAGGCCACGGGTATCTGGCGGGCCGACTCGCGGACCGCCGCCGCCCCGGCAGCAAACGAACCGGCTGGCGGCGCCAGAGCCAAGAGCATCAGCAACCAGGCGGAGTGCCGTTTCACGAGTCGATTCCTCCGAATTTCCCTCGGCCGGCAGATCGATCGCCGTCGTGCGGCGCTGCCTTACCGCCCGAACTCCAGCACCTGGCCGTCGTCAAGCAGCCGCTTGCGCAACCGCGGGTAATCGACCTTTTGGACCGGCAGACCGTCGTCGATCGCCATCGCCGCCGCGGTGGCCGCCGACTGGCCGAGGATCATGAACACCGGCTCCATGCGAATCGAGCCGAAGGCGATGTGCGAACAGCTTACGCAGACGGGCACCAGCAGGTTCTCGCACTCCTCCTGCCGGGGAACGAGCGCCCCGTAGTCGATCGGGTACGGGCCGCCGGTGGAGACCTCGACGTCGCCCTCGTTGCGAACCTCGCCCGATTGGGTCACGTAACGCTGCACGTGGTGGCTGTCCATGCCGTACGAGCCCATCCCGATCGAGCGCGGCGAGGGCTTGCGGCGGCGGAGGTGATTCTCGGTGACGACGAATTCGCTCGCCATCCGCCGGGCCTCGCGGACGTAGATCTGGTACGGCCAGTTGCCGTTGTCGGCGAACTCGTCCCGCGCCAGTCCCCAGCGGGCGACCTGCGTGCGGATCTTCTCCGGCACGCGGGGGTGGTTCGCCAACGTCCACATCAAGCCTTGCTGCCAGAGCCGGTGCCGCGCGATGATCTGTTTGCGCTCCGCGTAGCCGGCGTCGGGATAGTCGTAGTTCTGGCCGATGAAGTCCGTTGAAACCGCTCCCTGGTTGTTCGTGTCCGTCTTGCGGTTGGGCATCCGCGAGTTGATCCAGGGAATCCGCAGGGCCCCCGAGCTGACCGTGTACTCGGGTTTCGGCGCCTTGGCGCCCTTGGCCCCGGCCTCGAAATTCCGCAGCAAAAGCTCGTACCACAGCTCCTGGTGACCTTCCGGCTTGATGAACGGGACCCGGTTGTCCGGATCGTCGGTCAGGCACATGCGGAAGTTGTAGGCCTGCACGCGGGCGTCGCCGTTGCCCTCCTGGCCCGGGCCGTTCGGATCGATGAACGGCAGCAGCCCGCTCGACGGGACCCCCGGTTGAACGTAGGGGTCCACGCCGACGACAAACTGATGATGCCCCAACCCCGCGCCCTCGATGCTCGTATGAACGCCATTGAGTGTCTCGCCGTACTGGGCGTTCGACTCCCGCCCGACGTGGTAGGAGACGCCGGCCGCGGCCATCAGGTCCCCTTCATAGGTCGCGTCGATGAACATCTTTCCGCGGTAAGTCCGCCCGCTGAGCATCGTGATCGAAACGATCCGCCCGTCCTGCTTCACCAAACCGCCCTCCCGGTCGAGCCACTCGTCGCGATCGACGGTGACTTGGTGCTCTCGGACGAGGTCGTCGAAGACCTTCTCGGCGACGGACGGTTCGAAGGTCCACATGGCATCTTCGTTCGGGCGGTACCGCGAGTACTTCTGCGGGGTTTCGCGGGTCCATGCCTGCGGCTGGTCGTAGTGCCGTTTGATCCGCTGGTAGAACTCGCGGCTGATCCCGCCGATCACCGCGTGGTTGCCGGTATCGGTCTGGCCCAGCCCGCCGGACGACAGGCCGCCGAGGTGGACGTCCGGCCCGACCAGGACAACCGTCTTGCCCATCCGCTTGGCCTGCACGGCGGCGGCCACGCCGGCCGAGGTCCCGCCGTAGACCACCACGTCGTGGACGGGCTCCGCCGCCGTAAGACCCGGCGTCGCCACCAGGGCGAGAATCGGAGCGATCCCCGCGGCCAACACAAACAGTCGCTTACCGATGCTCATCGCGCAAAAACCTCTCGCTGTCATGGTAACGGTGCAAGGGTCTTGGAACCGCTCCAAGCCATTCGACCGCCGG
>JAAYCB010000511.1 GCA_012744395.1 Pirellulaceae bacterium
CATAGCTTCTCGCCCCTGCATACGGCATTCGCCGCCTCTTTTGTCTCCAGAACGGCTCCTGCAATCGCACGTTCTCGCGCGTCAACCATACTCAGACCTCATCACGGGGTTATTGAGAAGTTACAGGGATTCCTGGGATCGATGTCGATGCCCGCGACGGTCTCGCCTACAAAGAACCAGGCCGATTCGATGTTGCCGCCCTGGTTGAGCGGTTGCCACGTGTCGCCGCCGTCGCGGGCTGCAAACAGACCCGCTTGGCAATCGTCCAGCTCTCGCACGGATCGCTGCTCCGGTACACGCCCCCCACGTCTCCAGCGACCAGGCAGAGGCCGTTATGCGGCGAGATCGCGACCGTTTGATACCCATCCTCCGCCGGCGATTCGGACTGGAAAATCGAACCGCAAATGGCTCGCACCCTCCGTGCCAACCAACTGCACCTCTCCACCCGGCGAAACCCGGCTGGCCGACAGGTCCACGTCGACCGTTGTCCGAGGCTGGCATCGCGCCCGAAGCGGGCCGCCACGCCCCCGCTGCATCGGTCGAGCCCTGACACCATGGCGTTGGGGTCACCCCGGCGTTTTTTGCCACTCTTTCCTGTTAATAAGGGGTATACATCTGTCACGTTGGACATGTGCCAGACCATGCAGATGGTATATTCGCAGCTAGGCGTTCATGAGGCGGCCTTTGTTAGTCGGCCAGAGTCGGTCCTGCGGCGATCGGCCGAAAAGGCTTCGTCGCCTGCGCATTTCCCCAAGAATCACGGTCCCGTCGCATTGCTCGGGGGCCCGATCTGGGGGAAACGATTGCGTTCCGAGTTTGTTTGCTTCACAGTGGCGACATCCATTCAGACCCTGCCAGGCTTTGCCATGCCCCACGAATCCCCCCTCACCCGACAGTGGATTGTGCTGCGAACCGTGGCCTCCCGCCGCTACGGGGCGACGGTCAGAGAACTGGCCGAGGAACTGGAGGTCAGCCTGAAGACGATCCGGCGCGACCTGGACGCGCTCCAGGCCGCCGGGCTGCCCCTGGAGGAGACCGTGGTTGCCCGCGGGCTGAAGCGCTGGCGGATCGATCCGGAGCGGTGGAAGCCGTCGATCGGTTTTCCATTCGATGAAGCGGTCGCCCTCTACGTCGCCCGGCGGCTGCTGGAGCCGCTGGCCGGCACGCCGTTCTGGAACGCGGCCCAGTCGGCTTTGAGGAAGACGCGGGCGACCCTTTCGGACGCGGCGCTGGCCTACATCGACCGGTTCGGCGAGACTTTTCACCGCACGCGGTTTGGCGAGAGCGACTATGCAGGCAAGGCCGCGATTGTGGAGCAACTCAGCCAGGGGATCGACGACTGCCGCGAGGTGTTTGTCACGTACCGTTCGCTCCGTTCGACGGAGCCGACCACGTATCCGATCCGGCCGTTTGGGCTGACGTTTCACCGCGGTTCGCTGTATCTGGTGGGGTGGGCGCCGGATCATCAGCAGATCCGCCACTGGAAGCTCGACCGGATGGAGAAGGCCGCGGTGACGGAGGTTCGGTTCACTCGCCCGGCCGACTTCGACCTGGAAGAGCATTTCAAGGGCTCTTTTGGGGTGTACGAGGGCGGCGGCGACGTCGGCGTGAAGGTGTGGTTCTCGGCGGAGGTCGCCCGTTATGTGACGGAGTCGACCTGGCACCCGAGCCAGCAACTGACGCCCCGGAAAGACGGCAGCCTGGTGGCCGAGTTTCAGTTGGACGGGACGCGGGAGATCAAGGCGTGGATTCTGAGCTTCGGCCGGCACGCCGAGGTGCTGGGGCCGGAGGAGTTGAGGGGGGAGATGGGGGAGGAGGTTGGGGAGATGGCGGCGAGGTATGGTGGGAGGCCGGAGGACAGGGGACAGAGGGCAGGAGTCAGGGGGCAGGAGTCAGGGGGCAGGAGTCGGGGGTTGGAGGACAGGGACGCCGCACGGGACCTGGAGGGAAGGCACGACGATGAATCCGGCAGAAGCTCAGCCCCGCCGATTGCGGACGAACATCCAGGCCGAACTGGCGGAAGTGGTCGTCGAGGGCCACGGCCGTCTTGACGCCCGGGTCTTCGATGATGACGAAGGCCGTCACGGCTTTCCGTACAGGACCTGGTCATGGTCGGCACCGCTGAAGGTATCACCGGGATTTTCGTCGGGCAGGGCAATGATCCGGTCGACAATCTCGCGGATTCGCCGGCGCTGCTTGTCGGACATTTTTTCGCCGGTCGCGTTTGTCGCCGCGCAGACACCTACCGTTACCTCGGTGCCCTCTGGGAGAGAGGCCCCGGGCTCGAGCACGACGACACCGTCTTGGACGCGGGCGCGAATGATCATAAAGCCTTTATCGGCCGGGAAGTTGCGTCGATCAATGGGGCCTCGGTCTTGCGGCCGAGGAAGGACATCGTCAAGGTGCGAACGGCACAACAAAACGAATCTGCTTCAATGGGGCCTCCGTCTTTCAACGAAGGAAGGACGCAATGGGTGCGAGGCTTCATTCCTTGACAGCTTTTCCGGGGATCAGTATAGTGCGGGAAAGA
>JAAYCB010000512.1 GCA_012744395.1 Pirellulaceae bacterium
GTTCGAGTCCGTTATCCTCCACTTCGCAAGCCCCGGCGTAACAAGCAGTTACGTCGGGGCCTTGTTTTCTGCCTCCTGGAGGCTCTGCGGGAGGAGCTCCCAGAAGCGGGCAGGCGCGATGTCAAATCTGTCCAAATGCGGACGATAACCGCAACTTCTCAGGTCGGGCAAAGGCCAGAGGAAGAAGCGGCGTCCAGGCGGACCGGGGGCACGCGCGTTACGAACGCCGGCTCTCTCCGCTCTGCGGGGCGGCTGGTCAGGATTCTCGGCAAGGCAGGCAAAGAGCGGGCATTGCCATGCCGGCCCGCCCGTCGGTCACTTCTCGTACGAGACGCTCACGGCCACGTCGCGCAACACCAGGCCGGCGGCTCGCGCCCGCACCACGCCCCAATACGCCTCGCCGATCATCGGGCTGTTGGCCGCCCCGAACGACACCTGGTTCCGCGTGTAGCCCGCCCGCGGCCGCAGCCCGCCTGGCGCGTCGATCCGCAACCGGCCGTCGACGTAAACCTGCAAATCCGGGCCGCTGAGTTCCATCCGGTAGAGGTGGAAATCCCCGGTGGTGTCCATCGGGTAGCGGAGCTTGGGGTTGTGGAAGAGCTCGATCCGATCGGGCCAGAGGCCGAGCCGCTCGCCGCTTTCGCCGTTGCTGACGATCAGGAAGCTCGAACCCGACTTGACCTTGACGCGCGCTTCGACCACGGCCGTGCCGCCGGGATCGGCGCCCCAGGCGTGGCGATAGTAGAGGTAGTCGCCGGACGATTCCCCCCGATCGGCAAGGAACAGCGCGCCATCGACGACCTCCTCGCCGGTCCGCGGCGAGCCGGGATCGCGAACCCAGCCGGCTTGGGGCTTCTTGCCGCCCTCGAAAACGATCCCCCAATGGTCCTCCGGCACCGGCTCGGCAGTTGCCGCAATCTCCACCCGGTTGGCGCCGCGGCGCAACAGGTCGGGCGGCACGGGATAATCGATCCAGCCCGCGTTGGACCGGCCGTCCATCAGGCCGGCGCCGTTGAGGCGGACCTGGAGTTGCCCCGGGCCGGCCGCCGTCGG
Source organism: Pirellulaceae bacterium (assembly GCA_012744395.1). Classification (GTDB taxonomy): domain Bacteria; phylum Planctomycetota; class Planctomycetia; order Pirellulales; family Thermoguttaceae; genus JAAYCB01. The sequence goes on from JAAYCB010000512.1 coordinate 1,054, forward strand.
CATCTCCAAGTGCAGGCCGATCTGTGGCTTGAGCCCGTCGCGCCGGGCGGCAGCCATGTCGTCGCCGATCTGAATTTCCAGGCTCGCCGGCCGGCTCGGCTGGATCAACTGGGGATGCGAGGGGCAGACGAGGGGCAATGCCTGGTACTGCGGGGCCCCGGCCAGGTAGCTTTGCGGATTGCCGTCGCGGACGGTGACGAAGTAGAGTTTGTCGAGGGGGCGAAGCGTTTCAGGATCGCCGATCTGGCGCCAGATTTCCGCCTTGGGGTCGAAGAAGTTGAACAGGTGCAGGCCGTCGGCCCCGGCCGCCCAGGCGCTCGCCGCGCGGCCGCGGTAGCTCGCCGCGGAGCCGCGGCGGAAGCGGGTTTCGCCGCGGACGCGCGAATCGCTCAGGCACGGATAGACCTCGACGCCGTACTTGTGCCCGAGTTCGACGCTGTACTGCCAGGGATTGAGTTGGAAGTAGCAGGTGGTGATCAGCAGGTCGACGAGACCCTCGCTCATCCAGCGCTCGATGTCCAGACCGAGGTCGCGGCAGAAACCGGTGGAATCGGGCACGCGGACGGCAACCAGGATCGGCCGGCCGCGCTTCATGCCCTCCTCTTCAGTCATCGCGCGGATGCGGCGGACAAGGCCCGTCATCATCGCGCGTTCCGCATCGCTTGCCGCGCCGCCCTGCGCGGTGCTCTTGAAGTAGCAGAGGTGGCGGAAGAAGTCGAGTTCCACACCGTCGACATCGTAGCCCCGGCAGACCTCCTCGACGAATCCGAAGGCCAGGTCGCGAATCGCCGGCCGGGCGTAATCGACCGAGCTCCAGCGCCCATGGGGCGTCCGCTTGACGGGTTCGCCGACGAGCCAGTCGGGGTGTTCGGTCTTCAGCGGCGGGAAGAGGAAGTAGGGCTGGTCCGGCCGGTGGGCGGCGTCGTGCGTGTCGTTCATCCGCATCGACCAGAAGGCCTCCATGCCGTGGGCATGGCAGAACCCGACGACGGTTGCAAGGCAGTCGGCGCCCGCGGCGATCAATTCGCCGGCGATGTTGCGCCTGTCGGGTGCGAGGCCGAATTCATCACCGGATCGCGTCAGCACGGCGCCGATTTTCGTGTCGTGGGTGAAGTAGCTGAACCCGGAACTGGTCGGGCAGAAGGCGATCGCAGCGACCTGGGTGCCGGCCAGCGGCGTCGTGCGTTTCGCCAGGAACGCCTCGGCGGTGGCCTTCTCCGCCTTGGGAAAATAGAGCACGTCGCAGCCATCGTTGTTCATGATGATCGGCCGCGGGCGGCGGGCGAGCTCAGTCCGCTGCTGCCGCAGCGTTTCGAGCGACGGGCGGCCGGCCGCCTGCCCCCGGGCAACGCCGGCCAGGAGGGGCAAAACCGCGAAAAGCATGGCAACTGTGCGGCAAAAGCGCGATCGAGTCATCGGTCTGTCTCTCCTGAAAAAAACCTGCCTTGCGGCGGCGACGGGCCCGGCGCGGAGCGGCCATGCCGACAGTATAAACGGGCGCGGCGCGCTTGACTGCCCGGCGGGCAGAATTATGCTACTGGTAGTTCGCCGGTCAAGCCATGGACGCGTTCCGTTCGCGGCGGTCCCGATTTCCGGCCGCGCGTTTGCGGCCGGCTGATTGTGGAACGGATCGGACCGCAGGGCTCCCGCGCGGTTGCCGGGCGGCCAGGCAACCCCGGCAAGTCCAGAGGTTTCTTTTTGGGGGTCGATCATGTTGGAAGCCGTACCGATCTGCGTCGCCGGCCAAGAGGGAATCCCCGACATGGGTGTCTGGGTCTCCTGGGCCGCGGCGATCCTGCCGACGGTTGCCGCCGTCTGCCTGGTGCTTTGGGCGCTCGTCAATCCGCGGATCGGCCGGGTGTTTGCCAAGATCTTCGCGGTCCTCGCGGTGGGGGGCGGAATCGGCGTTCTGGCCTGGGGCATTTGCGCGGCCGTCTTCGGAGAGCCGATTCGAAGCCTGGCTGCCTTTCCCACACTGGTGACAACGTCGAGCGAGGTGATCGGATTCGGGGCCGGCCTGTTGATCTGCGGGGTCACGGCGTTGATCCTCTCGCTGGTGGGAGGGAAGAGCCGTCCCGGCAAGGATCGCCCGCTGTGAGAGGTCGGCTCGTCGGCCGCAAGGCCGTCAAGCAGCTCGTCGTCGAAGCCGCCGGTCACGGCCAACGTGGCGCGGCATGCGGGCGGCAGGTGATCCCCGATCGTTGAACAGAAATTCGCTGAAATCCAGGAGACCCCAACCGTGATCCGCACCAATCAGCGTACTGTTTCACGCCGCCGTTTCCTTGCGCGAATGGCCGCCGCCGGCGCCGCAGCCGCCGGTCTCTCCGTCGGCGCCCGCCATGGCTTCGGCGCCGCGGACGCCCGCCGGCTGCGCGCCGGGGAGGGGGTGGTCGATACGACGCCGCCCCTGGGAATCGAGATGGGCGGATTCCACCGCCCGCCCGACAATCCGCGGCGGATCACCGGCATCCGGCAGGGGACCTCCGCCCGGGCGCTATGGCTTGCCTGCGGGGACGTGCAGGCGGCGATCGTATCGCTCGACATGCTCGACGTGAGCTACGAATTCACCGGCCGCGTCCAGGTGGAGGTCGCGCGCGCGACGGGCATCCCGGCCTCGCACGTCCGCGTCTGCGCCACGCACAGCCACAGCATGCCCGCATTCCAATTCTCGCACCAATGGGGCGCCGTCCCGGGGGAGTACATGGCCGCGGTGGCGAAGCAGATCGTCGAAGCGTGCCGCCTGGCCAAGGCGGATCTCGCCCCGGCCGAGGCCTATCTCGGCAAGGCCCGTGCCGTCGGCGCGAATTTCAACCGCACGACAAAGAAGTTCAAGACCGACGCCGAGTTCACCAAGGACTCGACCGAGGACGAGCGCTGGCTCGATACGATGCTCCACGTGCTGCGGCTGGAGCGGCCGGGCGGCCGGCGGA
>JAAYCB010000513.1 GCA_012744395.1 Pirellulaceae bacterium
AAAGCGAGTCGCGCATGGCGAAGTGAAAACCGTAGCCGCCACCAGCCCGCGCTGTTTACCGTGCCACCAAACGACAACCGCGGAACACAAACGGCCAAACCACAATAGACCAGTCTTCACCTCTCCACCTCCATGCTCTCTCCCTTTTTCCCCATCCGTGTTCATCCGTGTTCATCCGTGGCTCTCTTCCTCTTTTCCCTCATCCGCCTTCTCGCTCTTTCCACCTGATTTTTGCAACATAGCACTTTCGGCTAGTGTGTAACTTACGTCGACGCCCCCAGACATAAACCCCATCTCCTGAACCACTTCCGCCGACCCGGCTAGCCCGACTATTTCTGCAAAACCCGTCGTACGTTGCGAAAATGCACAAAAAAAGCGGCCAAAATTCCCAGAAACCAGGGCTAAGGTGGGCCGGCGCTGCCGTCAAGGCAGTTCGCGTTGTCCGGGTTTGCGGAACGCATTGGCGGTGCCGCGTCTCTCGGCAATCGCCCGCTCTGGACCACCCTACGGCGGTGGTTACCGCGGTGGGCCGGCGCTGCCGTCAAGGCAGTTCGCGTTGTCCGGGTTTGCGGAACGCGTTGGCGGTGCCGCGTCTCTCGGCAATGACCCGCTCTGGACCACCCTACGGGCTGGTTACCGCGGTGGGCCGGCGCTGCCGTCAAGGCAGTTCGCGTTGTCCGGGTTTGCGGAACGCGTTGGCGGTGCCGCGTCTCTCGGCAATCGCCCGCTCTGGACCACCCTACGGCGGTGGTTACCGCGGTGGGCCGGCGCTGCCGTCGTGGTGCGTTGGGGCTTGTCCGCGATTGGCGAACAATTCCGCCGCTGCCGGGCGTTGCCGCAATGACCCGCTCTGGACCACCCTACCTCGAAAGCTGCCCGCTATCCGCGGACTACCACGGACTCGACGCGCGCCTTTGGACCGGCGAGGGTCCCGCTTTCCGCTTTCCGCGTTCCCGTTTCCGCTTTTCCCTGAAACTCCGGCACGAGCTGCTTCAACCGCCGGCGGATGATTTCTTCCGGGGCGTCCAGCAGGGATTCCAGATCGGCGACCTCTTCCTGGACCTCGGCCAGCCTGTAGGGGCGGTGGAACGCAGCGCGGAGTTTGGGGTGCGGCGTGGGGAGCGTCGTCTCCGCGCTGAAATACAGCTCTTCGTAGAGCTTTTCCCCCGGCCGGACGCCGGTGAAGACGATCTCGATCGAGTCTTCGGGGAGGCCGGAGAGCCGCACCAGGTCGCGCGCCAGGTCGACGATGCGGACCGGCTCGCCCATGTCCAGAACGAAGATTTCGCCCCCCTGCCCCATCGCCGCCGCCTGGAGGACGAGTTGCGAGGCCTCCGGGATCGACATGAAGAACCGCGTCATCCGCTCGTCGGTGATCGTGATCGGCCCCCCGCGGCGAATCTGCTCCTGGAAGATCGGCACGACGCTGCCGTTCGACCCCAGCACATTGCCAAACCGCGTCACCACCAGCCGCGTCGACGACTCCTGCGAAAGCGCGTGGACATAGCGTTCCGCCAGGTGCTTCGAGACGCCCATGATGCTCGTCGGGTGGACGGCCTTGTCGGTCGAGACGAGCACGAACGACAGCACGTCGTACTCGTCGGCCAGGTCGGCGACGATCCGCGTGCCCAGCACGTTGTTGCGGATCGCCTCGCCCGGATTCGCTTCCATCAGGGGGACGTGCTTGTGGGCGGCGGCGTGGAACACGACTTCCGGCCGGCGTTTTTCGAAGACCTGGCGGATCCGCTTCGCGCAGGTCACGTCGGCGATCATCGGCACGAGCTTCACCGGCGCGTCGATTTGGCGGAACTCGCGCTCCAGCTGGAAGATCCGGTTCTCTCCGCGGCCCAGCAAGATCAGCTCGGCCGGGTCGAAGCGGAGCAGCTGCCGGCAGATCTCCGAGCCGATGCTCCCCCCTGCGCCCGTCACGAGCACGCGGCGGTCCCGCACCAGGTCGCAGATCGCCGTGTCGTCGAGCTGGACCGGGTCGCGGCGGAGCAGGTCGTCGATATGGATGTCGCGGACCGGCAGGTGGTCGACGCCCGAGAGGCGGTCGCGGGCCGACGGGATGATCTTCACGGCCAGCCCGGACTTCTCGCACCGGCCCAAGAGCGACCGCAACCGCGAGCCGGGAATCGAGCCGGCGGTGACCAGCAGCGACTGCACGCCCCGCCGCACCGCTGCGCCGGGCAGGTCGTCGAGCCGGCCGACGACCGGAATCCCGCCCAGCCGCGCGCCGACCGTTTCGCCGTTCGTGGCGATCAACCCGCGGACGCGGTAGGGCGAATCGGGGTGCGAGTGGATGTCGTGCGCCAGCCGCCCGGCGGCATGGTCGGCGCCGACCAGCAGCGCGGCGGAGCGCGTGCCGCCGAGCGACGCGCGCCCCTCGGCCAGCAGCCGCCAACTCGAGCGGAGCGTACCGAGCACGAGCACGCCCAGGCAGCAATCCAGCGGCAGGATCGCCCGCGGAATCTGGTAGTCGAGGAAGAAGTGGTCGATCGCCACCAGCGCCAGCAGGGCCGCCAGGCTGGCCCGCGCCAGCGCGGTCAGATCAGAGAACGTCACGTGGCGCCACCAGCCGTGGAAGTGCCCCGTTGCATAGAAGATCAGCAGCTTCGCGCCGACCACGACCGGCAGGCTGGAGACGAACACCGTCAGCGAGCGGAGTTCGACCTCAAACCCGAAGCGGAGCTCGAAGGCCAAGGCGTAGATCAGGCAGAACAGCACGGCATGGCCGACCGCCAGAAGCGCGATGTGGAGAAACAGCCGGGCCGTGCCGCCGCGTTTGCCGAGTCGGGAGAGCGGTTGGTGAAGTGGTGCAATCATAGGTGTTGGGCATCAACAGTCAAAAGTCAAGGGTCAACAGCCAGCCATCCCCCGCGGGCGGTCACGTCTCCGACCAGTTTTCGATTTCCAGGCCGGGGATCCC
>JAAYCB010000514.1 GCA_012744395.1 Pirellulaceae bacterium
CGGTCGGCGCGGCCCGCGAGAGCGGGATTCTGGCGGTCCGCGGCGCCGAAGACGTGGGCCTGGAGTATCCGCTCCGCGAGTCGCTCACCCGGATCGACGCGGCCGAGGCGCCCGAGACGCTGCGGAAGCCGCGGAGCACGTTCTACAAGTTCTTCACGCCGGACCACAAGCTGCTCGTGGCCGCTTCGCCGCTCGAACCGCGGATCGCCGCCGACAGCCGCGTCTCCATTCTGGTCGACAAGACCCGGCTGACCGCGCGGGGCGAGTTTCGCTACCAGGTAACCCGGTCAGGCATCTTCACGCTGGCGTTTCGCTTGCCCGCCGGATTTCAGGTCGACGACGTGCAGACCGAATCGATGGAGCGATTCGAGGTTGCATCCGCCGAGGGGGGCCAGACGCTGACGGTCTATCTCGGCAAGCGGCTGCTCGGCGACCTGGCGGCGACCGTCACGATCAGCCAGGCGCGCGACAAGCCGGCCGGCGAGCTGGAGCTGCCGGTGCTCGAACCGCTCGGGGCAACGCGCGAACAAGGGCTGGTGGCGGTGATTGCGCCGGAATCGCTGGAGGTGAAGACCAGTCCGGCGCGGCTGCAAGCCGCCCGGGCCGCCACGCCCGCCGAACTGGCGGCCAAGGGATTCCAGCCGGAAATTCCCCAAGGTTCCGTGCTCGCCGCGGCGTTCTCGTTCGTCACCCGGCCGGTGCGGATTGTGCAGACAATCGCCGAGCGGCCGCGGCGGACCTCGGTCGCCGCCGGCACGGTCGCCAATATCAAGGAAGACGTCGTGCAGGTGACGACGACGCTGCAATACCTGGTCGAGTTCGCCGGCGCCGACCGATTCCGCATCGCGGTGCCCGCGGGCGTGTCCGATCGGCTGCAAATCGAAGGCGAGGGCATCAAGGAACGGCTCGCCGGCGAGCGGCCAACCGGGCAGGAGACGGTCGAGTGGACGGTCGTGCTGCATTCCGAGGCACTCGGCCAATGCACGCTGACCGCAACATACGACCAGAAGATGTCGATTTCCGATCCTGGACCGCAGTTCATCCTGCAACCCATTCAAGCGCTGGACGTGGACCGCGAGGCCGGCGAGATCGCCATTTACAAGGACCGCGCCCTGTCGGTCGATCCCGCGCCGGCCGGGCTGGAGGAGATCGATCCCCGTGAACTGTCGCAGCCGCTCGGCGCGGACCAGCCGTATCTGACGTACCGTTATTTTGAGCATCCGGCCCAACTCGCGCTGAGCGTCACCAAGCATGAGCGCCAAGACGTCGTCGAGACGGTCGTCCGCCGGGCATACATCGAGGCCGTGGTCACCGAAGACGGCCCGGTCACGATCCGCGCCCGCTACGACCTGAAATCGAGCGAGCGGCAGCGGCTGGCGGTCGCCCTGCGCGATCCGCGGATTCTGGGCATCCGCGTGGCGGGGCAGAGCGTAGCGCCTGAAAAAGCGCCCGAATCGCCGGGCGGCAGTCCCGGCGACAAGACCTACCTGATCAACGTGGCCCGCGCGGACGACTCCGACGAACCGTTCCAGATCGCGATCGTCTTCGAAACGCCTCTGCCCGAAAAACGGCTCGACCTGACCGGCCTGTTGCGATTGCCGCTGCCGCGGTTCGACGAGGGCGTGAAGTTCCAGCAGGTCTACGTCCGCGTCTGGGTGCCGAAGGACTACCGCCTCGTCGGCGACCCCGAAGGATTCGCCAGCCATATCAGCGTCGGGCTGTGGGACGCGCGGAGGATCACGCGCGCCCCGGACAATCCCGACGCCTGGTTTCCCAAGGACGCCTCGTCGTTCGATTTCCAGGTTGGCGGAACGCAGTACTTGTTCAGCAGCCTGACCGGGCCGACGGAGCTGAAGCTCGGCTACTGGCACATTCCCACGATGACCGTGATCGCCAGCCTCGTCGTGCTGGTGATCGGCGGTGTGCTCCTTCCGTTCTCCCTGGACGCCAAGGTGTTCACAATCCTCGCCGCGGGGCTGGGGCTGCTGCTGGCGGGCTTGTTCCTGCCGTCGCTCGTCCATAGTTGGCTCTTGGCGGCCCGGCTGGGAATCGCCGCCGTTGTCGCGCTCTGGCTGGTCGTCTGGTTGTTGTTCGTTCGCCGCACCCGGATGAGGCAGTCATGAACAGTCAGCAGCCATGCAACGGGGGCAGACGGCGATCCGCGGCGTTTCGCGGCGCGCGGAGGCCGGGAGGTCGCGTGGTTGCGCGGCTGGCGCTGGCCCTCTTGCTGCCGTGCCTTGTTGCCATCCCCGCCTCGGCTCAGGTCGCCGGCGGTCCGCCGCGAATCCGCAACGTCTACATCCCCTCCGATCAACTGAAGGTGCTGTTTGACAGCTCGCCGAAAGGCGTGCTGATGCCGCGTGAACAGGTCCTCGCTCTCTGGCAGGAAGCCCAGCGCCGCATCCAAGCGGGGGCCGTCCCGCCGGACGAGGCCGTGTTGACTCGGGCCACGTACGACGCGCGGCTGGATGAACACGAGCTGCAGATCACCTGCCGCATCGAGGGCGTGAAACTCGGCGGCCAGTGGCAGGCGGTCGACCTGCCCTTCGGAGGATTGGCGATCGAGTCGGCGCAGTTGGGCGGCGAGCCGGCCCGGTTCGGCCGCAAGGACGACGGCACGCTACTGCTGCTGGTCGAGAAGGAAGGCCGGTTCGAGCTGGAGTTGGAGTTGTCGGCGCCGCTGGCGGGCAAGGGGGGAGACATGGCGGCCACGCTCCGGCTGCCGCCCGTGCCGGCCTCTGAAATTCTGCTCGAGCTCGACGAGCGCAGGCAAGTCCAGCTTGGCGAGACGATTTTGCAGCCGGAGAGCACCGGCGCGGAGGGGCAGAAGTTCCGGATTGCCGTCGATCCGACGGGCCTGGTGCCGCTGGTCGTGTCGGATCGCCTGGCCGGCGGCAACCGCGCTCCCTTGGTCTTCGCCCACAGCCGCTCGGTCGGCCATATTGAGCCGGCCGGGCTCCGCTGGCAAGTGACGCTCGACCTGGAGGTCTGCGCCCGGGCGACCGACTCCTTCGAGCTTCAGTTGCCGGCCTCGGTGGATGTGGCGGAGGTCGAGGCGGCGGAATTGGCCCGCTGGACGATCCGAGCGGAGGGCGATGGCGCGGCGGCCGTCACGCTCGAGTTCCGCAAGCCACTGCTCGGCCGCCGCGCGGTTCGCCTGCTCGGCTTGGCGCCGATCCCCATGGCCGCGGAATGGGATTTCCCCGCGCTCAAGCTGTCCCAGGCCGTCTCGCACGTCGGCGAGGTGCTCGTGTATTCAGCGCCTTCGCTGCGGGTCGAGCGGGGTGGATTGGCCGGCATCAGGCCCGAGCGATTGCCCCCGGCAGGGGAGGCGGCTGGGCCCGCCAACCCGAGGGCGCCGACCACCGACGGCGCGCCGTCGGCATTCGCCTTCTGGGATGAAAACTTCCGACTGCCTCTGCGGGTAACGCCGCGGCGCGGGGCGTTGCAGGCGTCGGTGGCCACTCTGGTCGAGCTGGATCATTCGGGCGCTGTTCTGCGGAGCAGTATGACGATCCAGCCGCGGCACGCCGCCGTTTTCGAAGTCCGGATCGAGTTGCCTGGCGACTGGGAGATCGCTTCGCTCTTATCGGCCAACCAGCCGGCCGAGTGGGAATCGTCGCGGACGGTTGGCACGGCCTCGGGCGGGGATGCGGGCAGGCAGATCGTGCGATTCGACCTTGCCAGGCCGTTGAGCCCCGGCCAGCCGCTGGAAATCGCGCTGACAGCGGAGCGGCATCCGGCCGGCTGGCTGGAAGACGACGAACGATTCAGCGAGCTGGCGCTTCCCGACCTGCGACTCGCCGGCGCGGACGAGGTGGAAGGGACGGTGCTCGTCCAGGCGCCGCCCGACATCGAGCTGCTGGTCGCTGACTTGTCCAATGATCTGCATCCGGTTGCCGCCGATCGGCCGGATGCCGCTTCC
>JAAYCB010000064.1 GCA_012744395.1 Pirellulaceae bacterium
AAACCGGCGGAAAAACCGGCGGAAAAACCGGCGGAAAAACCGGTGCCCGAGAAGAAGGAAGCGCCAGCTCAGAAGCCGGCCGAGCCGAAAAAGGAAGTCCCGCAGCAACCGGCCGAAAAACCCGCTTCGGAGAAGAAAGCCGAACCGGCCGCCGCGGAGCAGAAAGCCCCCGCCGAGCAGAAACCGGCAGAAAAACCAGCGGAGGCGAAGAAGGAAGCGCCCCAGCAGGACAAGCCCGCCGACGCCAAGCCGGCTCCGGCCGAGAAGCCCGCCGCGTCTGACAAGCCCCCCGCGCCCGAGACGAAGCCGGAAGAGCAGAAGAAGGCCGGCTGAGTGACACGGCTCGTTTCGGGCTGTTACAATGGCTGCCTGAGCTCGACATTTTCCGTGGCGATTCAGCAAAGGGAGCCGGCTATGAGACGGGCATCACAAACCAATCGGCGGCAGTTCCTTCAGGCAGCAGGAGTTGGCGCCGCGGCCCTCCTGAGCGCTACGCGGGCGGGTAGTGCCCTGGCCGCGGACCAGGCGGCCTATACGGTCGGCATCTACACCCGCCCTTGGTCCGCGCTGGACTACCGCGCCGCGTTCGACGCGATTGCCGAGGCCGGGTTCAAGCACGCCGGCCTGATGACGATCACGCTTCCCGGCCGCACGCTTGTCATCCAGCAGGACACGCCGCTGGAAGAGGCGGCCCGGATCGGCGAGGAGGCCAAGAGCCGCGGCCTGTCGATCCCGTCGGTCTACGGCGGCGGAATTCCCGTTCAGAAGTCGCTCGAAGAGGGCATTGCCGGCATGCGGCGGCTGATCGATGCCTGCGCGGCGGCCGGCGCCAAGTCGCTCCTGATGGGCGGGATCGGCAACGAGAAGCTTGTTGCGACCTATTACCAGGCGATTGCCGCGTGCTGCGACTACGCCGCCGAGAAGAACCTGCCCGTCAGCGTGAAACCCCACGGCGGACTCAACTCGACCGGCCCCGAATGCCGCAAGTGGATCGAAAAAGTCGGTCACAAAAACTTCGACCTCTGGTATGACCCGGGCAACATCTTCTTCTATTCCAAGGGGCAACTCGACCCGGTCGACGACGCCGCCACGGTCGACGGCCTGGTCCGCACCGGCATGTGCATCAAGGACTTCGACATCGTGGAGCGCGACGGCAAGCCGACTCCCGACGTCTCGCTGACCCCCGGCACCGGCCGGGTCGATTTCCTCGCGGTCCTGGCCAGGCTCCGTCGCGGCGGATTCACACGCGGCCACCTTGTGATCGAGTGCCTCACCCGGACGAATCCCGGCGACCCAAGAGCCTTGATCGCGGAGGCCCGGAAGGCCCGCCGATACGTCGAACGGCTGGCAGCGCAGGCCACGGCGGGAAGCGGAAAGCGGAAAGCGGAAAGCTAAGAGCGAATGGCTCCAGGAGGGATGCAGAAATGAAGGCTGCGTACATCACCCAGACGGGACCGCCGGAGAACATTCATTACGGCGAATTGCCGGCGCCCCAGCCCGGCCCAGGGCAGGTGCTGGTCCAAATCGGCGCCGTGTCGGTCAATCCGATCGACACCTACATCCGCAGCGGCGCGATCGGGATGAAAGTGCCGATGCCTTATATCGTCGGCTGCGACCTGGCCGGCACGGTCGAGGCCGTCGGTCCGGGCGCGGAGGGTTTCAGGCCGGGCGACCGGGTCTGGGGGTCGAACCAGGGGCTGGCCGGCCGGCAGGGAACCTTCGCTGAATATGCGGCCGTCGAGGCCCACTGGCTCTACCCGACACCCGAGGGAGTGAGCGATCGCGACGCGGCCGCCACGGCGCTGGTCGCGATCACGGCGCACCTCGGGCTGGTCCGCGAGGCGAAGGTCCAGCCGGGCGAGATCGTGTTTGTCCACGGGGGCTCGGGCGGCGTCGGATCATCCGTGATCCAGATCGCCAAGGCGCTCGGCGCCCGAGTCGTGGCCACGGCCGGCAGCGAGGAGAAGGCCGAGGCGTGCCGCCAGCTCGGCGCCGACTGCGTGATCCAGTATCCGTCGCAAGACGTCGGCGCGGCGCTGGCGGAGTTCGCGCCGCAAGGGGTCGACGTCTGGTTCGAGACCTTGCGCGAGCAGAACCTGGACCAGGCCGTCGACCATTTGCGAATGCGGGGGCGGCTGGTCCTGATGGCCGGCCGCGAGGCCAGGCCGCCGCTGCCCGTCGGGCCGTTTTACATCAAGGACTGCAAACTCCTCGGCTTCGCCATGTTCAATGCCACGCCCGACGAGCAGCGGCAGGCGGCCGTCGACATCAATCGGTGGCTGCAAGAGAACAAGCTGCGAGCCAAGATCGGGCGCGTGATGAAGCTCGCCGAGGCGGCGGAAGCCCACAGGCTCCAGGAGGAGAACACGCTGCGGATGGCCGGCACACTGGCCGGCAAGATTGTCCTCGAGCCGTAGCGGGTCACGGGCGCGAGGCGACGGCCTCGCTCCCGGTTCCCAAGCTTCCGCCCTCCCTTCTGGTTCCCAAGCTCCCGCTTGGGAACCGCCGCATTCACCAACGCGCCACCAGACGGCTGGCCGCGCGGGCCCGGTGAGGGAAAGGCGACGACGGATCGCCGCGCTGCCAAGGGCTAGAAGGGCTCGGCAACCGTGTCGGGGTCAGTTTCCGTCTCATCGACAGGGCGGCGCTGGGACCAGTCTTGCCAGCGTTGCAGCGACTGGCGGCGTTTCAGCTCGGTCTGTTCGGGTCGATAGAAAAACCCTAGCCCGGTGATCTGGTTGAGGTTCCTGAAGCTCAGCACGCGGATCGCCAGGGTCTCCTGGGCCAGATACTCGACCAGTTGCTCCGCCTGGCTCCGGTTGAGTTCCTTCGTGTCGAATTTCCAGAGCAGTTCGTACATCGGAGTCCCGCTCGCTCCGTGCAGGGCCACCATCGCGGCGTGAACGGCGGCGGCGGTCCGGGGACCTCGCCGGACGGAATCCCGCAGGAGGTCGATTACGTCGGGCCATTCGGCATAGCGCTCGGCGTTGTTGAGCGTGGCCACCAGGGGCTGAAAATCCTCGATCCAACTCAGCGAGCGAAGGGCCAGATGGCGCGTCTCCTTCTGCCGGTGCTCGGCCAGTTCGCGGAGGCTCAGATCGGCGTGCCGATCGAGCCCCAGCTGTCGCCGCAGGTAGTCGCTTGCGCGGCGGTCCAACGCGCTGGTCAAGTCGAGGCCGATCCAAGCCGGCAACTCGACCGCCGTGTCAATCGCCCCGCTTGCCAGCTCCATGGCGACCGGCGCCTGGCCGGGCACGGCCGGCGCGGCGCCGGCCGGCTGCCAGGTGAACTCGCCGGAAACACCCCAGAGACGCGCAATCGCCGGCGCGGGCCGGGTTTCGGGGTCTTCCATCGGCCCCTCCGCGCGGGCGACCTCGATCGCCACCTGGACGGAGGACTCCGGCAGCCAGAGGGCGCCTTCCGCGTTGCCGGCGCGGAGCGTGATCGTGACCGGGGCGGCTTGGGGGATCGCGTTGACCACCACGCGCCCGCTCGCCAACTCCAGGTCCGGCGCCGCGCCGTCGCCCGACGGCAGCAGGATGATCTCCCCGCCGTCGATCATTTGGATCTGGAGTTTTCCGCCGAAGGCGAGCACGGGGCGCGACGTCGGCAGCGAGACGATCCGGTCCTGGGGTCGCAGCAGGCGGGAGTTGGCGATCCGGTGGAAGGTGTTGCTCTGCGGCTCATGGACCAGGGCGATCTCTTCGGCGCTGAACAGCCGCCCTACCTCTGGGGTCCCAATGGCCCCCTCGGGAACCATCGGCTCCACGACGGCCATCGGTTCAGGGGCCGGCGGCGGCTCGGGGGGCGGAACAACGGCCAGGGGATCGACGCCCCGCACGGGGGGCGCAGGCGGTGCGCCTTCGGGAGGGAGAGGCGACGGAGACGCCACCGGCTGGGCGGGCATGGGGACGACGGGCACGATCGGCAGGGCCGCCGCGGCGGGCGCGCGTTCGGGCGTATGGCTATCCGCCGACTGTTTTCCGGGCGCGGCGGTGCTCGCGGAGCCGGCAGCGGCTCCGGCGGGTGGCTGGGCCGGTTGGAGGATCGACGGCGGGCTTTCAGGAGCCGCCATCGGAGCCGGTTCGCCCGGTATGGTCGACCCGGCCGCCGCCGGCGGGACCGGCGGCGCCGATTGCACGGGGTTGTTGTTCATGGCGACCTCGTCGGGCGATTCGGACGGCGGGCCCCCGGCACGAAACGCCCCCAGTCGACCGGTCGAGGCGAAATAGACCAGGGCAGCGAGCAGGAGAATGGAAACGACAATGAAATAGCCCTGGTTTCTTCGCCGCCTGGCCTCGCGGAGGTACGCCGGCACCGAGGATTGCGCCCGTTGCGCCGGTCTCTGCCGCTTCGACTGGTCGATGACTGGCAAGGCTGGCGCCTGTACCGGTTCCGCCGCCGGGCTGCGGGCCAATTCCGGAAGATGGTACATGCGGAGCCGGCTTTCCGGATTCACTTCCGCCGGCTCGCCCAGAACCAGGGAGAGAATCTGGTGGCACCCGGCAACCTCCGCCAATTGGATGTCGGAATCGAGGCACACTTTCTCGAAATCGGCAACTCGATCCGCGGGCAGGGTGTTGTCGAGATAGTCGGCCACCGTGTTCGGATCGAGGGCTTCCTTTCGATCGACGACGCGGGGCGCGCCGAGTTTGGCGCGGCGCGTGACATCGCGAATCCGGTGCAAGAGATGGGAGGCGAACTCACTCTCTTCGATCTTCCGGCCGATTTCGCGCATCTCGTCCGGTTCGAGACGTTCGTCCATGTAAGCCAGCAAATATCGCAGCGTCAGTCGCATTGCCAGGTCTTCTTTCGTTTCGGTGTCCGGGGCGGAGCGCAGCGGGATGGTCCGCCTTTCTGGCAGCACGCGTCCCCGGGCCGACCCTGGAGCGGAGCACGTTTTTCCGCGAACAATCCGGACAATCCGTCCGAGCGATCGTTCCCACGTAACAATGGGGAACCGCAACGGGCCTCTACCTGATTAGTGTCCGGGCGAAGGAGAATTCGTGCGTGCCGCTCCGGCATTGTTTCCGCCGGCAGCGCGGAGCGGTGGCGCAACTCATATCGCCAGAAGGGCTTAAGAACGGATTGTTTTCCAGGTCCGGCGAGATTCCGAATCCAGCTTCACCAGCCGCACTCCCCGCCAGTTCGGTGCTCCCGATCAGCGGCCCAGCCCGGCAAATCTGGTCAATTGGAAATTGAACCTTGAACCTTGCCCTGTCTCCGCATTGGAGAGACCGGCCGGGCCGAACCTTGCGACCGAGCGAGGCACAGCCCGCCGACCGAGGCGATCACCTGGAGCAACGCCAGACCGGCCGGATGCACGCCGAAAGGGGGCGGCGCCGGTTGCGGGAGCAGCCAGTCCGCCCGCTCCCAACCGTTGCGGGTTCGTCGCCAGAGTCCTTGGTCATTGGGTGGTTTCGATGCCACCAGGGGCGGCAGTTCCACCGCCAACCAGGCGACGGCAAGCAAGACCACCAGAATCCAGCCGACCCAGCGCACCGCGATTCTCCAAAAAAGCGGCAGGTGCGATGCTCGGTTGGGATGGGTAATTTCGCGGGCCGCACCGCGTTCTGCCACCTCGGCAAGCTAGCAAGGCGTGGGCCGAAGCCGGCCCCGGGGCTCGGGCGATTGCGCGCAACCCATTTGACGGCAACTGTATCGGCGCTCCTTTCGCGTCCTTGCCCGGGCGGCGTACCGTGGCTTAAGGGCAACGCCCGGCGCCGGCCTTGCTTCTTTTCGGCAACCTTGCGGCCGACGGGCAGCGCCCCGCACGCACGCGATGAGAATCACCAGGGCGGAGCCGACGCGCCACCCCGCTTTCAACGGGGGGTGATTTGGCTCCACAGATGCATACGCCGGAACGTTTTTCCGTTCTCTCTTTGCCCGGACGGATAGCCTGGCATCCGCGGTTTGCGGTTGCGGTGTCTTCCAGCTCAGTCGTGTGCCGGAGTTGGAGAACGGCTGTCCAGAATACCAGGTGACAAACTCGACCGGTTTGCATAGGATTCTACTGGGTTCGGAGAAGTGCCGGATGTTTGGCTGCGGCACGGGGACCGTTCCGGACCGGTTTGTCAGTCTCTTTGATTCATGCCTTGCAGGACCTGCGATCGTGACCGACCGAGATAGAGTTCGCCAGATGCATGCTTGCCGCCAGGCGGAAGGCTACCTGGAGCTGGAAATGCCCGAATCGGCGCTGGAGATTCTTCAGCAGCTTGGCAGCCCGGAGCAGCTGGGAGTCCATGGGCTGTATCTGATGGGCGAGTCGCTCCGCTCGATGGAACGGTATTGCGAGGCGCTTGCCTCCTTGTCGACGGCAGCGGTCCTGTCGCCCGAGGATGCGCATATTCTTCTGGCGATGGCATGGTGTTACAAGCGCGTGGGCAGACTCGATCGGGCCATCGGTGCGATGCAGCGGGCCCTGGATCACTCTCCCAACCAGGCGATCCTGCACTATAACCTGGCTTGTTACCTGAGCCTGACCGGCGAGTTCCAGGGCTCTGTGCGGCATCTGTCCAGGGCCCTGAGGCTCCAGCCCGGTTTTCGCGAGAAGGTGGAGACGGAGCCGGACTTCGACCCGATTCGCAAGCATCCGGGGTTTGTCGCTCTGAAGAGCATCCTGGTCTGACAATCCCGGCGGCCGGACGCGCGGGGCGAGAAGCGGCAAACGCTCCCTTGCGTATCGTTTCAGGAGACTGTGTGTGTGTGCTAGCCGGTGTTTCCTGAGCGGGCGGCCCAGCCTGTTCGGCCAGCGGGACTGTCTTTTCCGGAAGGGCTCGACCGGCGGGGGCTGTGCCCGTCTTTTCTCCGCGGCACCGGGGTCGCTGCGAAAGCGGAGAAACCTGGCCGCGACGGGAGAATTGTTTACCCGGGCCGCCGCCCCGTTGCAGGAACGGATCAAAAAAACCGATTGTTCCGGCTCGGCGAGGCCGCTTGCCGCATCGTCTGCCCGCCATTATCTTGGAGGGTTTGGCGCCGCCTTCAGGACTGGCCCTGAGGGTCGTGGCTTTGCGAAGCCTGCCGGACGGGACCGGTCACGCCGACGAAGCCCTCCCGCCCCGTGCCTGGCCGACGCTCACCGGCGCCGGCAGAGTCGGTTCGCGGCCGTGCTGCTGGCCCGCCGACCTTTATTCGCCTTCTCCGAACGGAAGTTCCACGATGTCCGACTGTTGCGACCGCCACGCCCACCTTCGAGAGACCGATCCGCAGCTTTATGCGTTGATCGAGCGGCAAATCGAGGCCGAATCGACCACACTGAAGATGATCGCATCGGAGAATTACGCCTCGTTTTCCGTTCTCGAGGCCAGTGGATCGATTCTCACGAACAAGTACTGTGAGGGGTACCCGCAAGCCCGGTATTACGAAGGCAACGAGATCGTCGACCAGATCGAGCAGCTGGCGATCGATCGCGCGAAGAGCCTGTTCGGCGCCGAGCACGCCAACGTGCAGCCCTATTCCGGCTCGCCGGCCAACCAGGCGGTCTACCGGGCGTTGCTCGAGCCGGGGGACAAGGTGATGGGCATGCCGGTGCCCGCAGGCGGCCATCTGACCCACGGCTGGAAGGTGAATTTTTCGGGCCGCGATTACCGGCAAATCCCCTATGGCCCCGACCCCGAGACGGGCCTTCTGGACTTCGGGGAAATCCGGCGGATCGCCAGGCAGGAGCGGCCGAAGATGATCTGGGTCGGCGCGACCGCCTACCCGCGAGCGCTCCAATACGATCGCTTCGCCGAGATCGCCGCGGAAGTCGACGCCTACCTGGTGGCCGACATCGCCCACATCAACGGCCTGATCGTGGCCGGCGTCCATCCCGATCCGGTCCCTTACTGCGACGTCGTCAGCAGCACGATCCACAAGATGCTCCGCGGCCCCCGCGCCGGCTTCATCCTGTCGAAGGAAGAGGATCGTTTCCAGCAGAAATACCACTCCAGCAGCAAGTTCAACCTTGCCAAGCGGATCGATCGGGCGGTCTTCCCCGGCCTTCAGGGCGGCCCCCACATGAACACGATCGCCGCCATGGCGACCTGCTTCAAGGAGGCCGACAGCGACGCGTTCCGCCGCTACGGGGCCCAGGTCGCGGCCAATGCCCGCCGGCTGGCCGAGGCTCTCTTGAGCCGCGGCTACCAGCTCGCCGGCGGCGGCACCGACACGCACCTGTTGATCCTCGACTTCCGCGCGGCGGAGTACACCGGAAAGGATGTCGCCCAAGCCCTGGCACGCGCCGGGATCATCGGCAACTTCAACATGGTGCCCGGCGACCATCGCAAGCCGTTCGTCACCAGCGGAGTGCGGCTGGGGACGCCCGCGGTCACCTCGATGGGGATGCGGGAGGCGGAAATGGAGAAGCTGGCGGCCTGGATCGACGAGGTTTGCAGCAACATGGGCAGCCTGGAACAGATCGTGCCGAAGGTGCGCGGGGAAGTTGCTGAATTTTGCCGCCAGTTCGCCATCCCGGGGATTCACGCGGCGAAGACCGCCGATTAACGGCTGGGCCGAATCCGCAACGATCCCAGGATTGGCCGGGAACCGGCCCCGAGGGGCCGCCAACGCGCTCCGCGCCTGTTCGGGCGGGGCGACCCCGGGCGACTTCTCCGCTGGATGCGTGCCGGCGGGCCGTTGTGTTCCAGCATCATCGGGTTGCCGCCGAGCATCGCCGGCCTCCGGATCGAATCGGTATACGCCCCCGCGGATTGCCCCTACGACCATGGAGAATCGCCCCAAAACGCTGACATTCCGGCGTCCCTCGCCGCCCCGGCGCGCGATTTGCTGCCCTCCAGGTATCTTAAGTCGGCCGCACGGGAGTCGGAGCCCGTTCCGTCCGCGCCGCATGGAAATCCGCCGGAGCATTTGCCGATGGTTGTCGTGCCGAGCATCGCCGACTCCGACGCTGTCGCCGCCTGCGGGCGGGGCGACTGGCGCCCTGGGGCGAAGGGCACCACTTTAGGCCGCACAATGCCCCCCTTTATTTCGCTCACTAGCCCCCCCGGTGATCCAACCTGAGTCAGGATCGCGCGGGGCCCTTGCTTCAGATCCGCGGCTTTTTCTGCTAACATAGACCTTTGTCCTATCGTGGGGGGCTGACGTGACCGCGAGCCGAAAAGAGTCATCCAAGCTACCCGGCCTAGCAACCTATCGCCATATCATTCGATCCACCGGGGATCCGTCGAGCGAGACCCTATCCGTGAGCAGCCCTGACGTGCATCGGCCGAACTCAACCGACCCGGGACCGCCGGATCGCCAGAATGCCGCTGCACGAGTTGAAGCGACCGACCCGGAGTCTCTGTCGAGCCAGGTGCTCGGGCAGGTCAAGGCCCGCGATCCCCAGGCCTGGACTCGGATGGTCAATCTCTACGGGCCGATGATCTACCGTTGGGCTCGAACAGCCGGGTTGCAGTCGGCGGACTCGGCCGACGTGGTGCAGGAGGTGTTTCGTGCCGTGGCGATGTACATCGGCGACCTTGACGCCGATCGCCCCGCGGAGGGGTTTCGCGGCTGGCTCTGGACGATCGCCCGCAGCAAGCTGATGGACCACTTCCGCGTCCGGGCCGGCGCGGCGGCGACAGGCGAGGAAGCCCTCGAACAGACCGTCGCACACGAACCGGAGCTGAGAGAGCCCGACGATTTGAAGACGCCATCTCCCGACGTGGCCATGGTCCATCGCGTGCTCCAGACGATTCGGCCCGATTTCGATGACACGACCTGGGAGGCTTTCTGGCAGATGGCGGTTCAGAATCGGACCGCCGCCGAGGCGGCCGACTCGCTCGAAATGAGCCGCAGCGCGGTGCGGCAGGCGAAATACCGGGTCCTCAAGCGATTACGCCACGAGCTTTCCGGCGTATAGGGACGGCTCGCCGCAGACCGTCGCCCGGCGCCCCGGCAGCCTATTGAGGCGTTCCGAAACGAACCCCTCGAACGTGCTCGCCAAGGCCGAGATTGGCCGAGTCGGCCGAGAGCGGCGCGCCGCGGATCGAGACGTTCTCGAACGCCACTTCGCGGACATCGTGCTCGGCGTCCGCGCCGGCCAGTTGGATGCGGTAGGCGCCCGGCCTGCCTTCGAGCGTGACGTTCTTGAACTGGATGTTCCGAATCAAGCCGGGCGTCTGCTTGTGCATGTACTGGTTGACCACCGGGCGGAGCCGGATCAGCTCGTCCTGGCCCTCGCCGTGGATTCTCACGTCGTCGATTGTCACATCGGCGAGCCGCATGTCCTCGCCCGGCTCGAGAAGAAACGGCGTCATCGCGAAATGGATGATGTCCAGGTTCCGCAAGGTCACGCCGCGCATCCACTCGGCGCGGCTCTCGTGACCGAGGAGGAACACCCGGGCGCGATCGCACCAGAGGATCGAATTCTCGACGGTGATCCGCTCGACGTTGCTGTTCTCGCCCTCGAAGGCGAGCCCCTTCAGGGCCACGCAGTCGTCGTCGCTGCGGATGAAGCAGTCGGTGATCAGCACGTCCTGGCTGTTGCAGGGATTGATGCCGTCATCGTTCTGCACGCGGCTGTTGCAGAGCTTCACGTTGCGGATCGTGACGCGCCGGCTGCCCCGGGGGACGATCGTCCAGTGCGACGAGCCGCGGATCGTGATCCCGCAGAGCGTCACGTCCGCCCCGTAGATGCCGATTGTCACGCCGTGGGGGCCCTTGCGCCACTCGTAGTCGGAACCGTCGAGGATGCCCCGGCCGCGGATGCGGATGTTCGACCCCCGCGCGATCACGGCCCCTTTGACGACCGACCCGCCGGCAAGGTACAGAGTCTGGTTGTCGCCGACCTCGATCGCGCCGGGCTGGTGCGTGCCGGGCCCGAAATAGATCACGCCGGGATCGTCCGGTGCGGGCGCGGCGGTTTCGAGCGGGTTGGCAAACAGCAACAGCGGTCCGTGCTTGCCTTCCGGCTCGACGCTGATTTTCGTCGGGCCGGGGAGCGACAGGAGCAGGGTGTGGTCGTCGACCACTTCCAGCGCAACCTTCGCCGAGGCGGGGCGGATCCGCGTCTGGCGGACCGGCCGCTTGGAGACGATCCGCACGCTCACCGGCCCGGAGAGGTCGAAATTGGCGAACGCGTAGGGTCCGCCGAAATCCCACTGCTTGCCGGCGAAGGGCGGATCGAGCACGCGCGCCGTATACACGTCGACCGGCTGGCCGCCGGCCCAGACCTGGTAGTCCTGCGAGAGCCTCTCTTCCGGCGGCGCCGGATAGGTAACGACTTCCGCCCGGGCAATCGCCGCCACAAGGCAAGCGGCCAGCAAGGCCACGAGGGTTTTGCAGAGACTCTCTGTGAACGAGGAGGCCATTTCTTCGACGTTTCCTTTTCTCGCCACGGCGAGCTGGTTCTCTCTTCCCGGTTTCCAAGCTCCCGCTTGGGAACCTCCGCTCCGCGCAGCGCCGCCCCCCACCCGCTCGCCGGGCGGGCTTGCCCCGCGCGTTGGACGTGCAAACCGATTCACAATTGGTTATTGTACTGCCTGCCGGATCGCGGGGCGACCACTGCCGTTCGGCGGCGACCGCCGCCGTTCGGCAGAAGCCGGCTCGAGCCGCCCCTGCGGCCGATCGGCGTTTTCCATCCAGCGGGGCGCGTCGGCGCCCCGCCAAACCGTTAACGGAGGGGAATCGATGCGAAGCGGGAGACACGAGGTGAGCCGCCGGAGTTTTCTCAAAGGCTCGGCGGCGGGAGTCGCGGCCGCGACGATCGTGCCGCGGCACGTTTTGGGGATGGGGGAGGAAGCCCCCAGCGAACAGTTTGGCGGCGCGCTGATCGGCTGCGGGGGCCGCAGCCGCGGGACCTTCCAGGGGCTCGGCCCCGGGGTGCGGCTGGTCGCCGAGTGCGACGTCCGGTTCAAGGACAAGGCCGATGGCAAGACAACCTACACGGACTATCGCCGCGTGCTGGAGCGAAGCGACGTCGACGTGGTGGCGATCGCCACGCATCCCGGCTGGCACGCCCTGATTTCGATCGCCGCCATGGAGGCCGGCAAGGACGTGCTTTGCGAGAAGCCGATGACGCGGTTCATCGCCGAGGGCCGCGCCGTGGCCGACGCGGAAAAACGCTTTGGGCGGATTTTCCAGGTCGGCACCTACGGCCGCTTCGGCGCCAACCAGAAGATTCGCAAGATATTCGAGAGCGGCCTGCTGAAGCAGTGCGACACCGTCCTCATCCAGCGGGGCGGCAAGAAGGTCAGCCAGTGGAGCGGCAAGGTGGCCTACCAGGTGGCCGACCCGCCGGAGTGGCTCGATTGGAACATGTACTGCGGGCCGGCGCCGCTCCGCGGATTCCACGGGCACCGCTTCGGTGGCACGCACCGCGGCTACTGGGACTACGAGGGGGGCGGGCTGGCGGACATGGCTCACCATTCGCTCGACGGCCCCGCCTACCAGTACGGCCGCGACCTGACCGCGCCGGTCGAGATCACGCCCCATGCGCCGCCGGCGCACCCGGAGGCCTGCGGGATGTGGGGCTGGTGCGAGTTGAAGTACGCCGACGGCCTGACAATCGTGCTCGACAGCGGCGAGTGGGGCAAGCCCTATGACCGGCTGAAGCCAAGGAACGAAGGGGAGCGGGAAATCCGCGCGATGCTCGGCCCGGAGGATCAGGAGAAGCTCGACGCGATGGCCGACCCCGCGCCCCTGGTCCGATTCGCCGACGCGATCCGCACGCGCCGGCAGGCCGGCGGGCACGCCGAGGCGTCGCACCGCGTCGCCACGATCTACCACCTGGCCAACATCGCCTTCCGCACCGGCAGGGTCCTGCGCTTCGATCCGGTCCAGGAGGAGATCGTCGGCGATGAAGAGGCCAACCGGCTCGTCCACCAGCCGATGCGGGCCCCCTGGCACATCTGACCCTCGCGGCAAGAGACAGAACACGATCCACAAGGAGCATCAACGATGGCTGTTTCCGACGAACTCAAGCGCCTGGTCGGCGAAATGCCCGATCCGGACGACCGGGGGATGTATACCGAGAATATCGACAAGCAGAAGATCGAGCAGGCAATCGCCCAGATTGCCGAGGGCGGCCGGCCGTCGATCGCCGGCCTGATCGAGATGCTCGGCGCGCCGGGCAGCGGCGAAGACGTCAAACCCCATTACGCCCTGCACTGCCTGGCCAACCACGTGCTGGCCAGCCGAGACGAGAAAGCCCGCAGGGTGCTGACCGAGACGCTGGCCGAGGCGCTCGGCGGCGAGCGGCCCATGCACACCAAGGCCTTCCTCTGCCAGGAGTTGCAGTGGGC
The DNA here is from genome assembly GCA_012744395.1 of Pirellulaceae bacterium. Taxonomy (GTDB): domain Bacteria; phylum Planctomycetota; class Planctomycetia; order Pirellulales; family Thermoguttaceae; genus JAAYCB01. The sequence goes on from JAAYCB010000064.1 coordinate 13,224, forward strand.
CGGGGGGAAGGAGGCCGCCGCCGCGCTGGGCAAGCTGCTCTTGGACGAGGAGTTGGTCGAACCGGCCTCGATGGCCCTGGTGGCGATTCGCCACGGGGCCGCCGACGCGTTCCGCGCCGCCCTGCCCGCCGCCCGGGGCAAGTGCCGGCGGAACATCATCCAATCGCTCGGGGCGATCAAGGACACCGCTTCGGCCGACGCGCTCCGCGCGGCGCTCGCCGATCCGGATGCGGAGGTCCGGATCGCCGCCGGTTGGGGTCTCTCGCGGATGGGCGACGCGGATTCCGCCGACGCGCTGAAAAAGGCCGCCGACGCAAAGCCCGGCTGGGAGCGGATCCAGGCGGCCAAACACTGCTTCGTGCTCGCCGAGACGCTCGCCGCCGCCGGCAAGGCCAAGCAGTCGGCCGCCATCTACCGCTACTTGATGGAGAGCCGCACGGACCCCAAGGAGGCCTACGTCCGCGAGGCCGCCCAGAGGGCGCTCGAGGTGGACAAGGAGAGGCTCGTGTAGAGAATGGCGAATGGCGAATGATGAATAATGAACCAGGGAGGTTCAAGGTTCCGTTTCCCGTGGCCACGAGCCAGCGCGGAGCGTGCCCGGGCATCCTGAGACGAAATGCCCCTTGCACGTGCCGGGGCCGAGCAATCGATTAACCACAGAGCCAACGGGCCGCGCGGGCACTGCGATCCGCTCGGGCATTTCCCGCCGGAGCCGTTGGCTCTCGGGTTAAACGAGCTGGCTACTCGATTTTTTCTTCCACGAGGAACGCCTCGCCCTCTTTCACGGCGAGATAGTGGAAGCGGTCGCGGTAGTCGAAGAGCAGCTGCGCGCCGGGCGGGTTCCAGATCGACTCGTAGCGGTGGGCCGCTGCGCGCCCGTCGACCACGCTGAAGGCGCCCGTCTTGTCGAGCGCTGTGTGGGCATAATGGCGGCCGTCGGGGGTGAACGTCAGATAGCCGACCATCGTGTAGCGGGCCTTGCGGAGCCCGTCGACAACGACGAATCGCGCCCAGCCGCTCCGCGCGATGTAGCCGAGACGGCGGCTGTTGGGGCTGAACACGAGCGAGCCGCCGCCGATCGCATCGAAGCCGCGCTCGGAATGGCCGTCGATCACGACCGCTTCCGTCTGGCCGTCGCCGACCACGCAGGCCAGCCGTTTCGAGTCGGGGCTGAACAGCATCTGGGCGATGCGCTCGTGGGCCTCGCCCGGCTGGCCATCGACGACGGCCAGCCAGCGACCTGCCTGCTGCGCGGCATAGGCCAGCCGCGCGCTATCCGGGCTGAACTGGAGCGAGCCGTCGCCGATCGTGTCGTACGGCTGCTGCTTCTCTCCGTCGAGGACGACCGACCAGGGGCCGTCCTTCCGCTCCTGGGCCGTGTAGGCGACGCGTCTGCCGTCGGGGCTGAAAACCAGGTCGCCGACATCATAGCAGGGCGGCTGCTGCCTGCCGTCGATGATCACGCAGACCTTGCCCTCAACCAGCGCGGCGAAGGCCAGCCGCTCGCCGTCGGCCGAGAAGCAGTAGCCGGTCCGGGTACCCAGGTCGTCGAACGGACCGAGTTCCTCTCCGTCGACCACCAGGCAGCACTTGCCTTCACGCATCGCCCCGTAGGCCATGCGGGCGCTGTCCGGGCTGAACTCGATCAGCCCGGCGGAGATCAGGTCGCAGGGCCGCCCCGGCTGGCCGTCCACGACCACCGCGCGCCGGCCGACATCGAGCAGCGCGACGTAGGCCAGCCGGGCGCTGTCGGGACTGAACTGGGGCGGGCCGACCCGCTCGTAGCCGGGCGACTCGCGGTCGCCGGCCACGATGCACCAGCGTCCGCCGCGCTGGGCGGCGTAAGCGAGCTGCGAGCCGTCGGGGCTGAACTGAAGCGCCGCGACGCGGTCGTAGACCGGCTGGGGCTTGCCGTCGAGAACCACGCGCTGGCCGTCGCTGGAATCGATGTAGCCCAGGTGGCGGCCGTCGGGGCTGAGCACGGCCGACTCGCGGACCTCCGGCGGGAATGGCCCCAGCGAGGTCTCGGTGTAGCGGCGGTTGATCTCGGTCTGCCCGGCGGCAGTCCCCGCGGCCAGGGCCACCAGGCAGGCCAAGACCACGCGGCACGGGCGGTGATTCTGGGGGCGGGTTTTCGGCATGCGGACCCTCCTCGTTCTCAGACTCCGGCTTCCGCTGGTTGCCGAACTCCGGCCTGGGAGCCTGCCCTCTTATCCTGGTTCCCAGGCTGGAGCTTGGGAACCTGTCTTCCAGGCCATCGTTTGGTCAATCCAGGTGCCGTTTTGCAGTATGCGAGCTCCAACCCCGCGTTCCCAAGCTGGGGCTTGGAAACGAGATGTTCGGTTGAACTTCCGTGAACGATTGCCGCCCCTCAGGCGCCGTAGCGGTTGAACCACGCCCGGCTCTCGAACGGGAGTCTTTCCCTCTGCGCGGCGGCTTCCGCGGGGACTCCGAGCGGCAGGACGATGCGGACGATCTTGCCGCCGGGCACGCCGAGCAGGGCGGCGAGTCGCTCGGCGACGCCATCCAGCCTGAGCACACCATCCAGCCAAACAGAGGCGTAGCCCAGCGCGGTGATCGCCAGGAGCATGTTCTCGACGGCCGCCGCGCAGTCTTCGGCGTGAAACGAATGCCCGTAGAAGGTCGGCCGCGGATCGGTGACGCAGACGATCATCGCGCGGGCCGTCTGGCAGGCGGGCCGGTTGATGATTTCGGCTGCCTGGCGGACGAGAGCGGGGTCGTTGAGGATGACGAACGAGGTGGTCTGTTCGTTCTTGCCGGAAGGCGCTTGGATGCCCGCCTGGACGATCTTTCTCAAGTCTTCCTCGCGGACGGGTGCATCCGTGAACGGGCCGCGGTAGCTATGGCGTTTGCCGATCGCCTCGAAGAGTTCCATGCGAGCCTCCTACTTGTTGCCGGGTCGGCAATGGGACAGCGCCAGCAGGGCGTAGCCGGTGACGAGGCTGGGGTCGCCCTCGAGCCAGCGCGAGTTTTCATTGATCCACGATCCGTCGTCCTTCTGGCGTCGAGCAAGCTCGTTGAGCAGGTCCGCGCGCCAGTCGTGTTCGACGCCGGCGGCGTCCTTGAGCGTGGCGATCTGCATCGCGTCGAGCGCCTTGGCGAACGTGTGATAGTAGTAGTAGAGCCCGGCATCGCCGATGCCCGGATTCTGATCGAGGCGATAGTGCTTGGAGATCCAGTCGAAGGCGGCCTTGACGCGCGGGTCGTCGCGGCCGACACCCGCATAGATCATGCTTTTCAGCCCGGCATAGGTCATCGACCCGTAGCTGCGGAGTCCGCCGGCAGGGGTCTGGCCGGCCTGGCTGAGTCCACCGGCGGCCGGCGTGTAATAGAAGCCCCCGTCGGGGTTCTTGGCGGCGAACGGGGTGGTGTTATATTCCGTTTCCAGGTTCTGGCATCGCGAAACGAAGACCAGCGCTCGCTGCATCGCCTCATCCTCCGCCCCTCTCCCCCTGGCGGCGAGGGCGTCGATCAGGAAGCCGGTGTTCGAGAGGTCCGGCCGTTCGTGCTTTCCGTAGCCGGCGCCGCCGTAGTCGTACGAATCGACCTGCTTGCCTTCGTCCTCGTCCCATTGGAGCTTTTTGACGAAGCGTTCCGCCTTGGCCAGCAGCTCGTCGTAGCGCCGATCGTGATTGGCGGCGGAAAAACACATGATCGCCAGGCACGTTTCGTAGTTCCCGTAGAGCGAGTCTTTCTGCGAGACGCGGCCGTCGGGCTGAGCGAATCCCTCCAGATAGCGGAGGCTCTTGGCGACCAGGGGGTCTTGCGGACGGAAGCCATTCTTCAGCAGGCCCGTCGCCACGACGGCGGTGCCCCCCGGACCGGCATAGGCGGCATAGGAACCGTCGGGCGCCTGGCCGGTCGACTGGAGAAAGCCGACCGCCCTGTCCAGACACCTCTGGTAGATGCCGGCCGTGTCTTCCGCGGAGGCGGCGGCGGTCAAGAGAGAGACCGCGGTGAGCAACGAGGTGGCCGCCGCCGCGAGCCGCCCGCTGGCAGGGAAGATCGACATGGGAAAAACCTCTTCAAACAGCGATGGCGAGGTGTTCCGACCCTCTTCCTGGGGGTCGATGCCCGCAAAAGGGTACTCCGGCCTCGGCCCTGTATTATAACCGGTCAGGGGTCTGCTCGTCTGCCGATCGGCGGGACGCGGAAGGATGCAGAGGGCGCAAGCCCTTGCCTTCCATCCAGCCGCACCCTCGGGAACAGGGCATGTCGCGGAAAAACGAGCCGGTTTGGAGAGTTCGCTTTCCGGATCGGCGGGCGGGCGGTATACTTGGGTGTTCTGCGGAGCGCGATCCGTGCAGGCGGACGAAGGTGGCAAACCCTCGCACGGCCCGGTTCTCCCGGCCTGGTGGGGGCGGCTTGTCGATGCCGGGCATCGGCGACTCCAGACGGGACCGCCAACTACCCAGCCATGAGCGGAGTGGTGCGCCAGCGCAGACGCTTTCCCCAGTTCAATCTCTTGCCATGTCCAAGTACGTCGTCCGGTACGGCTCCATGCGAATCCTACGCCCCTTCGCGTCCGCGGGCAAGAATTGCTACGCGCGGGGCGATCGGGTGATCGTGCGAACGGACCGCGGGCTCGAATCGGGCGTGATTCTCTGTGAAGCGGCGGAAGGGGCGGCCGCCAAGACGGATGCGCTGCACGAGGGGCAAGTGCTCCGCAAGATGACGGCCGAGGACGAGAACGAGCTGGCACGGATTCACAATCAGGAGAAGGCGGAGTTCGAAGTCTGCCAGCGGTGCATCCGCCAACTCGCTCTGGAGATGCGGCTTGTGGACGTCGAGCACATCTTCGGCGGCGAGCGGATCGTTGTCTACTACCTGGCCGAGGGACGCGTCGATTTCCGGGAGCTGGTGAAGATGCTGGCGGGGGAGTTTCAGACGCGGATCGAAATGCGCCAGATCGGAGTCCGGGACGAGGCCAAATTGATGGCCGACTACGGCGACTGCGGCCAGCCGGTATGCTGCAACAACCACCTGGTATCGATGCCTCCGGTGTCGATGAAGATGGCCAAGCTGCAAAAGGCAACGCTTGATCCGACGAAGATTTCCGGCCGCTGCGGCCGCCTGAAGTGCTGCCTGCGGTACGAATTCGACACATATGAATCGATGCTCGCCGAATTGCCGCCAATCGGCGCTTCGGTCGAGACGCCCGACGGACAAGCCCGCGTGGTCGGCCACGAGATTCTCACCCGGCAGCTTGTCGTGGAGCTGGAGGACCGGGTACGCAAATCATTTGACGCCGAAGAGGTTGCAGCGCTGGCGGCGGAGAATCGGCCCAAGAGGCGCCGGACCCCGTCCCGCTCGCAATGAGGTTTCGCGCGGCCTGGCCGGCGGATCCGCCGAACCGCGCCGGCCGGTTGCCTGAGGACGACGGGAAGAGACTCGCTGCCATGATGGACCCGAATCAGCAACTCGCTCAACTCCTCCAGCAGGACCGCCGCTACCGGCTGGAGGCGTACATGTTCGTGTTCGAGGCGTTGAGCTACGCCCAGGACGTGATGGGCATGGGCTCTGAATGCGCCAGCGAGCCGGTTACCGGCATCGAGGAGGAAGACGACGAAGCGGAAGGCCCTCAGCGGCACGTGACGGGGCAGGAGCTGTGCGAGGCGATCCGCCGATTCGCCCTCCAGCAGTTTGGGCTGATGGCCAAGACAGTGCTCAACAGTTGGGGGGTCTACAAGACGGGAGATTTTGGCGAGATCGTCTTCAACATGATCAAGATCGGCCGGATGCGAAAGACGCCCCACGACCGGCGGGAGGACTTCGACGAGGTCTACGATTTCGAGACGGCGTTTGACGAGGAATTCAGGATCCAGGTCGACTAGCGGGCGGTCTGCCGGATGCTGGGGGGCGCTGGATGCCTGTCGATCCGGCCCGGCGGCCGCTGCGGGGGGCGAGCGTCTGCTTTTTTCGCCGCCGGGTGATTGCCGAAGGGAGCCATGAATGGGCGGCCGCAAGACAGCGACTTCTGGCCAGCACGCGCACGTCGACTCCGCCGGGCCGCCGGCTCGCGAACCGAATCCGCCGCGTCCCAACCGCCCGCTGCTCGCCGTGGCCGCCGTGCTGGCCGCGGCGTGGATCCTCTGCCTGATCGCCCTGGCCGCGCTGACCTGATTCCGCGCGGGACCGTGCGGGCACAGCGGGTCGGTGGCAAGCACTCCCGATAGAAAGAGCGGCCAGCCTGCCACAGTCGCCCAGCGCGCACAACCGGGGGCGGGACCCGGGAGAGTCCCCTGACATCGGCCGACTCATCAGCACGAGCCCCCCCTCGAATCATGAGTAGCGGCTGTGCCGACACCGACATCGACTCTCGCGCACGCTTGGATCGCGACTGGTACCAGCCAAAGACCGCCCTACGCAAAGCAGACAAAATCACCGGTGCCAAGCGCCGGAGCCTGCGGGTAGCTGAACGGCGCCGGGCTGGTCATGGTCGCGCAGGCTGGCCGCATTGGGGACCCAAGACCTTGATTTGTGACCCGTTCGGGGAGCCATTTGGCGCACGGAGGACTGGCCGGGGATGTCGATGGCGTCCCCTTACGCCTTGAGTCTACCGAAAGGATGGCGCCGATCAAGCGTTTTTTTCCGGTAACCCTTGGATTTTTCTCCAAGCCAGCTCCGGCCCATCGGGTTGCCTCCTCGCCTTCGACGTGGGACAATTCGCTTTTGCCGCCCGCCAAACGCGGCTGGGCGGCCCCAGGGTCGCCCCCCTGGAAGCAGGGCGGGGCGGTCAGCTGAGCCATTTCGGAGTGTCGCAAAAATGAAGCTGGTGCCTTTGGGCGAAAAGGTCGTCATCCGGCGCCTTGACGCCGAAGAGATCACATCCGGCGGGATTGTCCTTCCCGATTCCGCACGAGAGAAACCCCGCCAGGGCCGCGTCCTGTCCGTGGGCGACGGCCGATTGCTCGGGGACGGCACGCGTGCGCCACACGAGGTCACCGATGGGGATCGGGTCTTGTTCACGCCCTACGGCGGCACGGAGGTGAACATCGATGGCGAAGAGCTCCTGATCATGAACGAGAGCGAGATTCTGGCCGTCGTCACTTGACGCGACGCCCGCCCGCCGGGGCCCTACCGCAAGTAATCGGCCTCGATGTGGTAGACCACGCCGCCGTACTTCTCGTCCGGGTCTTCGAGCTTCATCGAGAACTTGCCGCCGACGGCGATCGGCCGGGTCGTGTAGGAGGCTTCCAGTCCCTCGACCAACTCGATGAAGACTTGATCGGTCTTTTTCGGGTTCGGCAGGCAGTACTGGCAGACGCCGTTGTCGCGAGACATGACGAAGCTCTTCAGCGCCGAGGACTGCCGCGTGGGGTACATATAGCCGCGCATAAAGACCCGCTCGCCCTCCAACTCATACGCCGCCTCGGGCCAAGGGTTGTTCGGATCGTTCGATTCCAGGGTTTCGTAGCCGATGGCGAGGTAGCCGGGCGGCGTCATGTGGTAGTAGACGTAGACGGAAAGGCCGTAAACGCCCAAGCCCAGGAGCAGGCAAAGCCCGATGCCGACGCCAGCCAGCCAGATGCCGAGCTTCGCCCCTTCGACGCGCGACAGGTTCACCAGCCCGGCGATGCCCAACGCAATCCCCAGCAGGGGGACGAAGAGAAATCCCCAGTGGAAATAGGCGACCGGGGAAAGCAGTCCGACCACGACGCTACCGACCGAGAAGGGATTGATCGCACGGTAGAGCACCGGCGTGTCGGGCGCGTACTTCTCGTACTTCTCGTAGTCGTGGTAGGTCCCCTTGAGCTGTTCGCGGAATTCCGATGGCATGCGTGGATCACTCCGACAGCGAATCGGCCACTTCAGTCCGGTAGGCGATCAGCGCCGGCAGGTAGCCGACGACCGAGGCCATCGCGATCAGGCCGGGAATCAGGACCAGCTCGATCGGCTGGAACTGGAGGGCATGAACGACCACGCCCGTGTTCTCCATGATCGACGGGGCCAGCAGCCCGACCAGGCCGTGGCCCAACAGGAGCCCGAGGGCGCCGCCTCCGAGCGAGAGCAGGATCGATTCCAGCAGGATGATCGACATCACGGTCATCCGCCGTGCGCCGAGGGCGCGCATCACGGCGATTTCGTGCCTCCGTTCGCTCATCGAGTTGTAGATGCTGACCATCATTCCGATGCCCGCCACGATCACAATCAGGACGGCGAAGACCAGCAGGACCTTCTGGATGTTGCCCACGATGCCTTCGAACAAGCGCGTGATCTCTTCGGCCGGCATGACCGCTTGGGCATCCGCCTCCTGGTTGATGATCTTGGGCAGAGCCATCGCCCGCGTCATCCGCTTGGTGTTCGTGCGGACGAGGATCGCCGTAACGTGGCGCTCCAACTGCGGCTCGCCGTGGTCGTGGGCCTGCGGCGCGTGGGAATGGGCGTCTCCGGCCCCGGCGTGGGAATCGCCTGCGCCGCCGGATTCCGCCGGGTCCGGTCTGCCCGCCGCGTCGGCCGCGTGCTCCTCGGCCGCGTGCTCCTCGGCCGCGTGCTGTTGGCTGGAGGGCTCGCCCTCGGCGGGTTGCTCCTCGTCATAATGCCCGTGGGCGTGGATTTCCCAGAATCCCTCGATGTTGACGAACAGGGCGCGGTCGTTGGGTGTTCCGGTCGGCGCGAGGATTCCGGCCACGGTGAAGGGGCTGTGTTTCTCTCCCTGTTCAGCTGTCTCGCCGTGTCCCGGCTGGAATGTGTCGCCGACCTTCAGTCCTGTCTTTCGGGCGACGGTCGCGCCGATCACGGCATCGTAGTATTCGCCCCAGCCGAAATTCTCTCCCGCCTGGAACCGGTATTTTTCGCCGTCCCGGTATTCCAGTTCGTTGAACATGTCGGGCGTCGTGCCGACCACGCGATATCCCTGGTAGTTGTCGCCAAGGCAGCAGGGCACGGCCAGATCGACTTCCGGGGCGAACCGTCCTTCGGTCAGTTCCAGGAAGTAGTCGTAAGGCACCTTGCCGATCGGCTTGCCGAGGTGGTAGACGGTGCTGAGCACCAGTTCGAGGCGGCTCCCTTTCGCGCCGACAATCAGGTCGTAGCCCTGGGCGCTGCGTTTGAACGACTGATCGACGACCGCATGGATCACCATCACGCCGACCACCAGGGCGACGCCCAGGGAGATCGACAGCGCGGTCAAGCCGGAGGCCAACCGGCGGTACTGTAGGCTTCGCAGGGCGATTTTCCAGAGACTCATGATCGCTTCACCAGCACACGGTTGATTTCTTCCAGCCGCTCGACCCGCTCGAACTGCCCGGCCACCTCGGGGGAATGGGTGACCAGCAACAACACCACGTTCTCGTCCTCGCAGGCGCCGCGGAGCATGTCGATGACCTGCTGCTGGTTGCCGGTGTCGATATTCGCCGTCGGTTCGTCGGCCAGGAGGACCTTGGGACGGTTGGCCAACGCCCGGGCAACCGCCACGCGCTGCTGCTCGCCGACGGAGAGTTGCGCGGGCTTATGCGTCAGCCGGTGGTTCAACCCGACACGCTCGAGCAGCATCCTCGCCCGATCGCGGTCGGCACGGCCGTCGGCGAAGGTCATGCCGATCATCACGTTTTCCAGGGCGGAAAAGGCCGGCAGCAGGTTGAATGTCTGGAACACGTAGCCGATCTTCGCCGCCCGGAACTGATCGCGATCGGCTTCCGAGAGGACCGGCACGTCCCAGCCGTCGATGAGCACGCGGCCCGTGTCCGGCCGGCAAATCCCGGCGATCACGTGCAGCAGCGTGGTTTTGCCACATCCGCTCTGGCCGACGATCACGACCTGCTCGCCGGCCTTGGCCTCGAAGTGCTCGATGTCGAGCACATGCAGCGGCGAGCCATCGGGCAGAGTGAAAGACTTGGTGACTTGCCTGAGTTCTAGCATCGTCCGACGGGACCTCGTCGCAAGGGGGCAAAACAACCCGCACACGGGGGGGCGACTGACTCCGCAGCCGCCGGGCCGGGGCGCAACATGAGCACTCTTGCCCGACACGCATTTGAACTACGCAGCCCGATGCCCGCCGGTTCGGTGCCGCGGCGACAATTGCCCCGAACCGATCCGGGTGATCGGTGATTCAGCCGATTTCCGGCCGTGGGACGTGCGCCCCGTCGCCTCGGGATCAAGATCCAGGATATTCCGGCCTGGCCGCCGCGTCTACCACCGCTTGGCCACCTCGCGCTTCATGAACGCCAGGGCATCGGTGGCGAGCTGCTCTTCGGACTGGTACATCTTCCGCCAGATCTTCGTGGCCGCGACGAGCTTCTTCAAGGCCAGGCCGAAGGCTTCGACGACCATGATCCCGTCGTAGCCGATCTCCTTGAGCGTGTCGAAATTCTCCTCCCAGCGGACGTTGCCCGAGCCGGGCGTGCTGCGGTCGTTTTCGGAGATGTGCACGTGGACAAGGCAGTCCTTCAGGGCGCGGATCGCCTCGGGGATATTCTTCTCCTCGATGTGCGCGTGGAACGTGTCGTACATCATGCCGCAGGCCGGATGGTTCACTTCCTTGACGAACCGGGCCCCGTCAGCCGCCGTGTTGAGAAAATAGCACTCGAACCGGTTGACGGCCTCCAGGCCCAACTTGACGCCGACGGTGGCGGCGTGCTCGGCGACCTCCCGCATCCCCTCGACGCCCCACTTCCACTCGTCCTCCGTCACCCCCTGGCCGCTGAATTCGCCCAGCGCCGAGTGAAACGGTCCAGCCATTGTCCGGCAGCCCAGAGCAGCGCAACAATCCAGGTTTCTCTTGTTGGCCCCGATCCCCGCCTTGCGAACCGCTCCATCCGAACTGATCATGTTCTCCGCCGCGCCGCGGACCGCCGTCCCCGTGCGGACCAGCCCCAGCGCGTCGAACCGCTTGCCCCACTTCTCGTAATTCGCCATGTTGTCCAGATCGAACACGGGCACTTCGACAACGTCGAAGCCAATCGCCTGCATCCGATCCAGCAGGGGCAGGGCCGCATCGTTGAGCGTGTCGGTCCACATCAGCAGGTTGAATCCAAATTGCATTGCATTTCTCCTTCGGGAACAGGGGGATGGCCGATACCGGTCGGGGACGGCGGCAGTCTCCGCCAACGCCCAGGGCGCGACCCCAAGGCTCAACATCCAATCGCCAAGACCCAGACCGCGGAAGTCCGGATTCCGCCGCGTGCCGGGCGCTGTTCGTTCCGGGCGATTGGGAAATTGGACCTTGCACGCTCTCAAGGCGGGCGCCTCCGGCGCGCGGCTAACTCGACCCTCCAACCGGGATTCCGTCGAGCAGCTCGGCTCTGCGAAGGGCGACCTTCCGCCGCGCCTCGGGCAGGATGCAGCGCAACGCGTCCGGCAACTCGGCCAGGCCCGCGCGCCGCATCACCTGGTTCAGGCGTACGAACAGTTTGGCATCCTCGGCGTAATCCGACAAGATCCGCGTCTGGCGAAACCGGTCGATCATCCAGGCCAAGCGTTCGGTCGGCCGGGGGGCCATTTCGTTGACCGCCGCCTCGATCACCGCCGGATCGACCTTGTCGAAGATGGCATAGTAGGCCTCCAGGCGGCCGGGATGATCGGCGATCAGGGCCGCGTCGAGAAGCACTTCCACCAGCAGATGGCCGAGAAAGGTGGGGCGGAAACCGGAATCGGCCTCCAAATGGTCGCGAGCCAGAAGCGTCAGCTCCAGCGAGAGTTCGCCAAAGGCCCGCGTTCCGTGAAACCGCGCGTCGTCGCGAAGATGCTGAAGAATCCCGCCGGCAATCGCCGCCACCTCCGGCCGCCCGTCCGCCAGAAACGCTTCCACGTGTTTCCCCCGCAGGCGAACCCTCCGGTCGACGACCGTCAGCCAGTCGGGAATCCCGGTGGCGGCGGCAAAATACCAGCCGCGGAGCCGGTCCGGGCCGCGATCCCGCTTCTTGCCGCGGCCGGCGCCGCCGGACGACACGCCCATCGCGCCTGCCGAGCGACCGGGCCCCTCTGCTTGGCGATCGTCCGGCGCGGCAGCGGCGCTGGGCGGATCGAGGAACGGCAAAGCGTGGGCGAAGTAGTTCATCGTGTTTTTCGGAATCTCTGGGCCCCTGCGGGTCGCCGCGGAGCAGGGCGGCCTGGATTGTGCGTCGGGTGGAGTCTGCTCGCTTACGCGTCGGGCTAAAGGGTTTGGGCGAGAATCTCGGCGACATCGAGGACTTCGAGCGAGGCCTGCTCCACCTCGGCCAGCGCGGTCTTGGTCGCCGGACACGTGGTTGCCAGGACCGCGGCGCCGGTCTTGGCGGCCTCCTCCAAGACCCGCGCGGCCACCTGACGGCTCAACTCCGGCTGAAGGAGCTGGAAGACTCCGCCCGGCTCGCCGGCGGAATAGGCCAGCTCGCGCGTCCAGGTCATCTCGCGCAAGTCCAACCCGGCCAACTTCCCCAGCACGCGCCGCGGCGGGTCGAAGATGCCGTGCGTGCGGCCGAGATACGTGCCGTCGAGGAGGGTCGCGCTGGTCGCCGCGGACAAAAGCGGGGCAAGCCGCCCCTCCGCCAGAAGCCGGTCCAGATATTGCGCCGCATGGAGGACTTCGATCCCGCCGAGGTCCAGCCCCATCGCCGGATAGTCCCGCGTGAACGCGTCGAACGAGCTCGGGCAGCCGGTGACCAGCGTGCGGCACCGCGTAGCGCGGATCTGCCCGGCCAGGTCCTCGGCCATCGCCCGGGCTTCCGCGGGGTAGCCCAGAAGCGACAGCGGCTTGCCGGTCGAACGCTCGCCGGCAAGCAGCGTGAAGTCGGCCTCGGCCGCGCGGAAAATCTTCAGCAGCGCTTGGGCGATCCGCGGCTGGCGATAGGCCGTGTCGCAGCCGGCGTAATAGAGGACCTCTGCCCGCTCGCGGAACACGTTTGGCCCCTCGAGCGCCTGGAATCGCTCGCCGGGCGGGAGCCCGAACGGGTTGCCGGTCTGGACGAGCCGCTCCTTGATTTGGCGGACCTGCTCGGGCGCCTTGCCTTGGGCCACGATGTCGGCCCGCGCCGCCAAGACCGCGGCCGGCGGCCGGCAGCCGGCCTTGCACCAGGTTTCGCACAGCCCGCACAGGCAGCAGCGGTAGAGCGTGTCGACCAGGTCCGCGCCGTAATCGGCGTGGCCCTTGAGAATCTTGAACAGGATCAACCCTTTGCCCCGCGGCGTGTCCGACTCCTTGCCGCTCGCAACCCCCAGGGTGCAGACGTGGCGGCACATGAAGCAGAAACGGCAGGCCTCGATGGTTGCGGCGTGGTCGGTAATCAGCATCGCTTGATTCTCCGTCGGCCTCTGGCCGGTTGGCGGCCAAGCGCCACGGCGGCGGCCGGCAGTCATAAATTCAACGAAACGTCTCAAATCCCATCTTGCCGGGGTTCATGATGTTGCCCGGATCGATCGCCTTCTTGATGTGTTCCAGGAGCCCGAAGGCCGGGCCATAGAGTTCCCGCATCAGCCGGCCGAGCTTCAGCCCGATGCCGTGGTGCTCGTTGAGCAGGCCGCCCTCGGCGATTGCCGCCCGCAGGCACGCGTCCCAGATGCGGTTGTAGAGTTGGGCCGCCTCGTGGGCGTCGTCGGGCGCCTGGTCGATGATGAAGCGGGCGTAGAGCATGCAGCCCCACTCGTACCAGTGGGAGAAATGGCCGATGTAGCGCGCCATCGGGAACTGCTCTTCGATCACCCGTTTCATCGCCCGGTAGACGTTTTCGATATTCGCAAAGGTGGCCACGGTGTCGAGCGTGCCGAAGGCCTGCGGGAGGTGGAACATGTGGTTGGGGAAGAAGAAGTCGTAGCGGTGGTCCCACCAGTCTTCGCCCAGCCGGCCGCCGAGGTCTTCATGGGGCAGCGCGCGGCAGATCGCCAGCGCTTTGCGGATCTCCAGATCCACCAGGTCCTCATCGCCGTCGAAGCCGAACACCAGGTAGGCACCCTCCTTGTCGATGCCCAGCACGCGGCGGATCAGGCGGCGGGTCTCCGCCTCGTCGTACAAGCGGATCACCGACGGCCGCAGGCGGCGGACCATAATCTGGCGGCCCGCCTCCAGCCCGGTCTGCAGATCGGGAAACACGAAGGCGTGGAAGCGGCGGACTTCGGGGAGCGGATGGACCTTCAGCGTCGCCTTGGTGATCACGCCGAACGTCCCCTCGGAGCCGAGGAACAACTGGTTCAGGTCGGGGCCCGAGGCGTGCCGGGGAACCGCCAGCGTGTTGATGATCGTCCCGTCGGGGAGCACGGCTTCGAGCGACATGATCATGTCCTCGATCTTGCCGTACTTGGTGGACAGCACCCCCGTGCCCCGATGCCCGAGGAACCCTCCCAGGGTAGCGCAGCTGATCGAGGCCGGCTCGTGCATCGTCGCCAGGCCCTCCCGCTGGAGGGCCCATTCCAGGTGCTGCATGATGATCCCCGTTTCGGCGGTCGCCGTCAGCGAGGTCTTGTCGATCTCCACGATGCGGTTGAGCTTCTTGGTGTCGAGCAGGATGCCGCCGTGGATCGGCAGCGCGCCGCCCTGCGAGCCGGAGCCGCCCCCCCAGGTGGTCAGCGGCGCCTTGTGGTTGGCCGCGATCCGGCAGACGCGCGCAACTTCCTCGGCCGAGCGGGGGTGGACGATCAGGTCCGGCTCGGGCAGCGGGAGGCCGCGATCGAGCCAGAGTTCGGGAATCCAGTAGTAATCGCACGAGTAGGCGATCTTGTCCGACTGGCTTGCCGAGACGTTTTCCGGCCCCACCACGTCGACCAACTCGCCGTAGAGGAACTCGTTCAAATAACTCTCAGTGGGGACGGGCATCAGTCGCTGCTCCGCAATCAAGGTCCCGCGCGGCCGCCGGGCTGCCGGGCCGCCGCATCTGTTGATAGAAATCTCCATGGGTCATCAGTTGCAGCCGCTCGGCGGCGTACTGGAGGAATTTTCGCGTCCAGTCGAGCGGCTCGTCGTAAAGCACGCTCGTCCAGTCGTGCTGGCAATGCGACCAGCAGAGCCCGGCATCGGCCACGCGATCGACCTGCTCCTTCAAGTACGCATGATAGGCGGCCCAGTTCGCCCAGCCGTGCTCGCGCCGCCACTGGGCGTCGATCCAGCCCTGCATCGGCGTCTCCAGCAACTCGGGGAACCCCTGCCGGTCGTACCAGAAGGGCTGCACGTCCCAACCCAGCGGGAAGTAGTCGCGGCTGTTGCGGCCGCAGGAACGGACGTACCGCATGCCGTGCCGGGCGATGATTTCGAGAATCTCGGGCCGGTCGGCCAGCCCGCGGTAATGCGAGTAAGGAGCGGTCACGCCTTGGCAGGAAACACCCAGGCACCGCCGCAACAGCTCGACGGGCCGGGCGAGCTGCTCCTCGATCCGGTCGAAGGGCAGGCCCGGCAGGTAGACGTTGTCGGGGCTCTCCTCGACGACCGTCTTCAGCGGATAGTGCTCGTGCGTGTGCTGCGCGATCTCGAACCAGCCGGAGGCCAGGCAGGCCTCCAGTTGCGGGCGGAGCCGCTCGATCTTGCAGCCGACCACGAACAGCGTGGCCGGCACGCCCACCTCCTGGTGAATCCGCAGGGCCGCCTCGAGGAACATCTCGGCCGTGTTCTCCGCCAGCGCCTGGCCAACCCACTTCTCGCCGGGCACGCGGCCCGGAATCCGCTCCACGTCATAACCAATCAACAGCGTGCCGCGCGCCTTCATGACGTCTCCTCCAGCGAAATCCGATCGCCCGTGTAGAGAATCGTGCTCCGCGGATGGGCCAGCAGGTAGCTCGCCGGCAGTTCGGGCGTGGGGCGTCCCCGCAGGATTCGCGCCAGCGGGGTCTGCTGCTCCGGGAAGCACGCCAAGAGCAGAATCTCGCCCGCCGCGAGGATCGGTTCCATCCCCATCGTGACGGCTCTTTCGGGAACACGCGAGCGATCCCCGCCGGCGGTCAACTCCGCGTTGCTCTCGATTGTCAGCTCGGTCAGGTCGATGACTCTCGTCGGCAGCGCAGCGAACTCAGCAGCGCTGATCTTTTCCGCGGAGATCGGCTCGTTGAAGGCGATGTGCCCGTTGAAACCAATCCCCAGCAATTGCAGGTCGAGGCCGCCGAGCGCGCCGATCAGGCGGTCGAAGGCGGCCGGCGCGGCGGGGTCCGGAAAATGGGCGTTGTCCAGATTGAATCCCAGCCGCGGATCGAGTCGCGAGAAGAGATTCTTCTCCATATACGCCCGGTAGCTCAAGGGGTGGTCGAAGGCGACCGGCTGCCCCTCCTCGCCGACGTACTCGTCGAGGTTGAACGTGTGCAGTTGCGACAGGTCCGGGCGGCGGCCGTTCAGCAACTCGGCCAGGCACTCGTACAGCCGCAGCATCGTGTTGCCGGTGGCCAACCCGAGGCACATCGAGCCGCGCTCGCCAAGCTGCCGCTCGATCGCGGCGGCAATCCGCTCCGCGCCGGCGCGGCTCATCGCTTCGTAATCGTCGACACAAATCCACTCAATCGCCATTGTTGCAGGGTTTCTACGCAGTCGATGGGAAAGCGGTCAGCGGTCAGCTGCCAGCAGTCCGTCTTCAGTGTTCAGTTTTCAGTCCTTCCTGGTTCCCAAGCTCCAGCTCGGGAACCTCCTTCTAACCCTTAAACAGCAGCGCGAAGGCCAGCGTGCAGAGGCTCAAGAGCACGCAGGGGACGAGGAAAATCGGCCGCCAGCGGAACTTGCCGTCGCTGCGGAAGTAGTCCATCACAAAGCCGGTGAACTGCGTTCCCGCGAACAGGCCCAGCCCCGAGGTGACCGCCACGTAAAGCCCCTGGGCCGAGGCGCGGATGTCTTCCGGCGCGGCGCTGTTGATGTAGATGTAGGCGGCGTCGAAGAAGAACGCGTAGGCCAGGCCGTGCAGCGCCATCGATCCGACGACCAGGCCGCGCGGCTTCATGCAGGCATAGAGCAGGAACATCACCAGCCAGAAGCCGGTGCCCAGGGCCATGATCCAGCGATAGCCCAGCGGCGCGAAGATCGGCGGCAGAATCGCCGCCATCGCCACCACCTGCGCGACCTGGGCGATGCTCATCGCCGCGGGGATCGCCGCGTGCGAGGTGCCGATGTCTTCCAGGAAACGCGAGGTGCCCAGGTAGTAAAACTGCAATTGCGTGGTGACGACGAACGAGATCACCATGAAGATCAGGAACGTCGGCTGGTTGAAGAGCGAGAGGGCCTTGATGAACGGCAGGGCGCCGGCGCCGGTGTGGGCGGGCGGCGTGTGCGGCAGCGTGAAGCAGTAGAGCCCCATCACGAACGAGCAGACCGCCGCCAGTACGAGGCTGTCCGCCCCCTTGACCTGTAGCTTGCCGGAACGCCGCCAGAGCGACAGCATCCAGCCGATCAGCACCCAGGAGACGGCCCCCCACATGCGGACCCGGAAATAATTCACTTCCGGATTCGGCATGTGGGCGAAGGTCAGCGAGTTGACCATCGCCAGCGTCGGCGCAAAGCACAAGCAGTGGCCGAGCATCAGCAGGAACAACGGCATGAAACGAGTGGCCCGGGCGGCCGCCAGCAGAAACACGCCGCCCAGCAGGTGCGCTCCGGCCATGTACAACTCCGTCGGGCACCACCGATCGACGATCTGCCCGGCCGCCATCGGCGCCAGGACGCAGGCCAGGGGCAGCGTCGCATAGACCCAGCCCAACTGCTTCCCGGTCATTTTCAACGGGCCGAGGATGCGGGAGGCCAGAACCGGCGCCCAGGCGCCCCAGACGGTGAACTCGAGGAACTTCATGCCGCTCAGGCTGAGATACAGATCCCAGGTCATCTCATCGTTCATGGACGTCCTCCCTTTTTCGTGTCAAAGCCAATCGCCGCCGGGCGCGCCGCAGGGCGGCCGGCGCGCGGAGTGCGCAAACTAAGGGGCTTGCCAGCCGGCGAGCCGTTCGGCGGCCCGGCCGATGTCGCCCAGCCGGTCGCGACCCGCCTCGCGCTCGATCGCCAGCGCGCCGGCGAACCCGATCTCCTTCAACGACTCCAGGAACGTTTCGCCGCCCACCTGGCCGTCCCCCCAAGGCACCTCGCGGCCCCACTCGCCCGGCCGCTCGGCGGCGACCGCGTCCTTGACGTGGATGTGCTTGATCCAGCGCCCCAGCAGCCGCGCGGCGGCGAGCGGATCGCCCTTGCCGTAGAGGATCATGTTCGCCGGATCGAAGTTGACGCCCAGCGCCGGGTGGTCCAACTCCTCCAGCAGCGCCCGGAGGCACTCGGCCGTCTCCTGGCCGGTCTCCAGCAGCAGGCCGATGCCCAGCCTGGCGGCCGCGTCCGCCAGCCAGCCGAGCCGGTCGCGGACCTTCTTCTGCTCCTCCGCGTCGCCGCTCTCCAGGAACCCGGCGTGCATCGTCAGGTGGCCGACGCCCATCGCGGCCGTGATCTCCGCCGCCCGCTCGACCATCCGGCGGTTCTCCGGCCAGTGCTCATCGGGCACGATCCCGCCGGTCGCCCGAATCCTCGCCAGCGACGTGTAGTCTTCCTGGAAGAAACCGATCGTCGTGGCGGTGATCGTCCAGTCCTGCCGGCCGACCGCGGCCAGGTACTCCTCGCCCTGCTCCCGGAACGCCGGCTTGAGCGCCAGGTTCACATGGTCGATCTTCAACTGCCGCATCGCCGCGGCCACTCCGGGCGGGTCGCTCTGGAGCGACCAACTGCAAACGCCCACCGGCCAGCCGTTACACTTCATCATCGCGCTCCTTGAGAAAAAACTCGTCGAGCCGCACGCTCCGCCCCCGCCGGGCGGACTCCCGCTCGGCCGCCACGATCCGCAGCGAATTTAGCGCCTCTTCGGCGGTGATCACCGCGGGCAGGTTCTCGCCGCGGACGCGCCGGGCGAAGTGGGCGATCTCCCGCGAATAACCATCGCCGCCGGCGCAGCGCGGCGCGCGCGCCTCGCCCTCGGCCGTCGCGAGCCGCAGCTTCGGGTCGCGCTGGTAATCGAAATCGAGCGTCGCCCGCTCCAGCGCGATGTGAAACCGCATCTGGAAGCCGAACGGCGGCATCATCGCCCAGCCCCCCTCGGCGACCACGAGCTTATCCTCGTATGCGTAGCGGGTGGCGATGTGGACCAGCCCGCCGCCGGGCGCTTCGGCGCCGAAGCTCGACACGCCCTGCGGCATTCCGAACAGGTATTGAACGAAGTCCGTGTCGTGGATATGCAGGTCCAGCGGCATCCCGCCGCTCCGCGACTCGTCCGTGAACCAACTGCCGGCCTTCCGCGCGGCGGTCGCCGCGAGGCGCTGAAACGTGGCCGCGATCACCCGTCCGTACGTCCCCCGCTCGATCGTCTCCTTGGCCCAGGCATACTCGGGCCAGAACCGCGTGCAGTGGCCGATCTGGAGCAGCTTGCCGGCTCGCCCGGCGGCCTCGATCATCCGCCGCCCGTCGGCGGGATTCAAGGCCATCGGCTTTTCACAGAGGACATGCAGGCCCGCGGCCAGGGCGGCGATCGAGCACTCGGCATGCAGGTGCGTGGGCACCGTGATCGAGACCGCGTCGAGCGTTTCGCGGGCGAGCATCTCGCCGAGGTCGGCGTGGATCGCCGCGTCGCCCAGATCGACTTCGCCCTCGGCGCCGGCGATGTTGCCGCGGGCTGCTCCCGCCTCGCCCAGCGCGCCCGGGTCGGCGTCGCAGACGGCCGCAACCTCCACGCCCTCCAGCGCCTTGAAGCAGCGGTAGTGCATGCGCCCCATGAATCCGAACCCGGCGATTCCAACTCTCAGCACGGCGGCACGCCTCCTTCTGTTCAGAGCCTGTTTTCGGTCGGGGACCCGCCGCCGGTTGCGCCGCCGGCGGCCGACAGGGTTCGAGCCTTTTGCCCGTCGAGCATGGCGGCCAGCCGGGCGTACGTGCCGGCCAGGTCGTCGTGAATCCGGCAGTAGACGGGAAACAGCTCGGCGTAGAGCGCGGCCGCCGCCGGGTTGGGTTCGAGGCGGTCGCGGATTTGCACGCACTGGTTGACGGCGGCCGCCTCGCTGGGGAACAGGCCGATGCCCACGCCGGCCAACAGCGCCGCCCCGAAACTCGCGTCGCACCCCGCGGGGCGAACGATCGGCATGTTGAACACGTCGGCGAGAATCTGCGCCCACAGGTCGCTCTGGGCCCCGCCGCCGATCAGGCGGATTTCGTCCACCGCCAGCCCGATCTCCTCGATCGTGCGGAAGCAGTCGCGGAGGGAATAGGCCACGCCTTCGAGAATCGCCCGGACGAAGTGGCCCTTGCCGTGCCGCATCGTCGCCCCAACGAAGCTGCCGCGGAGGTTGGCGTCCCAGTAGGGCGAACGCTCGCCCAGCAGGTAGGGGTGAAAGAACAAGCCTTCCGCGCCCGGCGGCGCCTCGGCGGCGATCGCCTGCAAGAGGGCATAAACGCTCGTCCCCTGCTCGGCCGCCCGGCGGCACTCGTCCTGGCAGAAGACGTCGCGGAACCAGCGCTCGGCCGAGGCGGCCGTGTTCGTGGCGGCGACCGTATACCAAAGGCCCGGCACCACGTGCGAATAGGTCAGCGTGCGGGCGTGCGGGCAGGCCTTGGCCGTCATCACGTTCACGTTGCCGGCGGTGGCCAGCTTGAGGATCATCTGCCCCGGGCGGATCGCCCCGGCCGCGTAATCCTCCACCGCCGAGTCGGAGCAGCCGGCCACCACGGGCGTTCCCGCCGCCAGCCCGGTCTCGGCCGCCGCCGCGGCGGTCACCGCGCCGACCACGTCGGTCGGCGCGACCAAGGGCGGCAGGATGCTCACCGGAATCCCCGCCAGGCGGCTCAACTCGGCCGACCAGGTCCGCCCGGCCATGTCATACAGCAGGCTCCCCTGGGCTTCGATGTGGTCCGTCTCCCAGGTTCCCGTCAGCCGGTAGCGGACGTAGTCCTTGGTGAACAGGATGTGCTCGGTGCGGCGGAGCGCCTCCGGCTCGTGCTCGGCGAGCCAGGCCAGCTGCGGCAGGGTCCAAGTGGGCGTCGGCTTCTGGTAGCCGATGCGGAAAATCTCCGCGCCCGAGTCGGCCTCCAGCCGCGCCGCCTGGCGGACGCTCCGCTGATCGGTCCACATGATCGCCGGGCGCAGGGGGCGGAACCCGGCGTCGGCCAGCACCGCGTTGTGCGTCGAGCCGTCGAGGCTCAGGGCCACGATCCGGCCCGCCTGGCACGCCGGGCGGGCGAGCATCGCGCGGAGCAGCCGGCGGGCGACCGCGTACCAGTCGTGCGGATTCTGCTCCGACCAGCCGGCGTGCGGGTGCGCCGTCTGGTATTCGCCCAGCGCCGTATCCACGATCCGCCCCTGCCCGTCGATCGCCGTGATCTTGCAGCCGCTCGTGCCGATGTCGATCCCCAGGAGCAAATCGGTCATGTCAGCCCTGCGCGATCCAGCGGTGATCGGGGTCCTGGCGGGAGAGGAACCGGCGATTCTCGCCGGCCATCACCCACAGGTAATACATCGTGTAGCCGGGGGCCGTGGCCACCGGATGGTAGCCTTCGGGGATCAGCACCGTGTGGTGGTCCTGGACCGTGTAGGTCTCGTCGATCGAGCGGCTCTCGGTGTAGATCTTCTGGATCCCGAAGCCCTCCGGCCGGTCGAAGCGGAAGTAGTAGATTTCCTCCATATCGACCTCGTCGGGCAGGTCGTCGATGTCGTGGCGGTGCGGCGGGAAGCTGGCCCAGTTGGCCGGCGGCACGATCGCCTCGCCGATGAACAGCAAGTCGGCCGGGACCTCCTCGGTGACCATCATCAGCGCCCGCCGCTGGAAGCCCGGCTTGCCCAGCGACATCTCCTTGACGCTTGCCGGCGGGATCAGGATCGCCTGGCCCGGCCGCGTCGAGGGCGCCTGGCAGAGGGCGAACTGGCAGTCGGCCGTCGCCTCCACGTCGCACGCGCAGCCGGCGGGAACCAGCACGGTCCACGGCTTCTCGGTGAAGAGGTCGGCGCGCGGGCCGATCGGCGCGCGCTCCAGGCCGCCGCCGCTCGCGACGGCCGCCCCCTGGAGCAGCACCAGGGCCGTCTCCTGCTCGCACGGCGCCAGGTGGTGCGCCTGGCCGGAGCCAAGCGCGATCATGCCGAAGCTCAGGTGTTTCATGCCGGCGTCGCCCGGCTTTGAAAGCATCGCCAGGCCGGGTCGAGGTTTCCAAACAACGCGGTAGTTCATCAGAATCCCTTTCCAGTCAAAGACGGCCCGCAGGCGTCGACATCCAGAGTCTCCAGGTCCAGCCAGCGGGCGACGCGCCGCAAGTCGTCGCGGATGTCGGCCTGCACCAGCGCCGTGTGGTGTTCCAGGCCCTCGCCGATGATCGTCTCGACCAGGCGGCGGATCGGCGCGTCGAAGCGGACAGACCAGCTGTTGCCGGGCAGGTTCGCCCGGGTCGGAACCGCCTGGCCGCCGGCGAAGAACAGCCGCATCCCGCGGGGGCCCACGCCCAGCCGGGCCATCGTCACCGGCCCCTCGCCCGCAATCGGGAAGTTGACCGTCACCCCCCGCTTGCCGCCGCCCTCGACCGTTGCGTGCTTGCCCAGCCGGTTGCAGGCCCCTTGGGCCATCAGGCGGGTGGCCGCCGAACCGCAGTGCCAGGCCAGCCCCTCGTTGCGCTCCTCGTCAATCGCGATGAAGTCGGCGAACATCGCCGGGCGGCCGCTCAGATAGTTGGCGATCAGCATCGTCACCGTCCCATAGATGTCGCCTTCGCAGGCGGTCAGCAGGCCCTCGTCGTTCAAGCGGCTGATCGTGCTACAGGGCATGATCCCATAGTGCGGAGTGAACTCCGGCCAGCACTTGACGGCAAAGCCGGCCAGCCGTTCCCTGGCGGCGATCTGGCGAAAGGCCAGCATCAGCCCACCCGCCTGGTCCAGCTCGGCCGCGGTCGCGTCGCAAC
>JAAYCB010000515.1 GCA_012744395.1 Pirellulaceae bacterium
CATCGTGTAGACCGGGCAGTGCCGCCCGCACCGCAGGTAGCCGCCGCGCCGCTCGGAGACGAAGACGATCCGGCCATTGGGCAGATAGCACGGGTCGAAGTCGTTCCACGGCCCGTCCGTCAATTGCGCCAGGCCGCTGCCGTCGGCGCCGACGCGGAAGATGTGGTAGCTGATCTCCGGCCCCCACTGGTAGGTCTCCGTGGCCCGGCACTCGCCGAAGGCGAAGAGTATCTCCTCGCCATCGAAGGAGACCTCGGGCGAGAGGAACGCGCCGTCTACGAGCCGCCGGCCGGCCAGGCGGCCTTTCTCGACCACCGCCCCGGCGAGCAGGTCCCTCACGCGCGGCTCGTCGCCGAACGGGTCTTCGAGCACGAACAGGCCGCCGCCGGGCACGCCGTTGCATCCATAATACTGGTCGCACATGTGGAACACGCCGCCCGAGTCGTGCCGCTTGACGAACAGGATCCTGTCGAAGTCGAGCAGGGGATTCGTAAAGGCGAGCTTGCGGAGCAGGCGGCGTGCGTTGAAGTAGAGTTCCCGCCGGGCCTCCCAGGGCGGACTGGCCGCCGACTGGAGCGCGGCGAGCTGGCCTCGCATGTCGGCCAGGTTGGCGGCAAACGCCTCCGTTTGCAGGCGCTCGGCAAGCCGCGCGGCACGATCGAGCACGCGGCCGGTGTGGGCGAGCGTAACGCCGGAAGCGTCCTCCGCCGTGGTCACAGCCGCCGGGGCGCCGGCAGCCCCCTGGGCCGGCGACCGGTTGAACAACTCGTCCTGTTGCACCCAGTCGGCTTCGATCAGGGCTTGGAGCGAAACCGGGGCGCTCGGCGCGGCGGCGAGAAGGACTTTGACCCAAACGGGCGGAAGTGCGGCCAACAAGCCGGCGAGAAACCAACGAACCGCGACGTGGTTGGTCTGCATTTCGACAATTCCTCGTGTATCGGGCTCGCCCGAGCCGGGCGTCCGGCAGTCGTCTCGGCAAGAGGGTTGCCCCGGGTGAGACGTGATTATAAACGACGGCGATGGAGGAGGGAACACAAAGCGGGCACGCAGAGAAGGGAGAAAGCCGCCTGCTCCCGGTCCCCAAACTCCAACCTGAAAACGAGTCCGAAGCACAACCTGAACCCTGAACCCCTTCCCGGTTCCCAAGCTGGAGCTTGGGAACCAGGAGGACAAGGGACACTCCCCGTGATCGTTTCCACCGCCCCGCCTATCGCGCGCCGCGCTGGCAAATCGGGCAGTAATAGGTCGATCGCTGGGCCTGGACGATTTTCCGAATCCGGCCGCGCCCGCACTGGAGGCACTTGAGCCCCGCGCGACCGTAGACGCGGTGTTTGTCCTGAAAGCGGCCGGGCTCGCCGCGCGTTGTCCGGTATCTTCCGTCGCGGAGGGTCGAGCCTTGCGCGGCAATCGCTTCGCTCAGGACGCCGACGGTGGCTGCCTGCATCCGTTTCCACTGGCGGGGCGAAAGCCGATCGCAGCTCGTTTCCGGATGGACTCCGATCCGGTGGAGAATCTCCGAGGCGTAGATATTGCCGATCCCGGCCACGGCGCGCTGATCGAGCAGGGCCACCTTGATCGCTCGGCGGCTGGCTTGGAGGCGCGCGCGGAGCGCGTCGGCCCCGATCCGCAGCGCGTCGGGGCCGAGGCGATCCGGCCCCAGGCGCTGGGCAAGCTCACGGGCGGTGAGCAGGCAGAGGGTACTCAGCCCCCGCATGCTCCAGAAGATCAGCGGCCCGGGGCCGTCGGCAAACTCGAGCACCGCCCGGACGTGTTCGGCGTCGGGCGGGCAGGCGAGGTGAACGCGGCCGCTCATCCGGGGCTCGAAGACGATCGCAGCGGACGAATCCAGATCGAGCACGACGCGCTTGCCCACGCGCCGCACGGCCGTGATCGAACGCCCCTCGACCCGCCGCCGGAACAGGGCGGGCCGGGGGCTGATCGGGATCGAGCGGAGCGGTGACTTGGGAAATCGCAGCGCGTGGATTCGCCGGCCTGCGACCGCGGCGATGCCGCGGCACATCGTTTCAACTTCAGGCAGTTCGGGCATGGGGACGATGGCCTGCTCACCGTTGCTCAATCGTTTCCAACGCTTCCTCCTCCACCGGCCCGGCGATTGCCGGTTCGACCAGGGGTCTCGGCGGGTCAACAACTTCGGTCGTCTCGTGGGCAACCTGCGGCGGCTTGACCAGGAAGGTCGTCGCGGCAGCCATCGCCAGGAGAGCCGCGGCCCCGTAGTAGGCGTAGGCGAACGTCTGGAACTTGTCGTACAGCTTGCCCGCCAGCAGCGCGAGCATGAAACCGCCCACGCCCCAGGCAGTAAACACCAGCCCGTAGTTCACGCCGAAGTTCTTCAGCCCGTAGTAGTCCTTGGTGATCGAGGGGAAGAGCGAGAGATTCGCCCCATAATTCGCCCCGATCATCGCCGACACCAGGGCCAACACGACCGTCGTCGCCAGCGGCGACCCGACGGTCGCCCGCGAGAGCAGCAGAATCAGGACCGCCTGGAGGACGAAGCAGCCGAACATCGTCTGCTGGCGGCCCAACTTGTCGGATGCGGTGCCGGCGATGATCCGGCCGGCGCCATTGCCGACGGCGAGTGCCGCGACGAGCACGAATCCGAGCTCCACGCCGGCCTGGAGCTTGCCGATGTCGCTCAGCTTCCCGATCACCATCAGACCGGCGCCGGCGCCGCAGGCGTACATGAACCAGAGCAGGTAGAACTGGGGCGTGCGGAGCATCTCGCGGGGGGCGAAATCCACCACGCCGCGCCGCGTGCCGGCGACGGCCGTCTGGGCGGCCCCGGCGGGTACATATCCCTTGGGAGGGGCGGCCAACAGCTGGGCGAGCCCGACCACCACCATCAGGAATGCGATCCCGAGAATCATCACCGAGGTCTGAAGCCCGTAACTGGCAATCAGCCAGTTGGCCAGGGGAGCGGCATAGACGGAAGCCAGGCCGAAACCGGAGACGACAATCCCCGCGATCAGACCGGTCCGCGCGGCCGGGAACCACTTGACCGCCGGGGGGGTGGCGGCCGCATAGCCAAAGCCGATTCCCGCGCCCGCCAGGACGCCGAAACCCAAGATATAGCCCAACGGGGAGGTCGTGAAACTTGCCGCGATCATCCCGATGCCGACGAGAATCCCGCCGATCGTGGCGACGAGCCTCGGGCCGACCTGGTCTTGGAGGCGTCCGGCGGGCACCATCACCAGGCTGAAGACGAGGCAAGCGATCGAGTAGGGCCATGACTTGCCGGTCTGCGACCAGTCCCACTCGGTGGGGACGCCCTTGCTGATCACGCTCCACGTATAGAGAATTCCCAGGGCCAGGTTGATCCCCATGGCGGCCAGCGTTACCCGCCATCCGTGGTTCTTCACCTGCCCAGTCTGTGCTTGATATCCGTTGCCCATCAGGTGACTCCCCTTTCCCCTAGAGTTGTTCGAAACACTCTTCCCTGATCGCATCCTCCGGATGCTGAAACGGATCCGCGCGGCCGCCCACCCGGCGCGATTCGCGCCGCGAAAGCAATCCCCCCGGGAAGCCTTCGGGCCGCCGATCGACGAGAATCGCGGTGCCCGGTCAGCTGCCGGCTCCGCCCGCCGCCGGGTGCTCGCTCGCGTGCTAATAGAACGAATCCCAATCGGCCTTGTCAACCGCGCAATTGTCGATCGGGTCGTTTTGCCCAAAATGACTCGCCAGGAACCCGAAACGCTGCATCTGGCGGATGTGATCCTCCCTGGGCCGGAAGCCGGGCATCTCGAACCGCTTGCCTGCCATCGGACGTTTGTGCGGATCGCGAATTTCCGCCGGACCGGACGACGTCGCCATGCTGACCAGCCAGTCATGCGTCCGTCCCACGCAGTTGGTAGTACGACGCTTTCCTACGCTGCCTTTCTCCGGCATTGGCCGACGCATCCCGACGCCGTTATTCGTTTCTTCCGTGCCGTTCCAAGATACCGGGCAGTCCGGCGGCCTCGCCGCTGGGAGTCATCAAATGACGGAACGTCTGATAATCGGTGTCTTCCGAGAGCAGTTGAACATGACCATCGGCGAACGCTGCGACCACGATGCCCGGATGCCG
>JAAYCB010000516.1 GCA_012744395.1 Pirellulaceae bacterium
CCTTGTCCGAGAAGTTGTTCACGGTCTGTCGCCTCAATCCGCAGCCCGCGTCGAGTTCCTGGGCCTGAGTGGCCCGTTCCAGCCGGCAACCGTTTCGGCCTTCGCAGCCCAAAATCCTCCTCGACGGTGACCATGGGCTAGCCGCGCGGGCCGAACTGACATAGCATATCGCGTGGCAGATTGACGATCACTATTGCATGTGATATAAATCCGGCGTCACACCTGTCTTCCAGTCGGTGGAGCGAGAATCGATGGACCGGACCCCGGGCAAGAACGCGCCACGACAGATCAAGCAGCTTCGGCGTCGCCTGGGGCTGACGCAGGTCGCTCTTGCCGAGAGGCTCGGCGTCTCATTCCCAACCGTAAATCGTTGGGAGAACAGCAAATCCGTTCCATCACAGTTGGCCTGGAACCGCCTGTTGGAACTCGCGGGCGAACTGGAAGACGAACCGGGCAGGCCCGCGGAATCCGCCCCGAAGGGGCCCCCGACCCTAGACCTCACCGCCCGCCCGGAGGGGGTGTCGTGTCTCATCGAGGGTGAACGGCTCTCCTTCGGCCATCTCGCCAATCCCGCCTTCGCCACTGAGATATCCAATATCGATCCTCTTCCCCATCAGAGGATCGCGGTCTACGACCAGATGCTGGGGCAGGCCCGCCTGCGGTTCCTGTTGGCCGACGACGCAGGGGCCGGCAAGACGATCATGACGGGCCTGTACATCCGCGAGATGTTCTCGCGCCGCCTCCTTCGCCGGGTGCTGATCGTGCCCCCGGCCGGCCTGATCGGAAACTGGCAGGCCGAGTTGCAGGTGCTGTTCAATCTGACCTTCAACGTGGTCACGGGCGCCGACGCCAAGAACGCCAACCCCTTCATGGGACCGGATAGCGACCGCGTCATCGTCAGCGTCGATACCCTGGCGGGCAGTCGCGTGTTTTCTCGGCTCCGCGAGGAACAGGTCGAGCCGTACGACCTCGTCGTCTTTGACGAGGCCCACAAGCTGTCCGTGGACCGGGGCGCCGATCTGCGGGTGCGCAGGACCGACCGTTACCGGCTGGCCGAGGCCCTGGCGGGCGTCCGCGGGCTCGACCCCGCCTGGCGGCTGCCCTGGTCCCCCCATCACCTGCTGCTGCTTACCGCAACGCCCCACCAGGGCAAAGACTATCCCTACTACGGCCTCTGGCGGTTGCTTGAGCCCGACGTGCTGTCCACCCCGGAGGCGTTCGACCAGTATCCGCCGCAGCGTCGCCAGGCCCATTTCATCCGCCGCACCAAGGAGGAGATGGTCCACTTAAGCGGCAAGCCCCTCTACCCGAAGCGGATCTCCGACACGCTGGGTTACGACCTGGCCCAAGGAGAGGTCAGCGAACAGACTCTCTACGATGAAACCACCGACTACATGCGGCACGTCTACAACCGGGCCAAGCTCCTGAACCGCTCTGCCGCCCGGTTGGCGATGAGCGTTCTGCAGCGGCGTCTGGCCAGTTCCACCTACGCGCTGCTGCGGTCGTTTGAACGCCGCATCGACAAGCTCGACGAACTCATTCGCCAGGTCCAGGAGGGCAGACTCACCGAAGAACAACTGGTCGTCCTTCAGCGACGGCTCGCCGAGGAAGAAGATGTCTTCGACTCGAAGACAGCCGACG
>JAAYCB010000517.1 GCA_012744395.1 Pirellulaceae bacterium
GCCGTTGAAGAACAGCAGATCGCGGGGCGGCAACTGCATCTCGGCGGCGGCAAGCGGCGCGTCTTTCGGCGGCAGCAGCTCCTGGGGCAGCTTCGGCTCGGCCACCGGCCCGCGGCCGACCTGCTCGGCAAGGCTGCCGCGGCGGTCGCTGATCACCAGCCGGGCGATCGCCAGCATCAGCAGGCGATCCTCTTCCGGCACCAGCTCGATCCCGCGGACGAAGATTCCGCCGGGCTGGTCGAGCATCCGCGCCTCGGCGCTCCCCTGGATCAGGCCGAGAATCTCGTCGAGCAGCGGCTGGCGGTAGCCCAGCCAGCCCTCCGCCCAGATCACCAGGTCGGTCTTCAGCCCCTTCATTCGCCAATAGCACTGCGCCTGGATCATCTGCCGGACGAGGTCCAAGTTCGCCGCGTCGCTGACGCGGACGAGGACGAGCGGCAGATCGCCGGAAATCCCGTAGCTCCAGAGGCCGGACTGGCCGCGGCGATTCCGCGCGAGGCTGGCGGCGCCCGCCCGCTGCCGCGGGTTGGCGAACAGCAGCGAGTTGACCATCCGCGCGAACAACCGGGCGTCGGACTGCCGCGCCCCGATCTGGTGCAGCCGCACCTGGCTGTGCGTCCACGCCAGGTCGAAAACCCGCTCCGCCAGGCGGTGATCCCGGTAGCGGTGGATCAAGGCCTCCGCGGCGGTCCGGTCCGGGGCGACGCCGAGCACGGCATATAGGACCGCCGCTTTGCCCGGCCGGATCGTGAGCCGCCTGCGGATCGCGAAGGCCGGATCGATCACCGGGCCGGCCGACCCGCCCAGCGGGCCGCCGCGGTCGATCGCCGCCGGTCGATCCGGGCCGCGATTGCGGCCCAGGAACCGCTCGCGGTCGGTCTCGAACGACGGCCGGTCCGCCCCTTCGCCGCCGCGAACCAGCAGGGTGTGAAACAGCCACGGCCAGCGCTCTTCCGGCGAGCGCGGCCGGCGACGCGCCACGAGCGACTCGCGCTCCGCGAGCACCTCCGTCTCCACAAACAGGCCGTTGAACAACGGATGCGAGGCCTCGCCGCGCGGATCGCCGAGCACGATCTCGGCGTAGGTGGTCACCTCCAGCGTCCGCGTCCGCCCGCTCGTGTTGGTCAGTTCGATCCGCCGCACCTCGACGTCATCCTCGGGCGAGACGGCGATCCGCGTCCGCGCGTCGACGTCGTGGCACAGCGCTCGGATGTCCGCACCCCCCTGTGAAAACACCACTTCATACTGCTCGAACTTCGGCCGGACCGGCTGGAACGCGGTCGACCAGACGGCTCCCGACTCGGCGTCGCGGAGGTAGACGAACAGCCCCCAGTCGTCGCGCGCGGCGTCCTCGCGCCAGCGGGTCAGGGCGAGATCCTGCCAACGGCTGAATCCGCTTCCGGCGTTGGTCAGCATGACCTGGTAGCGGCCGTTGGAGAGCACGTGGACTTCGGGAAACGGCGTCGAGGGCGTTCGGATCGTGCGCGCCACGGCTGCGCCGGCCGCGCGGCGCCGCTTGGGGATTCCGGCGGCCGCGCGGTCCGCCCGCGGCTGCGTTGCGGGAATCCGCTCCTGGAGCAGCAAGCTGGCCGCGCGGAACGAGGGATCGGCCATGAAGCGGCGCTGCATCGGCTGGCCCAGGAGCATGCTGGCCAGGCCCAGCAGGCTCATCCCGCTGTGGTGCGCCATGTAGCAGGGAACGACGGCGCAGGGCTCTTTTTCGGGGAGGCGGTCGGGCGTGAAATCGACCGCCTCGTAGAAGCCGAACGGGCCCAGCCAGCCGCGGCGCGCCATCGACCGCAGATTCGCGCAGGCCTCGCGCGGCGCGACCATCAGGGCCATCACCGACGCGTACGGCGCCACGACAAGCTCCTCGGCAAGCCCGCGTTTCAGGCCCATGTCAGGGACTCCGAAAGCGCGGTACTGGAACGTCCGGCTGGCATCCACCTGGTGATAGCACGATTCTGAAATCCCCCAGGGGACGCCCCGCGAGGCCGCGTAGCGGATCTGCCGCCGCACGGCCGCTTCATCCGAGCGGTGCAAGAGCGTGCCCGGGAA
>JAAYCB010000518.1 GCA_012744395.1 Pirellulaceae bacterium
CGCGCCGTAGGGTGGTGCCGAGCGGCCCAACCCGAATCCGGCCCCGCGCCGCCCGCCTCCCCCGACCGGAAACCAGACAACCCCACACAACCAAACGCCAGCGCCGCCCCACCAACCGCCAACCACAACACGCCGCAACGCGCCGTAGGGTGGTGCAGAGCGGCCCAACCCGAATCCGGCCCCGCGCCGCCCGCCTCCCCCGACCGGAAACCAGACAACCCCACACAACCAAACGCCAGCGCCGCCCCACCAACCGCACCTGGGCAAGACCGGCGGCGATCCGCTAGAATCAATCGTGTGGCCAGCCTGATGCGTGCCGGTCGATGACAGACAGCAGGGGTGCCCGATGACGATCCTGTTCGAGACCCCCGTGCCGGTCCTGCTGGCCGGGCTCATGGCAACCGCCATCTTGGCGGTTTTCTATCTCAACACCCGCCGTCGCGGGTTGTTGATCGGGATGGCCGTCGTGGCAGCCCTGACCGCCGGCGGCGTCGCCCTGGAGCGATCGGTCAAGACCGACCGCGAACAGATCTCCGAACTGCTCGATCGGCTTGCCGCCGCGCTGCGAGCCGACGGCCTCGAAGCCAACACGCCGCAACTGGTGATCCCCGCGGTCTACGAGTGCATTTCGCCAACGGCCGCGCGAACCAGGCTCCTGGCGAAGACCAATCTGATGCTGGTCGAGATCCACGGCGCGAAGCACTCCAACCTGAGAGTCGAAGTCAACCGGCTGACAAGCCCGCCGACGGCCGAGGCCCGCTTCGATGCACTCGTCACCGGCCGCGGCCGCGGCCGTCTGGCCGACATGGTTGCCGAGCGGATGTACCCCCTCGAGTTCGTCGTCGTCATCCGCCAGGAGGACGGCCGCTGGCTGATCGGCGACGACCTCCGCTGGCAACTGAAGACCTTCGGCGACGCCGACCCGGATCGCTTCGGCTTCGACACCGGCAGGTGACAACAAGCAGCCGACCTTTCACGGCCGCCGCGCCGCGCGGCAATCCGGACCTTCGAGGCGACCCGCGCGCACGCCTGCCGCCCGTGGCGAACCGCCGCGCTGCCTGGCAGCTCGCCCGAAGCCTCTCGTCTCGCGCTTCGCCCCCTTGCCGATCCGATCCGTCGAGCGGCGTCTGCCTTCCGGCCCGAGACGGTCCCCGCCTTCGGGCGCCCTCCGCTCCGGTCTCACTGCCGCTTCAGCACGAACAGCTCTTCCTTCTGCGGATCGTAGAAGTACTCGTCGCCGGGGCGCAACGTGGGCAGCTTGACCATGTTGGCCTTGATCACGTCATTCATGAACTCCTCGTGGCTCTTGGGCGCTCGGCCGTTGGAGGCCTTGAAGAGTTTCAGGAAGTAGGTCACCTGGTCGAAGATGACGCGCTCCTGGGCGCGGAAATAGACGGACAGCGGCGTCGTCAGGATGCCGGCTCCGTAGTCGCCCTTGCCGCTGGCCCCCGCCTGGGCCTTTTCCAGCCGAGGCTGGGGCTGCGGCGGCGGCTCCGGCGGCGGCTCCGGCTTGGGCGCATCGCCGGTCTTCGCAGCCTCCTGGCTGGCGACCGGCTTGCCGGCGGTCTCGACCGTGTCGACGGAGATTCCAAAGGCTTCGGGCGCAGCGGACCGCGTGGGCCCGGTGTCGAACGGGTCCTCGCCGCAGCCCGAGGCAATCAGCGCGGCCAGAATCGCCAATCCGCATGAACACCGCATGGCAACCCTCCTGCTTCCTTCTGCGTGTCAACGAGTCCTGTTAACGTTTCGGCCTGGTGCGAAATGCCGGCCCGACCGCGGCCAGCGCTTCGTCGTCTTCGACGGGCACGTCTGCGCGGAGGCTCCACGACTTCATCTCCTCGAGCAGGGATCTCTTCGTCATGTTGAAATCCAGGGGAGTCAGCGTGACGTAACCCTGCTTGATCGCCGACAGGTCGGTCTCCGCGCCTTTCAGGGCGGGCGGCGGATAGGCGGTTGCCCAGTAATAGACCCGCCCGAACGGGTCGGTCCGCTCCTCGTAGTCCTCCCCGTACAGCGTCACGTCCATCGGCACGACGCGGATCTCGGGCGTTCCGGAGAGCGCCGCCGTGGGGATGTTGATGTTGTAGAGCTGCGGGCCCGCCCCCTTGCTCTGAAGGATCTGCTCGATGATCGACACGGCAAGCCCCGCCGCCCGGTCGAACCGCGCCTGTTCGCTGTATTCCAGGGAGACGGCCACGCTCGTGATCCCATAGAACGCGCCCTCGATCGCCGCCGCGACCGTGCCCGAATACAGCACGTTGATCCCGGCGTTCAAGCCGCCATTGATCCCGCTGACAACCAGGTCGGGGCGTGCCGGGCAGAGTTCGGAAATGGCGATCTTCACACAGTCGGCCGGACTCCCCTCGACCGCCCAGCCCCACTGCTGCTGGCCGGCATAGACTTCCTTCAGAATCAGCGGCGTCAAATAGGTGATGGAATGGCCGACACCACTCTGTTCGGTGGCCGGCGCCACCACGTAGACATCGCCCAACCGCCCCAGTTGCCGCTTCAGCGCGGCCAGACCGGGGGCATGGATTCCATCGTCGTTTGTCAGCAGGATGATCACGTCTGTTCCGTCCTCAAGGCAAGATCACAAGAGCTGCGGCCACCCTGCCGCACGCCCTTCCCCACTATAATCGAGGCCGCGGAGAATCACAATCAGGATCGCTGCAAGGTTCTGGCCGCAAAAGGCTTGCGGCGACCCGCCGATCGCGGGCCGCCGGCCACTTGGCGGCTCCCCTGGCCAGGCCTATAATACTGCGTTTCCCCCCCTCCTGCGGCCGATCCATGAAGCGAATTGCCGACGAAAAAGTCCTCGTCCTCGACTTCGGCTCCCAGTACGCCCAGCTCATCGCCCGGCGGGTCCGCGACCAGCAGGTCTATTGCGAGATCGTCCGCCACGACATTTCGGCCGACCGGGTCCGCCAGTTGGCGCCGATGGGGTTGATCCTCTCGGGCGGGCCGGCCAGCGTCTACGCCGACGGGGCCCCGAAGTGCGACACCGATCTGTTCCGCTTGGGAATCCCCGTCCTCGGAATCTGCTATGGCATGCAGTTGGCCTGCCAGGCACTCGGCGCCGAGATCAACAGCGCGCCGCGCCGGGAGTATGGCCGCGCGGAGTGCCGCGTCATCGCCGCCGAGGGCTTGCTCGAGGGCGTCTCCAAGCGGACCGACGTCTGGATGAGCCACGGCGACCAGGTGATGTCTGTCTCGGCGGATTTCGAACCACTTGCCGAGACCGCCACCTGCCCGATCGCCGCCGTCAAATACCGCCATGCCGCGATCTACGGGCTCCAGTTCCACCCGGAGGTCACGCACACCCCGGAAGGACCGCGGATCCTCGGCAATTTCGTCGCGCGGATCTGCGGATGTTCACGAACCTGGAGGCTGGACGACTTCGCCCGCCAGACAATCGACGAGGTCCGCCAGCGCGTCGCGGGCCGCCGGGTGATCTGTGGCCTGTCGGGCGGGGTCGATTCCGCCGTCGTCGCCGCCCTGCTCGCCGAGGCCGTCGGCGCGCGGCTCTCCTGCATCCTGGTCGACAATGGGCTGCTCCGCAAAGGCGAGGCGGAGAGGGTCATCAAGGAGTTTTCCGATCACTTCAAGACCGACTTGCACGTCGTCCGCGCGGAGGATCGGTTCCTCGCCGCGCTGGCCGGCGTGGTCAACCCGCAGGAGAAGCGGCGGAGGGTCGGCCACACGTTCATCGAATGCTTCGCCGACGAGGCGGCGAAGATCGACGGCGCCGACCTGCTGGCCCAAGGCACGCTCTACCCCGACGTGATCGAGAGCGGCGGCCTGGCCGATGGCCCGGCGGCGACGATCAAGCTGCACCACAACGTCGGCGGGCTGCCCGAGGACCTCGATTTCACGCTCATCGAGCCGCTCCGCGACCTGTTCAAGGATGAAGTCCGGCGGCTGGGGACGCAGTTGGGGCTGCCCGACGAAATCGTCTGGCGGCACCCCTTCCCCGGGCCGGGCCTTGCCGTCCGCTGCCTCGGCGAGGTCACCCGGCCGCGGCTCGAGACGCTCCGCGAGGCCGATGCGATCGTCATCGAGGAGATCAAGCGCGCCGCCCTCTACCGCCAGACGTCGCAGGCCTTTGTCGTCCTGCTGCCCGTCCAGACGGTCGGCGTCATGGGGGATGCGCGAACCTACGAGGATGTCGTCGCCCTGCGGTGCATCGACACCGAGGATTTCATGACGGCCGACTGGAGCCGCCTGCCCTACGACCTGTTGGCCAAAATCTCGACACGAATCATTAACGAGGTGTCCGGCGTGAACCGCGTCGTCTATGATATCAGCTCGAAACCGCCGGCCACGATCGAGTGGGAATAGCACCCCGCGCGGGGACCGCCCCTGCCGCTCCAACCCGGCCCCCTGCCTGATCAAAGGGAAATGCAGTGAAAGTTGCCACGATCGAAATGGATAGAGGCACGATTCGCCTGGAACTGTTCGACGACAAAGCGCCCAAAACGGTCGCGAATTTCGCCCGGCTGGCCGCGGAAGGCTTTTACGACGGGCTGCAATTCCACCGCGTGATCGCCGATTTCATGATCCAGGGAGGCTGCCCCAAGGGCACGGGCACCGGCGGCCCGGGCTACACCTTTGAAGACGAGTTCCACCCCGACCTGCGGCACGACGGGCCGGGCGTCCTCTCGATGGCCAACGCCGGCCCGAACACCAACGGCTCCCAGTTCTTCATCACCCACGTGGCGACCCCCTGGCTGGACGGCAAGCACACCGTGTTCGGCCGCGTCCTCGCCGGCCAGAACGTCGTCGACTCGGTCGAGCAAGGCGATGTGATCAACCGGGTCGTGGTAACCGACGAGTAGGCCCGCCCGGCCGACCCGTCTCCCTTCGGGCGGCCCCGATCATTCCGACCAGAGGTCTGCCATGACCGAGCGCGGCGCAAGCCGGATTGCGGTGGCGATCGTTCTCGATCGCGGCAAGACGCTGATCGGCCCGCGACCGGACAACGCGCCGCTGGCCGGCCTCTGGGAATTTCCCGGCGGCAGGGTCGGCCCGGGCGAATCGGCCGACGCCGCCGCAGTCCGCGAGTGCTTTGAAGAGACAGCCTTGCGCGTCCAAGTCGAGCGGGAGCGTGCCGTCGTCGAGCACCGTTACGAGCACGCCGCCGTGGAAATCCACTTTTTCGACGCCTCCCTGATCGAACCCCGCGGCCAGCCAGCGCCCCCTTTCCGCTGGGTCGATCTCCGCTCCCTCGACCGCTACGCGTTTCCACCGGCCAATCGGGATATAATCGCCCAGTTGCGGGCGGAGTTCGGCCCCCCAACCTGGGGAGGTGAAAAGTCCCGAATTCTCGGGAAAAACTGGCCTGGCCTGGATTTCCGATATTTGTTCCATTGAGTGATGTTTTGTCGTGCCGCTTTGCGGCTC
>JAAYCB010000519.1 GCA_012744395.1 Pirellulaceae bacterium
CACTACGTCGAGGAATATTGAGGCAATCGTTCACGGGGACTGTCCTGGGGTGGTGGAAACCGGAGGACGGACCGGCCACCGGTCTTGTTCCAGAAGCGCGATTGTTCTCTGTTTACGCCCTCGGCGTGAAGAAGACCCAGCTCCATACCTCCGTCCCAAGGCCACAGCCAGCGGTGTCCCCCCTGGCCAGAAACGCCCGAACAAAACCAGGAAACGGTACGGATTGCTGATCGTTGGACTTTTTGCTACCCCAGGACTGTCCCCTTCGGTCTACCCAGGATCTCCGCGAGGTGTCTTGGCGAGCGGCCGAAGCGCGCCCGGTATTCCTCGAGCGTCGGTCGCAGCCGCGTTGTCAGCTTCGTGTCGTGGTGCAGGGCGATGTCGGCCAGGCGGTGATCGAGAAACGGATTGGCCAGCCGCTCCAGTGTCCGCCGCGCGAAGGCCTCGGCTCCTTCGGCCCGATCCTCGATCGTCGGGACAATCTCCTCGAACAAGAGCGCTTCGAGCCAGGGGCGAATCCGCGCGTCGTCGAGCGCTTCGCGGACCGTTTCGATTCCCAGGGGCAGCGCTTTGGCGACCAGCGCTGTATGGGCCCCGTTCAGGATGCGGACTTTCCGCAAGTGATATGGCTCCAACTGCTCGACGAACTCGACGGCCGGGTGGGCCGCTACCGGGAGGCCGCTGGCGGAGGTCGCGCCGCCCGCCTCGGTTGCGTCGCCTTCGATCAGCCAGAGCGCGAAGGGCTCGGCGACGGCCAGCAGCGGGTCCTCCGCCGCCAACGGGTCGTCCGCCCGGGGCGCGGAGACGATCCGGTCGACGAGCGTGTTGCGCCAGACGCATTCGTGGCGAATCCACTCGACCCGATCGCCGCGGACCGGCCAGCGCGCGGCCTGCTCGAGCACCAGGTCGAGAAGCTGATCGGCATTTCGCTCGACGAGTTCACAGGGGAGGATTGTCAGTCCGTCGCCACCCGCCTCGAATCGCGCCAGGAGAACGGCCAGCAGTTTGGCCGGAAACGATTCCGGCGGCCCGCCGGGCGGCGCTTCCGCGGGCGCCAGCGCCAGTCCGGCTTCGGTCGTGTTGGAGACGATCGCCACCAGCGACTCGGATCGAGCCGCTTGGAGAATCTGGTCCCAATCCTCGGCGGCGGCAAGGGCCCGGCGGACGCTTGTCACCTGGCAGGTGCGGTCCACGACCTGGCCGGCCTCCAGACCTCGGATCGCGGCATGGAATCGGCCGTGCTGCCGGTTGATTTGCCTGGCTCGCTCCGTTCCGGTCGACTGGACCGCGACGATCTTACCGGCCGGGCGGGCGCCCTGGTTCAGTTCCTCGGCGAATAGGTCGAGAAAACAACGCAAAAACTTGCCGGTTCCAAATTGGAGAATGGTTTCGTCCATGGCTTCAATCGGGGCTAATGAATACTCCGGCGATCGTCGCAGTCATGTAAGCGGCCAGGGTGCCGCCGACCATCGCCCTCAGACCATACCTGGCGAAGTCGCCGCGGCGCTTGGGAACAAGGCCGCCGATTCCGCCGATCTGGATGGCGATCGAACCGAAATTGGCGAATCCGCAGAGGGCATAGGTGGCGATCACGAAGGAGCGCGGCGAAATCGAATCCCGGGCGGCAATCAGGCCTTCGTAGGCCAAAAGCTCATTGAAGACGGTCTTGGTGCCCAGGAGCATGCCGACCTCCGGAGCGTCGCGCCATGGCACGCCCATGATCCAGGCCAGCGGGGCGCAGACCCCTCCCAGCAGCTTCTCCAGCGTCAGCGGCGCGCCGAACAGGTGTTCCGTCGGCGAGAGCAGCCAATTTGCCGTGTGAATCAGGGCAATGAATGCGATCAGCATCGCGCCGACGTTCAGGGCGAGAGTCAGCCCCTCGGATGCGCCGCGGCAGGCCGCGTCGAGAATGTTGGCGTCGGTTCGCGCGACGTCGATGCGGACGACGCCCTTGCTGACCGATTCCTCGGTTTCGGGCACCATCATCTTGGCGATCACCAGCGCCGCGGGCGCGGACATCAGCGAGGCGGCCATCAGGTGCCCGGCGTCGACGCC
>JAAYCB010000065.1 GCA_012744395.1 Pirellulaceae bacterium
CCGTTTGCCGGAGTCTGCCGACTTGAACCGCCAGGAGCCGCATGCGCCGCCCCAAGAGGTCATCGCTCTACGAGCCTACCGCTACGCGCGGCGGTTGGTTGTCGCCCTGGTCGGCGGGACGATCGTGGTTGTCGGGCTGGTGATGCTCGTCACGCCGGGACCGGCGATGGTCCTGATCCCGGCGGGGCTGGCGATCCTGGCGATTGAATTCGCCTGGGCACGCCGCTTGCTGAAGCGGTCACGGCGCGCCGTCGCGGAACTGGGTGTCTGGGGCGTCCGGCGGGGTGATCCGGGCGCCGACGCCGGGGTAGCGCCCATCGAACAGGAACAACACGCCCGAAAGCATGACGCCGAGTCCGCCGACGAGGAACAGGACCTCTCGTGACGAACCGGACGCGGCGAGAATCCAGGCGCCGACGGCCGGGGCCGTCATCCGCGTGATGCCGTCCACGAACACAAGAATACCCTGGTAGCGGCTGGCTTCCCCCCCCGTGCGGGCGAATCTGGCCGCGCCAATCTGCCACCAGAGGATCCACAGACCGCCCTGCACGGTTCCGCGGCTGATCCTCGCCAGGACGGGAATAATCAGGGCCGCCGGGCCGAAGAAGGCCGCGGAGGCCGCCGTCGCGGCGAGCAGCAGGGGGTCCAACCCCCAGCCGAAGGCGACCCAGGCCCAGGCGGTTGACAGCCGCGTGCGATCGAACCACCGCCCGAGCCAACCGGTCGTCAGGAACGACACGACCGCCGGGACGATGTGCAGCAGCAGCGCGCACTGGACGTAGGTGTAATGCAGGTCTTTTTCGAGAAACGCCGGGATGTAGGAGACGTACGTCATCGCCGCGAAGTTGTACAGCAGGCAGACGAGCACGTAGCGGCGGTAGAGGGCGTTCCGCGCGACCACGGCGAAGGCCTCGCGAAAGCTTTGCAGCACGTGGGGCCGGTAATCGGCCACCAGGTCGGACGGGTCTTCCGCGACGCGGATTCTGTGGAAGAAGAGGAAACTGGTCAGGCACATCGCCCCGGCCAGGAGAATCAGGCCGCGGACAACGGTCAGGCCGAGCCTCGCGGAGTAGTTCGAAGCGACGTCGAGCACGGCCGATGAGGCGAGGAACGCCAAGACGAAGACCAGCGACGACCAGGCGCGGATCTCTCCGGTCGCCTGCCCCCGGTGGCTGGCGGGGTAGTTGAGGCGGACGATCGCCGCAACCGCCGGCCGCGTGATCGTGCTGAACATCAGCCCGACGCCGCCGAGGAAAAGGAACAGCAGAGAGTTGTTCGTGAAGGCCATCAGGCCGGTCGCCAGGGCGGACGCCACCCCCGGCAGGACGACGAACGGCATCTTCGGGCGCGAGGCCATCCAGTTGCTCAGGTAGAGGGTCGACAGCATCCCCGCCCCCGACAGGGTCAGGCTCAATCCGAGCTGCCAGACGGGCGCCGACATCTCCTTCAGCGCGATCACCGGGGCCGTGGCGATCAACCCGCCCGCCACGGCATCGAAGACGGCAAACAGGAGATGAAACCGGTAGGTCCTGCGAGATGCTTCGGGTAGTGCCGGAGCGGAAAACAACCAAGATGCCATGATACGCTCCGCCCACGCCCTCGTCCGAATGCCGATCCCGCCCGAACCGTCGCCAAGACTCGCCGCCACGAGCCCTTCAGGTTAGCAGAGGCACGACGCAGGTCAAGGAAAAGCGGAAAGCGGAGAGGAAGGCCGTGGTTGGCCACTGGTTCCCAAGCCGGAGCTTGGGAACGAGTTGGGCGCGAAAGACTGAACCCTGAACCCTCTTACAGATAGTCGCAATCCATGCCCAGCCGGGTTTTGAGCTGCTCGAACTGCTGGCTGTAGTGGTCGCTGGAGGAATGGACGTGTTCGGCCTCGGTGATGAACTTCATCTGGTCGTCGCAGCCGACCCGATGTTGCCGGAACGTCTGTTCGTAGTCGGCGAGGTTTTCGCCATAGACGATCAGCAGTTTGTGCTCATCGAACTGGACTTCCTGGGGGATGCCCGGATTGAGCACGGCGATTCCGGTGCAGCCGTCGTTGAGCAGGAGGTCCTCGAATTCGTAGAGGATGCTCTTGAGCACCGGCATGTCGATGTGTTCGCGGTAGAGGTCTTGGTGGCCGCGGGCGTGGCGGTTGTGGCTGGTTTCGAGGACCACGTCGACGACCGAGCCGAGTGGATCGAGCAGATCGAGGAAGGCGTCGAACAGGTAGGGTTTGCTGGCGGCGCCCATCAGCACCGGCACATTGGATCGGCTCTCTTCGTCGCGGTAGCGGTCGTGGCGGTATCCCTGGCAGGGGATGACCTGGAGGTCGTAGGATGGGCGGACGGCGTCGGTCAGGTGGAAATCGCCGTATCGCGAGACCCCCAGGTGCGCCTCGAGTTCTTCCTCGCTGAGGTGTTCAAAGCTGCTCGTCCCCACGGGGATGGAACCATCGCGGAAGACATTGCGGAAGAATCGCTTGAGGAAGCCCATCGATATGTTTCTCTTCTCTTTCGCCTTTTCCGGACGTCGGATCCAGGGACCCGGCTCCTCCGGAGTTCTCTCGGCCGCTTGCGGGACACCGCGGTCCTCCCGGCCCCTTGTCTGCAACTTCGCGCTCGCCTCTTCGCGGGCGATGCTACCAAACCGTAGGTCACGGCTTTCGCGCCGGAAGCGGTCTTTCGGCGGTTTGTCCCAGGCCGCTGTCTTTGCCAACCGGCACAAACGGCCCCAACGCTCCGCTTGCCAAGACCGTTGCGAACCGGCCGGTGTGGCGGGCCGTGGGGCGGGCTGCGCGGGCGGGACAGACAATGCCTGCCCCGCCCGAAAAAAACGGCGGTGGGCATTGAAACCATGCGTTGGCCTAGGCAAGTCTAGCACCGCCGGCGGCGCCGCGCCGCAACGGGCGGGACGCTGGAGACGAAACTCTCTCCCGCCCGTGGCAGGCTCTCCGGGTCAGTGCAAGAATGACTTCACGCCCCGTGGCGGTCGCGTCCGGGACGGGCCGGCGTATAATGGCCAATACGATCGCCGGACGCGGTTCTCTTCGGCCTGCCGCCGCCGGCCGGATCGACCATCCGTAGGAGCCTGGTTAAATGACAACTCTTGCGAGAATCTTCCGCGCGTGCGCCCTGTGGCTGGCGCTGCCGGCTTTGGCGGTCCTGCCGGGCTGCCGTGGCGATTCCCCCTCCCCCGCGAATCCGGCCACCGGCTCCCAGGCCGAGGCGGTTCTCGACGAGGAGACATGGGACATCGTGTTTCTCAGGGGGGAGCGCGTGGGATACTCCCATGCGGCCGTCTATCGCGAGCGGCGCGGCTCCCAGGATGTGCTGCGCGTCGAGTGCCGCGAGGCCTTGACGCTGCGAAGCTACGGGAACCTGCTCCGCATGGAATCGGAGTATGTCTCCGTGGAGACCCCTGAAGGGCAACTGCTGGAGTTCAGCAGCAGCCTGCCCCAGGGAGGGACGCCGATGCGGACGGTCGGCCGGGTCGTCGGCGACCAGCTCCAGCTGCGCGTCAGCACCTCCGGCAAGACGCTCGAGACGGCGATCCCCTGGTCGAAACAATACGGCGGCGCGTACGGCCTTGCCGGCTCGCTCAAGCGGCAACCGCTGCGGCCGGGCGAGACGCGGACCGTCCGCGCGCTCGACGTGGCGGGCAACCAGGCGGCAACCACCTCGCTCCGCGCGGTGGACTATGAGGAGACCGAGCTGATCTCCGAGTCGCGCCGGCTGC
>JAAYCB010000520.1 GCA_012744395.1 Pirellulaceae bacterium
GACGGAATTGACCGCGGAGATTCCCTCCGGGGGCGTTAAAGGGCTGGACTTCGCGCTGACCAGCCAGTGAGCGCGCCCGGCCAGCGGCCGCGGGGGACTGCCGACGAACGGCGACCCGGCGGCCGGGCCGCCGCTCAGCCGCGGACCCGGCCGATCAGCCCGTCGCTGGCCGTGTCGATGCCTTTCATCCGCGACTGGAGGGCGTCGCGGTTGGGCGCGTAGTCCAGAGCGACCTCGCGGGTGATCCAACCCTTCTGCACCAGGTCGTGGAGCGACTCGATGAAGTCCCGCATGCCCTCCTCGCGGCAGGCATGGAGGATCGCCGGGATATCCTCGTCCTCCTCGCGAACGATCTTGTCCTTGACAATCGAGTTGTTCAAGAGGACTTCGGTCGCCGGATATCGCGAGCCCTTGGCCACGCCGGGCAGCAGCCGCTGCACCATGATCGCCTTGAGGCTGTTGGCGAGCGACGAGCGAATGAAGGCGTGATCCTGCCGTTCGAAGAATTCGAGGATTCGCGAAAACGTCTGTTCCGCGTTGTTGCAGTGAATCGAGCCGAGCACCAGGTGCCCGGTCTCCGCCGCCTGGATCGCCGCGAGCATCGTCTCCCTGTCCCGCAATTCGCCGATCATGATGCAGTCCGGGTCCTGGCGGACGACGAATCGGAGGGCGTCCGGGAAATTGGCGACGTCGAGGCCGATTTCTCGCTGCGAGATGATGCACTTGTCCGGCTGGAGGGCGTACTCGATCGGGTCTTCGATCGTGATCACGTGCAGGGTCCGGTGCGCGTTGATGAACCGGAGCATGGCGGCCAAGGTCGAGCTCTTGCCGCTGCCGGTCACCCCGCTGACCAGGACGAGGCCCTCGAGGCTCTGCATGATCGTCTTTTCATAGACGGGCGGCAGGTGCAGGTCCTCAAAATTCGGGATGCGGCTCTGCACGCGCCGCAGCGCGGCGTGCATCTCGCCTTCCGAGCGAAATGCATTGATCCGAAAACGGTCTCCCCCCTCTGAACGGGCGGCGAAATCGACGCTCCCCCGCTCGTCGTATTGCTGGCGTTTCTCGGGCGGCATCAAGGCCGCCATCATCTTTTCCACGTACTCCGAATCGGGTATCTCCGGCGAATCGACTCGCCGCAAATGTCCGCCGATCCGCACGGTCGGCGGATAGCCGACCTTCAAGTGCAGGTCGGACGCCTCGTTGGCAGTGACAAATCCCAGGAGTCGCTGGATTTCTACCTCGGGCGGTGGCAATTGCATGATTGACCTCCCCCAGGGGCGTGACTGATCCCGTCTCTCGATCGCCAAATCTGGGCAAGGTTCAAGATCCAATGTTCAAGGTTCAAATTCCGGGACCCGGTGCTGCCACGGGCCCTGCCTCGGCCACTCTTGGCGACTGGGAATTGAACTTGAACCGTGCCCCCCTGTGCGCCTTCGCGCCGCTTTCCTTCACAGAAATCGACCGCTTTCTAGCCCTCCGCACAGAGCAAGTCAATCCCCCCCTAATGATGGGTGGGCCGGTTTCGTCTTGCGAACCCCTCTGCCGACGCGACCGGCCGCGCGTTGCGCTTGCCAGAAGGCCGCGGCGCAGCAGGCAGCCGCTGCGCGAACGATCCACGACGGGCCGACGCGCGTCCAGGGCGGCTGGCGCGGTTGCCGCTGCGGCCTGGCGAGCCGCCCACCGGTTCGAGCAAGGGTGTCAAGACTCTTTTTCGCCGCTGCCCTCGCGCTGGCGGAAGAAGAGCCGGATCGGCACTTCGCCGAACGGGAGTTGGTCGCGGAAAACGCTGACGAGGTAGCGCTGGTAGTTCGGCGAAAAGGCCTTGGGGTTGTTGCAGAACAGGACAATCGTCGGCGGCTGGGTGGCGACCTGAGAGGCGTAGTAGATCTTCGCCCGCCGGTGGCCGGTGAAGAGCGGCGGCGGATTGTGCTGGATGGCGGCCTGGACGAGGCGGTTCAAATCGGCGGTGGCAACGCGGCTGAGCGACTGCTTGTAGAGCATCTGGGCGTGGTTGAGGAGCTTCTTGGCATTTCTGCCGGTCTGGCCGGTGATGAAGGCGATCGGCACGTGCTGCGCCGTGCGGAAGGTGTCGCGGAGGTAGTCGGCCCACTCTTGGGTCGGCACGCGATCGGCCATCAGGTCCCACTTGTTGACCACGTAGATGCAGGGTTTGTAGTGCTGGGCGATGTAGTCGCAGAGCTGCTTGTCGACCTTGCTCACCTCCTCGGCGGCGTCGAAGAACATCAGCACCACGTCGGCGCGGCGGACGCTCCGCTCGGCACGGTTGCTGCCGTAGAACTCCAGGTCGCCCGAGATGCTCTTGCGGCGGCGGAAGCCGGGCGTGTCGATGGCGGTGAACGTCTTGCCGTCGAGCTCGAACCGCACGTCGACGCTGTCGCGCGTCGTGCCGGGGACCTGGCTGACGATCAGCCGGTTGGACTCGACCAGCGTGTTGATGAACGTGCTCTTGCCCACGTTGCGGCGGCCGACGACCGCGAGCTTCATCTCCGGCAGGTTTTCCTCGGTCTCATCGGCCGCGGGTGGGGGGAGCAGCTCGAGGAGCTTTTCGAGCAGGGCCGATTTGCCGCGGTTCTGCTGGGCGCTGACCGGGAGCATCTCCCAGCCGAACCGGCGGAATTCATCCGCCGCCGCATGGAGCCCCTCGTGGTCGGTCTTGTTGGCCACGCAGATCACCGGCGCGT
Source organism: Pirellulaceae bacterium (assembly GCA_012744395.1). GTDB lineage: Bacteria > Planctomycetota > Planctomycetia > Pirellulales > Thermoguttaceae > JAAYCB01. The sequence goes on from JAAYCB010000520.1 coordinate 2,703, forward strand.
CGGCGGCGCGGAGCCGCCTGGCCACGATCTGGTCGAGCGGCGCGGGACCGGTGCGGGTGTCGACGACGAACAGAATCACGTCGGCCGCGTCGATGGCCAGCGAAATCTGCTCCTCGATCTGGTCGGTCAACCTGTCGACATCGTCGATCCCCATTCCGCCGGTGTCGATCAACTCGACGAGCCGGTCCTCGATCTCCAGGGGCTGGATCATGCGGTCGCGGGTGACGCCGGCCACCGAGTCGACGATCGCCAGTCGCCGGCCGATCAGCCAGTTGAACAGGCTCGACTTGCCCACGTTGGGCCGGCCGACGATGGCGACTTGCGGGATACCCATGAGCGGTAGACGGTGTGAGGCGAAACGGCGCTGCGGCCGCAAGGCCGCAATCTCTTGCGTACCGTTTATCATAAACGGCAACCCGAAATCCCGATAGCCGCGCGGCGGCGCAAGCCGCGGCCGGTCCCATCCCCTGGGCACGCCCAGGCGGCCGCCGGCGGTGGCCTGCCGCTGGCGACCGGCACAGATCGCCGGGACCTGCCAAACGGGGCGGCGTCCGTTATACTGGTTCTGAGATTTCCGATCCGAGGAGCCGCATGAGCGAACAGCCCAGCGCCGCGTATTCCGTGCGAGCGGTCTTGCAGAGACTCGAGAGCCTGCGGAGAGCCGGAGTGACCCATCTCCCCAAGTCCCCGGCGGGGGCCGATCCGGCGCTGGCGGTGTCCGCCCCCGAATCCTCCCGCTTGCCGCACGAGCCAATGCCCAGAAAGACCGCCCAGAAGACCAGTTCGCCAGCCGCCGCGTTCCGCGTGGAGGCTTTGGCCGAGCTGGAGAGACGCGTGGCCGCCTGCACCCGGTGCGGAGAACTGGCCGCCAGTCGCACACAGACGGTTTTCGGGGCCGGCAACCCCAGCGCTCGGCTCGTCTTCGTCGGGGAAGCGCCGGGCGCGGACGAAGACCGGCAGGGCGAACCGTTTGTCGGGCGAGCGGGGATGTTGCTCACCGACATTATCGAGAAGGGGATGAAGCTCCGGCGGTCCGACGTTTACATCTGCAACATCCTCCGCTGCCGCCCGCCCGGCAATCGCACCCCGCTCCCCGTCGAGGCGGCCAACTGCCGCGAGCACCTCGACGCCCAGTTGGCGATCATCCAGCCGGAGTTCATCTGCTGCCTGGGGGCGGTGGCCGCTCAGAACCTGCTGGGCGTGAGCACGCCGATCGGCCAGCTGCGCGGCCGATTTCTGGACTATCAGGGCATCAAGGTCCTCTGCACCTATCATCCGGCTTACGTGCTGCGCAACCCGGCGGCCAAGCGGCACGTGTGGGACGACATCCAGATGCTGATGGCGGAAATGGGGCTCAAAGTGCCCAAGAAGTCCAAGTGAGGGGCGTTCTGCCGGCGGCCCCGGGGGCGCCTCAGCGGGCCGCGGCTTGCGCGGATGCCGTGTCGCCGGCGGCCGCTTTCCTGGGTCGCGCCGCCTCGCTCGCCTCGGGTTCCGCCTGCGCGAAGGTCGCCTTGAACGTCTGGAGAAATCGCGTCAGCCCCAACTCGCCCAACTCCTGAAAATCGGCGATGCGGAGGTTCACCGAAGTCAGCGCGACCATCAGGGGCATCGCCGTGGCAAGACCGATCGCGGTGGTCACCAGCGCAAGGCTGATGTCCGCCGCGAGGCGATCCGGGGAGACTTGCTCCAAGCTGGCCAGCTTGCCGAATGCGCCCATCATCCCGATGACGGTCCCAAACAGGCCGAGCATCGGGGCGACCTTGATGCAATGGTTGACCCATTGGAGTCGCTGGTTCAAGTCGCCCAGGACGTCGCGTTGCAGGCGGATTGTGACGAGTCTTCGCACGGGCTCATAACCGGCCTGGCGATTCTGCAAGGCCAGTTGCACAAGCTGGGCGAGCGCGCGGGGATCGTCGTCGCAGACCTTGCCCGCCTCGTCGATTTCGCCCTGGGCCAGGTGCTGGTCGATCTCATCGAGGAATTCGGCCTGAGACTCCTCGCTGCCGAAGCGTTTCTCCGCGATCCGCCGCCAGACCATGATCACGCAGTAGATTCCCCACAGGGCCACGATCGCCTGGCAGACATAAATCAACGTTCCAAACGCATCGAAAAGCGCGCCGCGTTCAAACATCTCCGACCTCTTCCGGGGGGTAATGAATGCTGCATGACCAGTACAGACCATCTTACGGTCAACCGTTCGACGACGCCACCGGGGAAGGGCTGGCCCGGCGGGCGGCGATGGACTGCCCGGGGCGACCTGGTTTCGCAAGCTGAGGCCCGGGAGACGAGGCGCCGCCTGGCGGCATGAAAGGCTGAAGGACGGAACCCGCTCACCGCCGCTCGGTTCCAGCGGCGAGGGCATACCAATCGACCTGCTCGCGGAATGCCGGCTGCCGCCAGTCCACTTCGGCCAACACCGGCGCGGCGGCGCGCGTGGCGACCTCCTCACGGTTGGTGCTCAGGCTCCGATCGCTCGCCCAGCGGTCCGGTTGGTTGATCACGATGCCGGCCACTTCGAGCCCTCCACGGAAGCTTGCGGCGGCGATCAACGTCTGGAGCGTGTGGTTGATCGCACCGAGCCGGTTGGCTGCGACGATCAGCAGCGGATAGCCAAAATCGGCGGCCAGATCGGCCACGTATTCGTCGCCGATTGGCGACATCAGCCCGCCGGCCCCCTCGACCAGGACGAGATCGGACCGGGCGCGCCAGACATCGATTCCCTGGCGGAGCCGCGCGGTGTCGATCTGCCTCCCTTCCGCCCGGGCCGCCAGGTGCGGCGCCAAGGGAGCGAGAAACCGCTGGGGGCAGACATCGTCGAGCGTGCCGGGCCGGCCGGCCGCTTCCCACAAGGCGGTCGCGTCGTCGGAAACGATCGCCCCCCCCTCCCGGCGACAACCGCTCGCCACCGGCTTGTAAACGCCCACGCGACGGCCCGCCGCGCGGAGGGTTTGGGCAATCAACGAGGCGACATAGGTCTTGCCGACCCCCGTGTCGATGCCGGTTATAAACAGGCCGCGGCAGGCGGCAGCGGAGGGTGGTCGCGCCATAAGGGGGGGCAAGGGGTAAGGTTCAAAAGTCAATGGCCAGCGAAGCGTCAAGGCGGTTCCCAAGCCGGAGCTTGGGAACCGGGGAAGGGAGGGTTTGAACCTGGGAATTTGGATCTTGAACCTTGGCTTTCAGGAATTGGCCCTTCACAGCGCTCGCCTGATTCGCCGCGTCCGCCGCCCGAAAACCGGTTTCGGCTTGGCCGTCTGGGCCGTCTGGGCCGGTTCGGCCGTGGCGGCTTCGATGGGTTCCGGCCTGGCGATGGCGTCGAACCCGGCAATTTCGTCGCGTTGGAGCAGCCGATTGATCCGCATTTCGATCCGCGTCAGTTCATTGCCTTCTTCGGGGGAGACGAACGTGTAGGCCACGCCTTCGCGCCCCATGCGTCCGGTGCGGCCGACGCGGTGCACGTAGTCGTCGCAGAACTCGGGGATATCGAAATTGATGATGTGCGAGATGCTTGTAACGTCGATTCCGCGGCCGACGACGTCGGTGGCCACGAGGTAGCGGACCTTGCCGGCGCGGAAGTCGGCCATGACACGATCGCGGAGTTTCTGGGGCAGGTCGCCGTGAATCACGGCGGCGCTGTTCAGTCGTCGCGCCAGGCGTGCTCCGACGCGGTCGGTTCCGCGCTTGGTGCGGCAGAAGACGATCGCCTGACGGGGCTGTTCGCGCTCGATCAGCCGCGTCAGCAAGTCGAACTTCCGCTGTGGATCGACGGTGAAGTAGAACTGTTCGATCGTTTCGACGGCCACGTCCTTGGGGGAGAAATCCAGCATTTCAGGTTCGTGCATGTAGCGCTCGGCCAAGCGCTTGACCGGCGGCGGGATGGTTGCGCTGAGCAGCAGCGTCTGGCGCGATTGGGGGCAGCGGCGGAGGATCTTCTCGATATCGGGCCGGAATCCAATGTCGAGCATGCGGTCGGCCTCGTCGAGGACGACGTGCTCGATCGCGCCCAGGTTGAGCGCCCGGCGGTCGATCAGATCGAGGACGCGGCCGGGAGTGCCGACGGCGATCTCGGCCCCTTGGCGGAGGTGTTCGATCTGGCCGCGGATCGGCTTGCCGCCGTAGACCGCCACGGCGTTGAGCTTCCGCTTGCCGATCAGCTTGGCGAATTCATCGCGGACCTGAACGGCCAACTCGCGGGTCGGCACCAGGACCAGCGCCGAGGGGTCTCGCTGCCGCGGCTTGTCGGTGAGTTTCTCCAGGAGCGGGATCGCGAAGGCGGCGGTCTTGCCCGTCCCGGTCTGCGCTTGCCCCATCAGGTCGCGTCCTTCGAGTGCCTTGGGGATCAGGCCCGCTTGGACGGGGGTCGGCGCCTCGTAGCCGGCCTCGCTGAGAGCGGCCAGCATGGGCTCGGAGAGCACCATCTCGCCGAAGCGCTTTAGGATCGGCCTGGCGGGCTGAATTCTGGCCTGCCGCCTGGCCTCCGTCGCGGGGCCTTCGGCGGGCTTCCGCGCTGGCGGCGGCGATTCGGCTGGCCGCTCCGCCTTGGGCTTGCGGCGGCGACTCTTCTTCTGCGCGGGCCCCGCCGCTCCGGCCTCCGCCGTCTTCTCGACGGGCAATCGTTCCGCCTTGGGCGGTTCGCTCCCGGCGGGGGCCGCCCCCTTCGCACGATGCCTGCGCCGCCGCGGTCTCTTCTTCGCCGCGGGTTGGTCTTCTTTTGCTGGAGTCTGGCTTGGACTGGGGCGCTGCGAAACGCGTTGTTCGGAAGACCCCCTGGGGTCGCCCGAGTCCTTCGTTCTTCGATTAGGCAAGTGTGAATCGTTCCTGTGCTGGTTCCATCTCGCGTGCCGCCGGGCGGCAGACGAAATGATGAAAACGGTAATACTCCCCGGGCGGTTCCCAAGTCGGGGCCGGAGAACCAGGAGTCACGCGTGACCCATCCCCAGACTGTAGCACTCCACACGACCCGGGGTCAACCGCACCCCTCTCCGGGTCGAGGGGAGGGGCTTAGGCTTCCGGGCCGAAACGGTCGCCGGGCTCGAGGCGATAGCCGAGTTGGAACTCGCGAATGTCCAGCTCGCGTTTGCCCGCCGGTTGGAGCGAACGCAAGGCAACGCAGCCAGCGCCGGTGGCCACCACGACCCGATTGCCGTCGCCCTCGACGACGGTTCCCGGCTGGACGCGTGGCGGCGAGTCGCCGCCGATCTCGACCGGGCCGACGATCATCCGCAGCGGCGTGGAGCCCGCCCGGCGCCAGAATGTATAACTTCTGGGCCAGGGAATGAACGCGCGGATGTGGTTTCGAACGGCCTCGGCCGAACGGGTCCAGTCGATCAGCCCGTCCGTCTTCTTCAGCCGCGGGGCGCGCGAAGCCAGGGCGGGATTCTGGGGGAGCGACTCCGGTTCGCCCGACTCCAACGCGTCGATCACCCGGTGGACCAGCCGGCTGCCGATCTCGGCCAGCCGGGCCTCCAACTGCTCGGCGGTCTCGCCGTCTTCGATCGGCGTTCGCTCCTGGGCGATGACCGGGCCGGCGTCGACCCTCGGCGTCATGTGGATCACGCTCACGCCGGTCTCGTCCTCGCCATGGTAGATTGCCCAGTTGATCGGCGCGGCGCCGCGGTACTTGGGCAGCAGCGAGGCGTGCAGATTGACGCCGCCGAGCCGCGCGGTGGCCAGCGTTGTGGCCGACAGAATCTGTCCGTAGTCGCAGACCACGTGCAGATCCGCCCGGAAACCGATCAACCGCTGCTGCGCCTCTTCGGTGTTGATCTGCGGGGGATCGTAGACCATGACGCCGTGCTGGTGGGCCACGTCGCGGAGCGGGCTGGCGGCAACAGGCTTGTTCCCCCGCCACTTCCGTGGTCCGGTCACCAGGGCGACGACGGCGTGGCGGGTCTCAAACAGCCGTTGGAACGTGGGGACGGCAAACGGTCCGGTACCCATCATCACCAGTCGCATGGGACGCGTCCCCCCTTCGCCGCTCACGTCCTGGCCGACTCCAACCCGGCCAGCCGCGCCGAAATTTCCTCGTCGCCGGCAATCGCGCCCAGACGCCGCGAGGACTCGAACTCCCGAACCAGGTCGTCGAGGTCCTGGCGGACCGCCAACTGGTTGGCCGGGCTGAGCCGATCGATGAACAGCACGCCGTCGAGGTGATCCACTTCGTGCTGCACCGCGCGGGCATACAATCCATCCATCGCGTAGCTGAACTCGCGGCCGTCGAGTCCGTAAGCCGAAACCACGATCCGCTCAGGTCTGCGGACCGGGGCCCAGATATCCGGAAGACTCAGGCAGCCCTCGCTCTGCTCCGCCTGGC
>JAAYCB010000521.1 GCA_012744395.1 Pirellulaceae bacterium
TGCATCCATCGCAGGTAGAATTCCCCTCGCCGGTGGACTCCGCCGAGGGACCCGGCCAGATGCCGGTCGACCAGCAGCAACTGGTCGCCGTATGCCAGTTCGGCCGGGTGGGCCAGATCGGGCAGCTTGAGTTGGTTTCGGGCCAATGCATCGCGTAGATCGCCCATCGTCAGAAACCCTCGCTCGACGATCTGGTCAAGCAGTTCCTCGATGAGTTTATCGCCCGCGACCGTCTCGGCAGGACTCTCCGCCGAAAACCCGGCCGCACGGAAAGCCTGGCGGATCAGCGGCCGGATCTCCGCCCTCACCAGGTCCTCGGCCTTCTCTGCCGCTTTTTGCAGCAGCCCGTCCAGTGTCCGGCGATTCTCGACTTCAAGCCGGACGCGTGCCAGCCGGCGCCGCGCCGAATGCAGATGGCGGCAGATCAGCACTCCCTTCTGATGGGGAAGCGGGCATCGGAGCGGACGCCGCCCCAGGGAGAAAAGCCACCCGACGACGTCGAGCCGGAGCGTCCCGCGCTGGTGGTCGATCGACACCTTCTGCAAGTCGTAGAGCAGCCGCTGCTCCACCGTCCACGAGCCGCGAGCCGCAAGCTGCACCAGGTTGATCAGCGGCGCGCGCCAGGCATCCGGGTCCTTGTGGGTCTCTTGGAGCGCCTCGAGGAGCTGGTGGATCAACCGATCGACGGTCTCTCGGACGATCGCCCGCGCCCGCCCGGCGGTCTCCCGGGGCGTTTGCAGCCGAACACGGGCGCGCAGGATCATCGCGCGGACCAGGTTTCCTCGCCCAGCGGCCCGGTCGGCGCGACGTTCGAGCGTTTCTCGGCGCGGCGACAGCAGCCGCCTGGCAAGGCCTTGGCCGGGCGGATCGGGCAAACGCTCGCTGGTCGAAGCCCGGCCGAGCACCTCGGCGGGAGTCTCGGCAACCGGCTTCTTGGCGCCCTTGGGGCGGGAGGCCGAAAACAGTGGGGCGGGCTCCACCAACTCGCGGAACAATTCGGCGACTCGTTCCGGTTCCTCAATGGCGGGAAACCAGATCGGCAGCAGGTGCGGCGAGAAGTAGTACAGCTCCCAGAAGACGGCCGCCGCCTCGATCAGCGCCACCGTCGGGTCGTGCGAGCCGAGAAGCAGCCTCTCTTGACGGAGGACTTCGCACATCTCGGCAAATTCCTGGATTCCCAGCCGATCGATCCAGTCGCGGACATTCGACGCTGGCAACTCGCCCCGGGCAATCCGGTTCTCGGCGGCCAGGTGCACCATGCCGTGAAAAACCGACCTCCAGGACTGGGTGAGAATCGCCGCGGCGGGGTTGGCCTTCAATTCGTCGAGGTCCGGGCGGCGGAGGAGGATTACCCTCTCGGGAATCACGGCCCCCTCGGGCAGGCCCAGCTCGTCCCATTCGACGATTCCCACGAGCCGAGCGCGGGCGATCACGAAGACTTCGCCATGCGGGATGCGGTATTGCAGACCGGCCAGCTCCCACTGCCGGCGGATCACGCGGCGCAACACCCGGGACGCCACCAGGTAAACCGGCGCAGCGGCCGCCGCGATCGCCTGCTCCAGCTCGGCCCCCGTGAACGTTGCGTGCGCAGACGGCTGGCGGTCGCGCTTCCCTCTGCGCCGTTTCCTGAAGAAGAGCCTCATCCTGTCAACTATAAGCGTGCGGGAGTGCGCAGAATATCGTATTGTCGATCATCATAGTGTCCCTTGCGGCAACCGTCAATTTTGCCGCGAGTGCTCCGCATAGTATACAGGCCCTGCGGCCGACCTGTGCGATTTTGAGAGAAGAGGGCTTGCCAAGCGGATTGCCGAATCGATACGATTGCGCTTCATTGCCGCTGGCTGGTCTTCCCGACCGGGTTGGGCCGCGCCGACCCGGGTTGCCGTGCTACCCGCCCGGATTGGCCCGTCCGAGGCGAGTTGTTCGGCGTCTTGCACGGCTGGGACGCCGCGGGCGGGAAAGACCGGCCACAGGGCGCCGGGGCCAGGCGCCGAGCCCTGGAAAGGATCGTTGCATGGGTCTTCGAGAACGTACGAAATTCGTCAAGAGACTGAAGGCTCGCCGCTGCCCGAAGTGCGGCGCAAAGCTCAACCGGCGGCAAGTCCGCTGCCACCGTTGCAGCGAGCCGCAGCGGCGGCCGCGCAAGTGACCCTCCGCGATGCACCTGGCAGTAGAGTGCACCGGCCTGAAGAAGACCTATCCGGGAAAGCCTCCGGTCGAGGCTGTCCGCGGAATCGATCTGGCAATCGCCGAGGGCGAATGCTTCGGCATGTTGGGACCAAACGGCGCCGGCAAGACCACGACGATCGAAATCCTCGAAGGCCTGCTGGAGCCGACCGCGGGCGCCGTGCGGATTCTCGGCATGGGTTGGCGCGACCACGGCCGGGCGATCCGCGAGCGGATCGGCATCTCGTTGCAGGAAACCAAGTTCTCCGAAAAGCTGACCGTCCGCGAGACCCTGACGCTGTTCCGCAGCCTCTATCGATCGGGAATCGCGCCGGCCGAGGCGATCGCCCGAGTATCGCTTGAAGACAAGGCCGACACCTGGGTGAAGAACCTCTCCGGCGGTCAGAAACAGCGGCTGGCCGTGGCCGCGGCCCTGGTCGGCGATCCGGCGCTGATGTTCCTCGATGAGCCGACGACCGGGCTCGACCCGCACTCACGGCGGCAACTGGCGGAAATCATCCGCCAGTTGCGGCGGCACGGCCGGACGACCCTCCTGACCACCCACTACATGGAGGAGGCGGAGCGGCTTTGCGACCGGGTGGCGATTGTCGACCGGGGGCGGCTGATTGCCCTCGGACAACCGCGCGAATTGATCGCGCGGCTGGGCGGGCGGCACGTCGTCGAGTTCTCGGTCGAATCGCCCGCGGCCATGCGGCTGCCGCCCGAAACCTGGTCCACGCTCCCGGCGGTCACCGGTTGCCGCTGCGAGGACGGCGTGATCCACCTGTCCGTCACCGAACCGCATCTGGTCCTGCCCGCCCTGCTCGAGTGGCTGGCAGCGCGCAATTGGCGGTTGGCCAGCCTGACCACCCGCCACGGAAGCCTCGACGACGTCTTCGTCGGTCTGACCGGGCGTCCGATCGAACCGGCCGGGGAGGCCAACTCGTGACCGACACCACGCCCGAACCGGCCCGCTTCAACCCGCTCGTCAACCTGACGCTCGCCCGGGTCCGCGAGTTTCTCCGCGAGCCGGAAGCGGTCTTCTGGGTCTATGCGTTTCCCCTCGTGATGGTCGTAACGCTCGGCGTCGCGTTCCGCAGCCGGCCGCTGGAAGTCTGCCGGATCGCCGTTGCCCGGGGAGGGCTTGCCGAGTCGGCCTGCGCGGTGCTTGACCGGGATTCGCGCTTCGACGCCCGCATCTGGAGCGAAGACGAGTGCCGCCGGCGCCTCCGCTCCGGGCAGGTGGACTTGATCCTGTTCGCCCACTCCGATCCGGCGCCGCGCTACGAATACCATTTCGACCCGACCCGCGCGGAAAGCGCGCTGGCAAGAAACACGGTGGACGATTTTCTCCAGCGGGCGGCGGGGCGCAAGGACGTCGTCGAGACCGGTGAGCGCGCGGCCAGCGAGCCGGGCGGCCGCTATATCGACTTCCTCGTGCCCGGCCTGCTGGGCATGGGCCTGATGGGCGGCGGCCTCTGGGGCGTGGGCTACGCGGTCGTCGACATGCGCATCCGGAAGCTCCTCAAGCGCTACCTGGCCACGCCGATGAAACGCAGCCACTTCATGGCGGCGCTGATGATCAGCCGGCTGTTGTTCACCGTCTCCGAGGTCCTCCTCCTGCTGATCTTCGCGCGGATCGCGTTCGGCGTCGTCTGCCACGGCAGCCACCTGGCCGTGGGAGTGTTGATCCTCCTCGGATCGCTGGAATTCTCCGGGATCGGACTGCTGGTGGCCAGCCGGGCCCAGACGATCGAGACGGTCTCCGGGTTGATGAACGCGGTGCTGCTGCCGATGTGGATCGGCTCGGGCATCTTCTTCACCACGGAGCGGTTTCCCGAGGCCGTCCAGCCCCTGCTCGGCCTTCTCCCCCTGACCCCGTTGATTCACGCGCTCCGCGGGATCATGCTGGAAGGCGCGAGCATCCTCGCGCTCGGGGCGGACCTCGCGCTGATTGTCGCGTGGGGCATGGTGTCGTTCTTTCTCGCGCTGCGGTGGTTCCGATGGTCATAATGCATTCCAAGACGTTTTGCCGGACCTGGCTGGCCTGGACGTGCCTGGCGGCGGTCACTTCCGCGTCCGCCGGCGCCGTGGTGCTGGAAAATCCGCACCTGCGGCTGGAAATTGGCGACGACGGCATGTTGCGAAGCCTCGCGGACAAGGCCCGCGGAATCGACTACAGCGCCGGGGCGCCGGCGCCGATCGCCGTTGTCTACCGCGGGGGCCGCGCGGTCTGCGACGCCGAGGGGCCCTACGCCGAGATCGTCGGGCGGTGGGTCTACCGCGGGCCGCGGTTTCCCGCCACCGGCGCTTCCCTCCAAGACGGCAAGCTGGTGATCGATTTTGCCTCCGCCGGCGTCAAGGCCACGTATCGCGTGCAGAGCACCGGCGACTACCTGGCCCTGGAGCTTCTCGATCTGGAGGGAGAGGCAATCGACCGGATCGACCTCCTGCGGTTGAACGTCCGCAAGCTGCCCCACGTGGGCCAATGGCTGAATGCCGTTTACGACGACCGCTTCGGCATCTGCCTGCGCGGCGGAAACCTCGAAACGAATGCCGAAATGTGGCCGGGCGACGGCGAGGTGCTGCTGACGGCGACGGCCGAGGCTGCGGTCGGCTTCCGCGGCGCAACGGCCGTGATCATCGGATGCCCCGAGCCGAGAAAGCGGCTTCTCGACGCCATGGCCGCAATGGAACGCGGCTTCAAGCTCCCCTCCGGCGCGACATTCCGCCGCTCTCCGCTCCAAAAGCGCTCCTATTTCTGGGCGTCGCGGGCGACGCCGGCGAATATCGGCCAGTTCATCGAATTCGCCAAGCGAGGCGGGTTTCGCGTGCTGCTCTTTTCCTACACATCGTTCGCCAAGTCGCCAGGGCATTTTTCCTGGAACGACGACTATCGGCGCGGCATGGCCGACCTCCGCCAGGTCGCCGACGCGGTGCGCCGGGCGGGCCTCGGCGTGGGGCTGCACATCCACTATTCAAAGGCCGGCAAGAACGATCCCTACGTCACTCCGGTCCCGGACGATCGCTTGCACACGGTTGCCAGCTACACGTTGGCGGCGGATGTCCCCGCCGGCGCCGCCACGCTCACGGTCCGTGAGAACCCCGCCGGCGCCACGCTCGACGACGGTCGCCGGTTACTGAAACTCGGCAAGGAATTGATCGAATACGAGGCTTATCGCAGCGAAGAGCCGTTCCAGTTCACCGGCTGCCGCAGGGGAAGCCTGGGGACCGCGGCCGCCGCCCACCGGGCGGGCGATCGCGCGGGCCTGCTCGACGTCGACACCTGGCCGTCCTTCATCCGCTTCGACCAGGACACCGACATCCAGGATGAAGTCGCCCGGCGGATCGCCGCGATCTATCGAGAGACGGGCCCCTACGAGATGGTCTATTTCGACGGCGCCGAGGACGTCCACGAGCCTTACTGGTACAACGTGGCCCGCGCGCAGCACCGGGTGTTCCGGCTTCTGGAGCCTCCACCGCCGGTCTGCGAATCGGCCAACTACACCCATTTCAGTTGGCACATGATCAGCCGGAGCAACGCCTACGACGTCGTCGCCACGCCCGAGGGCATGAAGGATTTCTGCCGGCTGATGCCCTGCCCGACGGCCGCCGCGCGGGTCTGGGATTTCTCCCGCGTCCAGTTCGGCTGGCTGGGACGATTCGGCGCCGCGCCGCCGGGCTCTCCCGGCCCGGACGTGTTCGAGTACGTGGCCAGCCGCGCGGCCGCCTGGGATTGCCCCCTCTCGCTCCACGTCCGACTCCAGGAGCTTCAGGCCAATCCCCGCGCCGACGACTGCCTCGAGGCGATCAAGACCTGGGAGGATGCCCGGCTGAGCGGCCAGTGGCCGATCGAGGGGCATGAGCAGCTGAAGAATGTCGCACCCGCCGACGCCCACTATGTCCCGTGCTACCGGCAACGCGAGGTGTTCAAGAACATCTCCGCCGGCCGGGGCCTGACCGACGGGCAGCGAAGAATCCTCAACGACCGCCGCGAACACCACCTCTTCCTCAACGAGCGGGGCGTCTACGAATTGGTGGAAATCGAGGAGGTGGCCGGGGTCGCCCAAGGCGCGGTCAAGGCGTATGTCTTCCGCCGAACGCGGCAGCCGGCCGATGCCTACGCCCTCTTCTGGGCCGTCGCCGACGAGACGCGGCTGCGGCTCCCGGCCGATCCGGGCGCGATCGGCATCTTTCGCCCCTTCGCCGTCCCGCGGCCCTTCCAATCGGAAGACGGCCGGCCGCTCGTGTCGATCGGCCCGCGAACGTATCTCCTCGTGCGCGGAGCCGGAACGGGCGATGTTCGCAAGATGCTTGCCGGCGCCGAGGTCTGGCCATAGCAGGGCCGCGACGATCCCTTCATGAAGCGCGGCTAGACAGGGGCAGGATCGTCCCGGCACGTGCCCCGCGGCGGCAGGGCTCGCACGGCGGCGGGGTCACGGCGCAAGCACGCGCTCGGTCAATGCACCCGCTGGCCCGGCTTGGCGCCGGCGTCCGGCGCAATCAGGCAGATCTCCTGCCCGCCGCTGCCCGAGGCCAGGATCATCCCTTCGCTGACGCCGAACTTCATCTTCCGCGGAGCGAGGTTCGCCGCGCAGATCACCAGCCGGCCGACGAGCCCTTCCGGCTCGTAGACCCCCTTGATCCCGGCAAA